>DASRSG010000217.1:0-6038 GCA_035656595.1 Jatrophihabitantaceae bacterium | reverse complement strand
TCCGGCGCTCGAGCAGGATGACGTCGCGCCATCTGCCGTGCTGGTAGCCGACCCGCTCCCTGATGCCACGCGCCGAAATCCCAGCCGCTCGTGCAGCGCGAGGCTGGCAAGGTTCTCGGGAAAGATGCCGGTCTCTATCGTCCAGATGCCGGCCTGCTCAGTGGACTCGATCAGTGCGGTGAGCAGGCGCCGACCGACGCCCTGCCCTCGCGCCGCCTCGGCGATGTACACCGACTCCTCGACGACGCCGGCATACACCGGCCGGGCAGACGTCGGCGAAACGGCGACCCAGCCGAGCACCTTGTCGCCGTCAAGTTCTACCAAGCGGTGAGCACGCAGGTGACCGGAATCCCACGCTGCCCAGTCGGGAGGTTCGGACTGGAACGTCGCATCACCGGTGGCGATGCCCTGCAAGTAGATCTCGCGCACTTGCGGCCAATGCTGCGCGAGCAGTGCGGCGATCAATCCTTGCGTCGACCGATCTTGCTGCCGAGCCAGACCAGCGGATCGTACTTGCGGTCGACGACGCGCTCCTTGAGTGGGATCAATGCGTTGTCGGTGATCTTGATGTGCTCAGGGCATACCTCGGTACAGCACTTGGTGATGTTGCACATCCCGAGCCCGTAGTCCTCTTGCGCCGCCTCTTTGCGGTCGAGCGTGTCGAGCGGGTGCATGTCCAGCTCGGCGGCGCGCATCAGGAACCGCGGTCCGGCGTAGGCCTCTTTGTTGTCCTCGTGATCACGGATCACGTGGCACACGTCCTGGCACAGGAAGCACTCGATGCACTTGCGGAACTCCTGCGAGCGCTCGACATCGCTTTGTGCCATGCGGTACTCGCCCGGCTTGAACGGCGGCGGCGCGAAAGCGGGGATCTGCTGGGCCTTCTTGTAGTTGTACGAAACGTCGGTGACGAGATCCTTCATCACCGGGAAGGTGCGCATCGGCGTGACCGTGATCGTCTCGTCCTCGGTGAAGATTGACATGCGCGTCATGCACATCAGTCGCGGACGTCCGTTGATCTCCGCGCTGCACGATCCGCACTTGCCCGCTTTACAGTTCCAGCGCACCGCCAGATCACCGGCCTGGGTGGCCTGCAGGCGATGGATGATGTCGAGCACGACCTCGCCCTCGTTGACCGGGACGGTGAAGTCGACCAGCGCGCCGCCCTCGGCATTGCCGCGCCACACCTTGAAATGCGCGTTATAGCTCATGCCTGGGCCTTCGCTTCGGTCTTCACGTCGGCGACCTCTTCGTGGATATCGGCGAGCTCGCCGTCGGTGTAGTACTTCTGCAACTCGTCCTTCTTGAACAACGCGAGCAGATCAGGACGCATTGGCGCCATCGGCTGCTCGACCACATCGATGCCGTCACCGGCTTCGTTGAGCGAACAGATGAGATTCACCTGGCGCCACGTCGAGGACATCTTGGGGAAGTCGTCACGCGTGTGCCCGCCGCGGGACTCTTCGCGGATGAGCGCCGCGCGTGCGATGCACTCGGCGACAGCGAGCATGTTGCGCAGATCGAGAGCGAGGTGCCAGCCCGGGTTGAACTCGCGTTCGCCGGTGACAGAGATGTGTGCCGCTCGCGCCTTCAACTTCTCGAGCCGCCCAAGCGCGTCCTTGATCTCCTCGGACTTGCGGATGATGCCGACGAGCTCGTTCATCACCTGCTGCAGCTCTTCGTGCAGGTCGTATGCGTTGTCACCGTCCTGGCGCTCCAGCGGCGCGATCGCGGTGCGCTCGCAGGCGACGAGTTGCTCATCGGTGATCGACGGGTACTTGCCGTTGAGCTTCTTCACGTACGCCGCTGCTCCCTCGCCGGAGCGCTTGCCGAACACCAACAGGTCGGACAGCGAGTTGCCACCGAGCCGGTTCGAGCCGTGCATCCCGCCGGCGACCTCGCCTGAGGCGAATAGACCAGGCACGCGCGATGCCGCTGCGGTATCGGCGTCGACCTCGATACCGCCCATGACGTAGTGGCAGGTCGGTCCGACTTCCATCGGCTCGGCGGTGATGTCGACGTCGGCGAGCTCCTTGAACTGGTGGTACATCGACGGCAGCCGGCGCAGGATCTCGGCCTTCGGCAGCCGCGAGGCGATGTCGAGGAAGACACCGCCGTGCGGCGATCCGCGACCGGCTTTGACCTCGGAGTTGATCGCCCGCGCGACCTCGTCGCGTGGCAGCAGATCCGGGGTGCGCTTGTTGTGGTCGGGGTCCTTGTACCAGGCGTCTGCCTCGGCCTCGTTGTCTGCGTACTGCTGGCGGAACACGTCGGGGACGTAGTCGAACATGAACCGCTTGTCCTCGGAGTTGCGCAGCACACCGCCGTCGCCGCGCACGCCCTCGGTGACGAGGATGCCCTTCACCGACGGCGGCCAGACCATGCCCGTCGGATGGAACTGCACGAACTCCATGTTGAGCAGCGTCGAACCGGCGCGCAGGGCCAGGCCCATGCCGTCGCCGGTGCACTCCCACGAGTTCGAGGTGACCTTGAAGGACTTGCCGATGCCGCCGGTCGAGAGCACCACGGCAGGCGCTTTGAACATCACGAACTTGCCGGTTTCGCGCCAGTAGCCGAACGCGCCGGCGATCGCGCCGTCGTCGGTCTGGATCAGGTCGGTGACGGTCACCTCGGCGAACACGCGCAGGCTGCCCTCGTCGGCACCAGTCGCGATGCCCTTCTTACGAGCATCGTCCTGCTGCAATGACACGATCTTCTGCTGCATCGTGCGGATGAGTTCGAGCCCGGTGCGGTCGCCGACGTGGGCCAGCCGGGGGTACTCGTGGCCACCGAAGTTGCGCTGGCTGATCCGTCCGTCCTTCGTGCGGTCGAACAGCGCGCCGTACGTCTCGAGCTCCCAAACCCGCTCCGGTGCCTCCTTGGCGTGCAACTCGGCCATCCGCCAGTTGTTCAGGAACTTGCCGCCACGCATCGTGTCGCGGAAGTGCACCTGCCAGTTGTCGTTGCTGTTGGCATTGCCCATCGCGGCCGCGCAGCCGCCCTCGGCCATGACGGTGTGCGCCTTGCCGAACAGCGACTTGCAGATCACGGCGACGCTGAGGCCGGCTTCGTGCGCCGCGATCGCGGCTCGCAGGCCGGCCCCGCCGGCACCGATCACCAGGACGTCGTAAGAATGCCGTTCTATCGCTTCGGTCATCGATCCGCCTTCCGGCCGCTCACTGCGTTCGGGCCGTTCTGCGGACCGAACGCTCCTTCGCCGCGTCGGGCCGAAGCCTCTTCGCGCGAGCGCTCATCGCGTGCCACGTCAGTTCACAATCCTTAGATCCGAGAAGGTGCCGGATGAAACGAGCGCGATGTACCCATCGGTGAGCATCAAGGTGCCGAGCGTCGTCCAGGCGAGCTGCATGTGCTTGGCGTTGAGCTTTGACACCAGCGTCCACGCCTTGTACCGCATCGGGTACCGCGAGAACGAGCGGACGCGGCCGCCGATGATGTGCCGGCACGAGTGGCAGGACGCCGTATAAGCCCACAACAGCGCGACGTTGGCCAGCATGATCAACGTGCCGAGCCCGACGCCGACACCACCGTCCTTGCCTTGGAACGCGCGGATCGCGTCGTAGCTGTTGATGAGCGAGATGACAACAGCGGCGGCAAAGAAGTATCGGTGCAGGTTCTGGAAGATCAGCGGGAACTTCGTCTCGCCGGAGTACTTCTTGTGCGGCTCGGCCACAGCGCACGCAGGTGGCGAAGCCCAGAACGCGCGGTAGTACGCGCGGCGGTAGTAGTAGCAAGTGAGCCGGAAGCCGAGCAGGAACGGGAGCACGAGCAGGGCGAGCGGGATGAACGGCGGGAAGTGCCCGAACCAGGTGCCGAAGTCGCGTGCGCCGGACGGGCACGACGCGCTCACGCATGGCGACGAGAACGGTGACAGGTAGTGGTAGCGGTCGACGAAGTAGGCGCGCTGGCTGACGGTGCGCACGAGCGCATAGATCACCCAGATGCTGAGCAGGGTGAAGGTGAGCAGCGGCGCCTTGCGCCAGTTGTCGGTGCGCAGCGTGCGTTCGGGGATGGCGGCGCGGCCTGCCGCACCGGTGCCGACCGGCATGCTTCCCGCGCGCGTCATCGGTGGTACCCGCCGAGGCCCTCGTCATCGGCGTCCGCCCACAGCGTCGGGTCGATCGGACGGTCGTCGATCACCGTCATCCCAGCTGGATCGTGCTGTGTCGCCGGCTGTGCCGCCACGGGTACCAGTCCTTCCAGATCGGCTGCGTCCAGATCGAAGCGGTCGAGGTCGCCCTCGAGCCTGCGCACTGCGGGTACGTCGCCGTACCGCGACCGGAGCGAACGCACCGCAGTTCGCAGTTCGTCCAGCATCCGGTGCAGCGCATTCAGCTCGGACGTGACAGCCATCGGCAGCTCCTACTTAGAAGGACAAAACCAGCCCGAGTCTCGTCCAACGAGCAAATGTTGCCAACATCTCGCCAAGCCCCGGAGACCGGGGTCGGAACGGTCGGCTGAGCGCTGGGTTGACGGCCGTGAGCGGTCGCGCTGTCATGTAGACTTCTCCGCTGGCGCACACCCGCTCCTGCGGTCGTGCGATTGCCCCTTTAGCTCAGTCGGCAGAGCGTCTCCATGGTAAGGAGAAGGTCTACGGTTCGATTCCGTAAAGGGGCTCTGGTGTCTCCACTGGAAGCTCAGCCTGGGGACGCCCCGGGGCGGGGTAGCTCAGTCTGGTAGAGCAAGCGGCTCATAATCGCTGTGTCGCCGGTTCAAGTCCGGCCCTCGCTACATCGGATCCCACCAGCACGACCAACTATCGAAAGGCACAACCCGTGGCAGCCACCGACGTCCGTCCGAAGATCACCCTGGCGTGTCAGGTGTGCAAGCACCGCAACTACATCACGGTCAAGAACCGTCGTAATGACCCCGACCGCCTGTCCATGAACAAGTTCTGCCCGAACTGCAAGAAGCACACCGAGCACCGCGAGACGCGCTAGGACGCGCTGAGCCACTCCGCTTCGCAGCCCCGCCCGGCCCTGAGCCGCGGCGGGGCTTTTGCATGCCCGAGAGACTCCGGCCGACCTCCGGAAATACGTGACACGATGTCGCAGTAACATCTGCGTACCGGATATAGTCCCTCATATCCGACCTTCGGAGGTGCCGCGGTGCCCGACGACCGGGATCCCGGCGACGGCCGGCGGCTGCGCTGGGCCGAACATCGCACCCAGCGTCGCGCCGCATTCGTCCGGGCCGGCATTGCGGCGGTCGACGAGCATGGTCCGGGCGCCAGCGCTGAGCAGGTGGCCGCGGCGGCATCGGTGAGCCGGACCGTTCTCTACCGGTACTTCCGCGACAAGGACGACCTGCGGCAGGCGATCGCTGACGCCCTCGTCGAGCAGGTCATCGCCAGCGTGCTGCCGCACCTGAGCCTCGACGCCGAATCGACGCCCCGCGACGTCATCACCTCCACGATCGGCGCGATCATCGCGCTGTTCGCCGACCATCCGAACTACTACCTCTTCCTGCGCGATCAGCGAAACGAGCAGGCCCTCGGGGCGGTCGAGACCACGCTGGCAGACCGGGTCGCGGTCCTGCTGCAGGCGCTGATGGTCTTCTTCGGCCTCGACGGCGAGGAAGCGCAACCCGGCGCGCATGGCCTGGTCGGCTTCGTCGAGTCCAGCTGCGCGTGGTGGCTGGCGCGGCGTGACCAACCCGGTGCGCTGTCCCGCGAGCGCTTTACGAACACGGTGTGCCAGGCCATCTGGCACATGCTCGAAGGCGTCGCCCGCGCGAACGGGGTCGCGATCGGCTATGACGACCCCCTACCGTTCGCCGCGGCCACCAAGGAGATGTCATGACCACTGACGACGGCTACGACGGACCGGCAGAACTGCTTGTCGACGGCGCGGCCGTTGCAGTCACCATCACCCTCGCCGGCCATTTCGACCCGATCACCGGCTCGTACAGCTGGTACGGCCGGGTCGCGTCCAGCCCGCAGGTCGCGCAGCTGGTCGCCGACGGCGCGCGCAAGGTCGTCCTGCGTACGCCACACGCCGCGGTCGAGACCACGCTGTGCG
>DASRSG010000216.1:0-20624 GCA_035656595.1 Jatrophihabitantaceae bacterium | reverse complement strand
AGCATCCTCGCCGACGCCCTCGAAGCCTTGCTCGGCGCGGTCTTTCTCGAGCACGGCCTCGACGTCTCGGGCCGGGTCGTCCACGAGCTCTTCGACGACCTGATGCATGAGGTCGCAGAGAGCGGCGCCGGGCTCGATTGGAAGACGAGCCTGCAGGAGCTGACCGCCGATCGCGGGCTCGGCGTGCCCGAGTACGTGATGACCTCGCGCGGCCCCGACCACGAGAAGACGTTCACCGCCGCCGCGTCGGTGGCCGGCGAGAACTTCCCGGCGAGCACCGGGCGCAGCAAGAAGGAAGCCGAGCAGGCCGCTGCGGAGACCGCATGGCGCGCGATCGCCGCGCGCCCGGCGCCGGAGCCTGAGCCCTCGGCGTCATAGGCGGACCACCGTGCCCGAACTGCCTGAAGTCGAAACCGTCCGCGCGGGATTGCAGCGCTGGGCCGTCGGCCGTCCGATCGCCTCGGTCGCGGTCACCCATCCGCGTGCAGTACGGCGCCACATCGCCGGGGCGCGGGACCTGGCCGACCGGCTTGCCGGCGCCCGGTTCGAGGCGGCGTCGCGGCGCGGCAAGTACCTCTGGCTGGCGCTGGGCGCGGCCGATGGCGCCAGCCGCGACGAGTGCCTGATCGCACACCTCGGGATGAGCGGCCAGTTCTTGATCAGGCCGGCTGATGCTGAGGACGAGAAGCACCTGCACGTGCGGATCGGCTTTGCCGACGGCGGGCCGGAGTTGCGCTTCGTCGACCAGCGCACCTTCGGTGGGGTGCTGCTCGACAGCCTCGTCCCAGCCGTGGATCGGCCGGACGAGCGGGTGCCGGGGCAGATCGCGCACATCGCCCGCGATCCGCTGGATCCGTTCTTCGACCAGACGCTGTTCAGCACGCGGCTGCGCCGCCGCGACTCGGCGGTGAAGCGGGCGTTGCTCGACCAGACGCTGCTGTCCGGGGTGGGCAACATCTACGCCGACGAATCGCTGTGGCGGGCCAAGCTGCACGGCGAGCGGCTGGGCCGGACGCTCACCCGCGCCCAGGTGAGCGAGCTGCTCGGCCATGTCCGCGATGTGCTGGGGGAGGCGTTGCGGGCAGGCGGGACGTCCTTCGACGCGCTCTACGTCAATGTGAACGGCGAAAGCGGCTATTTCGACCGGTCGCTGGCCGTCTACGGGCGCGAGGGCGAGCCGTGCCCGCGGTGCGGGACGGCGATCGGCCGGGTCGCCTTCATGAACCGGTCGAGCTTCTTCTGTCCGGTGTGCCAGCGGCCGCCGCGGCGGCGTCCCAGGCCAGTCACAGCGGGTTAGCAGCCGACCCATGTTGACCGTTCGTTATCTCGGTGCAACCATTGAGTGACCTGACGGGGGCACGTCGCGCCGGCCGAACACCGCCTCAGCGGCCGACCGGAAAGCCACGCTCCTGCCTCGTCGACAACATGAATCGTCGAAGACGGCCGAGTCCGCTCGAGCCGCCCCGGACAACCGGGTGAGATGAAGGGTCTGCCGCATGGCACGCGCCTTGGTTGGCTACGTAGGCACGAACAACGAGCAGGTACTCGCACTCGAGGTGGCCCGGCTGCGCCGTCGAGTCACCCAACTCGAAGGCGAGCTTGCCGACCTGCGGTCCGAGCACCGCGCCGAGCTCGATCTCGAACTGCACCGCATCGCCGAAGCGGTCGAACCGGCGCTGACTTAATCCGCCTTAATCCGCCGAAGCGAGCCGCCTCACCCGCCCTCGCTGCGCTCGGGAGGGATCGCGACCCGCAGCGCAAGCTCGCCTCGCTCGCGCGCCGGCGGGGTCGGACCGAACACCGTCGTCGCTATCGCTCCTCGGGGGTTGATCCTCCCTCTTGTGGTTGCGCTGGGGTCGCCTTCCAGCGCGGTTCTTGGTGTTGAGTGGCGCGAGATATCGCGCCACTCATCCTGACCTGGCGGTCCGTGGGCCACTGATGGGCGAGTCACCGGATTGCGTGCCCCCCCGGTTCAAAGTCGGCTCCGTCGCGTAGGTTCGTCGCGTGCACCTCAAGTCGCTGACCTTGCGGGGCTTCAAGTCCTTCGCTTCAGCAACGACGCTGCGCTTCGAGCCGGGCATCACCTCGGTCGTCGGGCCGAACGGCTCGGGCAAGAGCAACGTGGTCGACGCCATCGCCTGGGTGCTCGGCGAGCAGGGTGCCAAGGCGCTGCGCGGCGGCAAGATGGAAGACGTCATCTTCGCCGGCACCGCGGGCCGTCCGCCCCTGGGACGGGCCGAAGTCACCCTCACCATCGACAACAGCGACAACGCCCTGCCGATCGACTTCACCGAGGTGTCGATCACCCGGCGGATGTTCCGCGAGGGCACCAGCGAGTACGAGATCAACGGCGAGCAGGTGCGCCTGCTCGACGTGCAGGAGCTGCTCTCCGACTCCGGCATCGGCCGCGAGATGCATGTCATCGTCGGGCAGGGCCAGCTCGACGCCGTGCTCAGCGCCCGTCCCGAGGAGCGTCGCGGCTTCATCGAGGAGGCCGCCGGAGTTCTCAAGCACCGCAAGCGCAAGGAAAAGGCGCTGCGCAAGCTCGAGGCGATGCAGGCGAACCTCACCCGGCTCACCGACCTCACCGGCGAGCTGCGCCGCCAGCTCAAGCCGCTGGGCAAGCAGGCCGAGATCGCCCGCCGCGCCGCCGGCGTGCAGGCCGAGCTGCGCGATTCGCGGCTGCGCCTGCTCGCCGATGACCTGGTCGCGCTGCAGGCCGAGCTGCGCAAGGAGGTCGCCGACGAGGAGGCCATCCGGGCGCGCCGCGCCGAGGTCGAGGACGCCCTCGAACAGGCCCGCGCACGCGAAGCCGAGCTCGAAGCGGCGATCGCCGCCGACGCGCCGCTCGTCGCCCGCACGCAGGAGACCTGGTACCGGCTCTCCGCGCTGGAGGAGCGCTTCCGCGGCACCGCGTCGCTCGCCGCCGAGCGGGCCAGGCACCTGAGCGCGACACCGGACGAATCCGAGCGCGTGCCCGGGCGCGAGCCCGAGGCGATGGAGGCCGAGGCCGCGGAGGCCCGCGTCGACGAGGAGCGGCTGCAGGCCAGCCTGACCGACGCCAAGGCGGCGCTGACCGAGGTCGTCGCCGAGCGCCAGGATCTCGAACGCCGCCTCGCCGATGCCGAGCGCGCCCTCGTCGCCGCCGCGCGGGCCGTCGCCGACCGCCGCGAAGGGCTGGCCAAGCTGGCCGGACAGGTCAACGCACTGCGCACCCGCGCCACCGCTGCCGGTGACGAGATAGCCCGGCTCACCGCGGCGTCGAGCGCCGCACGCGAACGCGCCGGCACGGCACGTGCCGAGCTCGAGCGCGTGCAGGCCGAGGTCGGCGCGCTCGACGAGGGCGAGCTCGGCCTGGACGAGCGGCACGAAGCCGCCGTGGCGTCCTACGAGACGATCGAAGCGCGAGTGCGCGAGCTGACCGCCGCCGAGCGAGAGGCCGAGCGCGACCGCTCCACCTGGTCGGCACGCGCCGAAGCGCTGGCGGTGGGCCTCGCCCGAAAGGACGGCGGCGGCGCGCTGCTCGCCGCCGGCGACAACGTGCCCGGCGTCAGCGGCTCGCTGGCCGCGCTGTTGACGGTCGAGCCGGGTTACGAGGCCGCTGTGGCCGCCGCCCTGGGAGCGGCCGCCGATGCGATCGCGGTCGAATCGCTCGACACCGCGCTGCACGCCGTCCGGCATCTGAAGACCGAAGACGCGGGACGGGCCGGGCTGGTCGTCGGCGGGGTCAGCGACCCTGGCCGGCATCCCGGGCTGCAGACCGCCGGGAACGCCCGGCCTGCCGCCGACCTGGTGACGGTTCCCGAGCAGTTCCGCGGCGCGGTGGGGCTGCTGCTGCGCGACGTCGTGGTCGTCGACGACCTTGAGACGGCGCGCGCACTGGCTCAGGATCCGGCTGTCCGGATCGTCACACGCGAGGGCGACGTCCTTGGCGTCGGTTGGGTCGAGGGCGGCTCGTCATCGGCGCCGTCGGCGATCGAGGTGCAGGCATCGGTCGACGAGGCGCGGCAGAAGGCCGACGAAGCGGCGGCGCGGCACGAGCGGCTGCACGCCCAGCTCACCGAATCCCGCGAACGGTCCGCGGCGCTGCACAGCGACGTCGAGCAGGCGCTCGACGCGCTGCACGAGTCCGATGCCCGCCTCTCCGCGGTGGCCGAGCAGCTCGCCCAGCTCGGCGAGTCGGCGCGCCAGGCGGGCGCCGAAGCCACCCGGCTCGACGAGGCGCGCACCGCCGCCGAGGACGCCCGCGACCGCGACCTGGCCGGGCTCTCCGAGCTGGAAGAGCGGTTGCACCTGGCCGAGGCCCAGTCCGACGAGCCGTTCGAGCCCGACACCGGTGAACGCGACTCGGTGCAGGCCGAGGTCGCCGCCGCCCGGCAGGCCGAGATGGATGCCCGGCTTGCCGTGCGCACCGGCGAGGAGCGGGTGCGTGCGGTGTCAGGCCGTGCCGATCAGCTGCTGCGCGCCGCCGAGATCGAACGGGCCGCTCGCGCGCGCCAGGAAGCCGTTCGCGCCGCTCGCGCCCGGGGCGCGGTGATAGCCGCCGAGGTGCGCGACGCCGCCCGGCAGGTGCTGGCGCACGTCGAACGGTCCGTCGCGGCAGCAGTCGTCGAGCGTGACGCCGCACAGCAGGATCGCATCATCCGGGAGGGCGAACTGCTGCGGCTGCGCGGTGAGGCACGGCGGCTGGCTGAGGATCTCGCCCGGCTCACCGACGCCGTGCACCGCGACGAGATGGTGCGCGCCGAGCAACGGCTGCGCATCGAGCAACTCGAGATCCGCGCGGTCGAGGAGTTCGGCGTCGAGGTCGAGGCGTTGCTCGCCGAGTACGGCCCGGACCAGCCGACCCCACCGTCCGCGCTCGAGATGGCCGAGTACGAGCAGGCTCGCGATCGCGGCGAGCAGGTCGTCGGCCCGCAATCCGGACCGTTCCACCGCGCCACCCAAGAGAAGCGGGCCGCCCGGGCCGAGCGCGACCTGGCCCTGCTCGGCAAGGTGAACCCGCTCGCGCTGGAAGAGTTCGCCGCGCTCGAGGAGCGGCACCAGTTCCTGTCGACCCAGCTCGAGGACCTGAAGAAGACCCGCATCGACCTGCTCACCGTCGTGAAAGAGGTCGACGAGCGGATCCTCGAGGTCTTCACCGCCGCCTACGCCGATGTCGCTCGCGAGTTCGAGGTCGTGTTCGCCGCGCTGTTCCCCGGCGGCGAGGGACGCCTCGTCCTCACCGATCCGGACGACATGCTGCTCACCGGGATCGACGTCGAAGCCCGTCCGCCCGGCAAGAAGGTGAAGCGGCTCTCGCTGCTGTCCGGCGGCGAGCGCTCGTTGACCGCAGTGGCGTTGTTGGTGGCAATCTTCCGGGCCCGTCCCAGCCCGTTCTACGTGCTGGACGAGGTCGAGGCCGCACTCGACGACACGAACCTCGGCCGGCTGCTCGAGCTCATCGCCGCACTGCGCGACACCAGCCAGATCATCATCATCACCCACCAGAAGCGGACGATGGAGATCGCGGACAGCCTGTACGGCGTGACCATGCGCGGGGACGGTGTGACCCAGGTCATCAGCCAGCGGCTGCGCGACGGCGAACCGGTGCCAGAGCCCGACCAGGCGCAGGCCGACGCAAACTAGTCGCGCGAGGGCATCGTGAGGTTGCCTGGCTGTGACATGTCCAGTGCGAATTCGGGGCTACGCCACCCCCTGATTTAGGGTGGCCAAGTGATGAGTTCGCCATTTGCGACGCGGCTGCGTCGCGCATCGTCGTCCACTGCAACCGCGGTTGCTCTCGTCCTCGTGGTCGCCGCGTGCAGCAGCAACACCAAGCCCGGCCCGGTCGTGACCAGGACCGTCACCAACGGCCCGACCGCGGGCGCCAGCGGACCAAGCGCGTCGGTTCCGTCGAAGTCGAAGCCGTCGAAGTCGAAGCCGCCTAAGCCGACGGGTAAGCCGGTGCATGTGTCGTCGGCGGTGTTGAGTGATGGGTCGCAGGTTGGTGTGGGGATGCCGATCATTTTGTTGTTGTCGCGTCCGATTCGGCAGGCTCGGGATTTCTCGGCGGCGACGACGGTGACGGTGAACGGGCATGCGATCAATGGTGGGTGGTATTTCGAGCGGAAGTATGGCGATGCGGGGCATCCGATCGAGGCTGATTATCGGCCGGCGCGGTATTGGCCGGGGCATGCGCAGGTCCATATGGAGCTCAAGGCGAAGGGGAAGTCTGCGGGTAAGGGTCTGATCTTCGATAACAACTTGTCGTTGGATTTCTCGACTGGTGCTGCGCATGTGTTGACCGTTGATGATGCGACGCATCGGTTGACGGTGATGAGTGATGGTCATCAGTGGCCTGATGCGTCGACGACGTTCCCGGTGTCGTTGGGGTTGGCGGCGACGCCGACCAAGCGGGGCATCAAGGTGGTCATGGAGAAGGGGTTGGACATCCCGATGCATGGGCCGGGTTATTACGACCCGCATGTGAAGTTCACTCAGCGGTTGACCTATGACGGTGAGTATTTGCATTCGGCGCCGTGGAACTGTGTGGGTGCGCCGGGGTGTAGTGGGCCGCAGAACAACATTGGTTCGGCTGATTCGTCCAATGGGTGCACCAACCTCAAGCCCGAGGATGCGCAGAAGCTGTTCGAGTTCCTCGAGATCGGTGATGTGGTGCAGTACCCCAACGCCAGCGGTCCGTTGATGGGTCTGGGTGACGGCTACGGCGACTGGAACGTGCCGTGGCCGCAGTGGCAGACCGGCGGCCTCTACCCCGTCTCGTAGCTGACAACACCTGACCGACCCGCTGCGGCGCGGGCGCTCACTTCGCGGGCAGGTGCACCGCCATCGCCTGCGACACGAGCGTCGCGAACTCCGCCTGGCCCGCCGCCTTGGGGTGGTAGCTGCCGGTCCCCGGCACGCTGCGACCGGACCCGCTGCTCGACCACGCGACCAAGGCGTTCAACCATGAGTCGTCCGCGCATGCGTCATGACCGGTAAATGCAGATCGGGAGTCGACGTAGTAGATCTGGATGCCTTGGCCCTGCAACGTGGTGATGACGTTCTTCGTCGTCGTGGCCATGAGATCGGTCATCTTGTTGATCCACACCTGGTCGGGAACGCTGACTGCGTTGAGCCCGCAGCTGCTCGTGCCGTTCGGCGGGAAGATGTGCGGGTAACCGACGACGTAGATCTGCGCGTCCGGGGCCGCGGAGTGGATGGCCTGGTAGGTCGCCTTGAGCTTCGCGCCGATCAGATCGTTGAGGATGTGTGGCTCGTACTGGTTGAGCGGCTGCGGGTCGTCGTCCATCACGTACCCGTCACTGCTGCAGACGTGCGTCGTCAGGGTGCAGCTCTTGAGCACGTCGGCGAACCGCGCGTCGTTCCCCCCGATCGACAGGGTCACGGCATCCGTACGCGAGTCGAGATAGCCCTGCGAGAGTTGCAGTTCCTCTCCGTGCTCGTATCGCGGTCCGTCCCACCCCGAACCGGGGGGGTTCTCCTGCCCGGCGGTATTTACCGCCGCCGTTGTCAGTGACGTGGTGTGGGCACCGGAGCACGCGATGAAGTCGAGCTCGTCCTTGGGATCCTGCGCCAGCGGAGCCGTAGCACCCGGCAGGGTGATCAGGTTCGGGTAGGCCTTCGACGACCGGTGGCAGGCGTTGGCGCTGTTGTCGGTGTTCGACAGGTACGGCTCGATACCTTCGCCGGCTGAGTAGGAGTCACCGAGCGCCACCACCTTGTACCGCGGGGCGTTTATCGGAACGAACGCAATCGCGTCCCAGGCGACGTCAGAGCCGTTGTCGTGCACCGAGTAGGACGCGAGCTTGACCTTCTCGTTCGCGGTGAACTGCGCGTCGCCGAGGGAGAGCCATTTGTTGCTTCCCCAGTCCTGGTTGATGATCCGTGACTGCGCCTTGCCCGTCGTTCCGTCGATGATCGAATAGCGCCCTTGGAGTGTCTGGGCTCCAAGGGCGGGCACATGCACCATGACCTGTCCCCAGCCCACTGTGGTGCTCGGGAACGTCCACGTGCCAGTCATTGCCGTCAGATCGTTGGCCTGCGCGGTGTGGGTGAACCAGTAGTGCCCGTCGAGGCCGCCGTTGATCTGATGCAGGTCGATGTGAGCTGGGTAGTTGCCGTTGCTGTCCGCGGTGAAGGTGAACGCGAAGCTGCCGGTCGTTGCGACGCTGTGGCACGACGCAGCGGGCGACGGAGCTGATGACGGGATGTCGTCGACAATCACCGCGTTCGAGGGCAGCGCAGTCGCGGCACAGTCGGCCGGGTCGGAGGTGCCCGGGTCACTGGGTTCGGCCGACGACGAGCTGTAGGCGGTCGTGCTGTGGCCGCACAGCCCACTCGCGCAGTCGTGCCAGCTCGCCGAGTAGTGAATCCAGCAGTGCAGATCCGAGCGTGAGCAGCTCCCGGCCGCACCGGCGGACTTGCCCGGAACGCAATGGTTTGCACTGGTGCAAAAGACCGACGGATCCGGAATCGCCTTCACCCGCTCGGTATCGGTGGTCCACCACGCCTGGCTGTAGGAGCCGTTCGGTTCGTAGATCGGATAGGCCGCCCACCCGATGACCCGCTCCTGATACGGCCAGTCGCCGGGGTGCGCGGCATCCGTGCCGTCGAGGTTGAACATGTGCCGGTTCGGCGGGTAGATCGGATTGCTCGGGTTGTTCGCCCAACCGAGACCCCAGTTGCCATTGGTGTCCGTGCAGCTCGGCCCAGGGGTGCAGCCGGTCGTGTTGCCGTTGTCGGCGTTGGGCTGCAAGCCCGAGTTGTACGCCCACGCCGCGGCGTACCAGTTCTCGATCGCGGACGGGTCGTTGTTGTTCATCTTGATTCCGTCGCCGGACAGCTGGTTCCACTTCGACGCGAGGATGCTCAAACCAGCGGCGATGTTGACCTGGTAGTCCAGCGCGATGGCGCGCTGCGTGGTGGCGGCGAGTTGCCCCTTGCGCATGCCGTCGGTGACCTGGGCGATGCCGTATCCGCAGTCAGCCTGGCTGAAGTCGATCGTCATCGACTCGTTGCCGCTGTCGTCTATGGCGCGCCCGTAGATGTTGCCGGTGAGCGGATTGCCGTACCCGCCCGTCGAGACATGCGACGACGCCTGCCACAGGTTCGACTCGTTGGCGAGGATGCCCAGCATGATCTGCGGTGGCACGCTGCCGCCGCCGGTGAGCGCGTTGAGCGGCTCGAGTCCCTGCGCCGTATAGGCGGGCAATCCGTATCCGCGGTAGTCGGCCGCGCGCGATTTCGTGAGGTGGCCGCTCACCGCTTGGTCGACCGCCCACTCGACCTGTGCCGCGCTCGGTTGGTATGCCTCGGTCTTGACGTCATTGCGTTGGATGGCGCAGGGCAGGTTGGCGTCGGTGGTCGCCGAGGTTGTCGTCGCTGCGGTCGCAGTGGCCGCTCGCGTCGTTCGTGCCGCGGCCGGACCGGCGAGCGCCGGGTCGGCCGCCTGGACCGTCACCGCGTCGGAGACGCGCTGACCGGTGGGTGCGATCACGGCGGTATGGACTGAGCCGGACGTGTGCTCGTCGGGCGTGCCGGCGACGACGGTATACGCCTGCCCGTAGAGACTCGGAGTTGCCTGCGCGGATGCTGCGGCAGTGACCAGATGCCCCGTGCCGGTGCGGCGGATGGCTGCGCCGTGCGCGGCGACCGCACCGTTGGCCAGCGACTCGAGTGCCAGCTTGCCGCGCGGGCCGCTGGCGATGATCGTGTCGCTTCCGCCGACCAGCTGATGCACCGCGGTACGGGCATGGCTGTCGACGAGGAAGGTCAGCCGCCCAGCCCGATCGTCATGCAAGTCGTAGACGGTGGACGGCTCGGTGCGCAGGGTCGTTGCCCGACCGCCGTGCAGCGTGACGATCTGTGCGCCGCGCGCGGCCACCACGGTGCCGTCGGCGCGATGGGTCGCGTCGATGTACTCGCCGGCGACGGTCGTCCGCGCGCCCGCCCGATGCCCGGATGCATCGACCGTCGTGACGACCGTCCTCGATTCGGAGGTGCCGAAGCTGGTGAACGTCGCGGTTCCGTCCCCGCCGCAGCTGGGCGAGAAATAGCTGTAGGTCGGCCGGACGGGCAGCGCGGTGGTGACGCCGGTGTCCAGGTTCACCAGCGCGGCGAAGGCGCCCCGCTCGTACATGGTGGCAACCGAGACGTATTCGACCGGCCCGTACGCGACCGCGAGGGTGTGCGTGTGCGCGAGCACGCACGCCTGACCGACCCACTGCCGGCTGTCGACGCCGGCGACACGTAGCGACACCACCGGCGACCAGACCGCGCCGCTGGCGAGTGGCGCGCGCATGACACCGAGGCCGTCGGCGGACGAGGTGAGTGCCCACAATGAATCACGGCTGGAGCGCCAGTGCGGACCGAGGATGTCCGATCGATACACCGCAGCTATCCCGGGACCGGCAGGGGCCGATCGACTCGCGCGGGATGCTGCGCTCGCGGCGCCTTGCAGAGCCACGCAGATCGCAACGATCGTGGCGAGCACCGCGAGCAGCTTCGCGGTCACGGACAGCTTCGATCCAAACATCGGATTCCCTCCGCGGGAGTGTTCAACCGCCGGCACAGTCCGTGCCGTTCATCGGTGTGGATGTGTGCACCGCACCGCCGGACGCGACGGTCGCGGTCATGCACTGGTTGCCGGATGTCACGCGCACCTGGACGCCGCCGGCTTGGGGTTGTGCGATCACCGTGTAGCCGGGGCCGAGCGCGGCAACGACCGCCTGTCGGACGGGCGTGACCCGCACTCGTTGCGCCGCCGGCAGTGCGGCCACGGCGCGCCGCACCGCGCGCACCGTCCGCGCTGACACGCCCGGAGCAGTGCTGGGCCTCAGCGAGAGTGGCGCAGATGACGGGCAGCTCGGCCGAGGGTGCGGCACGTGGTCGTCGAGCCGGTGACGGAACCGGTAGTCGAAGCACTCGGTCGACTGCTGGTGGCTCACGAGTCCGGAGTTCTGCTCGACCGAGATCCGCAGGATGACCGACCCGCGATACGTCGTGCCGTCTGCCTGCAGTGCGTCGATGCGGGTGTCGCCCCTGCTACCGACAACAAGGGCCGCGGCGCTGCGCGCGGATATCGGCCGCTGCCCGCGGGTCATCACGATGCCCGCCTCGCCGGCATGCGAGGCAACTGCCTGCGCGGCTGACCCGCCGCCCAGCGACGAGGACCCGCACGCTACGCACAGCGTTGCGCTGGCGAGCACGCTCAGCGCAACGGCGACGCTGACTCGGTGCATGCGGCTTCTCACTCCAGATCGGTGAGGAGCAGTGCCTGCACCGTGCGGCGTTAGCGATAGACGCCGCTGATCCTTGAATGCGGCTAACGACGATGGCAAGCAACCGCAACTGTCAGGTCCTTGCCAGGCACATACCGGCCAGATCCGGCATACCACCGTCCGGAGTTGTCGGGTCCGCTCGCTCTTGCGCAACGACTTCCTGGACCGTACTGTCCGTCCGGATTCCGGCTGAACCGTGCCGAATCGAGAAGAACGCCGGGATTATCACTCGGCGCCTGACCAGAGAGCGTGAAGATGACCCCACGTCTTGGCCGCATCGCGGCCACCGTCGCAGCGACCGCCGGACTGTTGTGCGTATCGGGCGCTGCTGCCGAAGCCGCCCCAGCTAGTCACCGGCGCGTCGCTGCCACGCGCAGCACCATCACCCCGAACTACGTCTCGGACTACGAGACCTACACGACCGCCGGAGGCGTTCGCGTCCATCGCCAGCCCAGCACGAGCAGCCACGCCGACTACTCGATCCCGGAGAAGGGCGATGCGGTCGATCTGAAGTGCTGGACCCGAGGGACGTCGGTGAACGGTGACAATGTCTGGTACTACGGGTACTGGATGTCCTCGGGTTACGGGCCGGGTTACATGTCGGGTTACTACGTTGCGACGGGCTCGGATCCGAACCCCAACATCAGACACTGCTAGTCGACAGAGCAGGCGCGCCATCGTCGGGCGACGACGCTGCTGCGAGGATTGACCAGTGGTATTCCTCTGGATCGCACTTGCCGTAGTCGTCGTCGCCGCGACCGTTGTCGCTCTGCTGGTTGTGCCGCGTGCGCGGCGCGGACGGCCGGAGGCGCTTCGTCCCGACATCGACCACCAGCCCGGCGTGGAGGACGATGCGGTTCCTCGCGATGTTCCGCGCGGCAGCGTCACTGACACCCTTGAACTGCCACCGCTCGAGGCCGAACCCGCCGTCGCACCGGTGCTCGAGACGCCCGAGCCGACAGCGGGGCGCATGCAGCGGCTGCGGGCCCGCCTTGCCCGCTCGCAGAACGCGCTCGGCCGTGGCCTGCTCAGCGTGCTGTCGCGCGAGAACCTCGACGACGAGGCGTGGGAAGCGATCGAAGAAGCGCTGCTCACCGCTGATGTCGGGGTCAAGCCGACCACCGAGATCGTCGATCGGCTGCGCGCCCGCACCAAGGTGCTCGGCACCCGCTCGCAGGGTGAGCTTCGGGCATTGCTGGCCGACGAGCTGGTGACAGCCCTGCAGCCCGAACTCGACCGCACCCTGCACGCCACCCCGACATCGGACCGTCCGGCGGTCGTGCTCGTGGTCGGCGTCAACGGGACGGGCAAGACGACGACCTGCGGCAAGCTCGCCCGGGTGCTGGTCGCCGACGGGCACACCGTGCTGCTCGGTGCGGCCGACACGTTCCGCGCGGCCGCCGCCGACCAACTGCAGACCTGGGGATCGCGGGTCGGCGCGGAAACGGTGCGCGGCCCCGAGGGCGGCGACCCGGCATCGGTCGCATTCGACGCGGTGAAGAAGGGCACCGAGGCGAAGGTCGACACCGTGCTGATCGACACCGCCGGCCGGTTGCACACCAAGGTCGGGCTGATGGATGAGCTCGGCAAGGTGAAGCGGGTCGTGGAGCGGCAGGGCCCGGTTGACGAGACGCTGCTCGTGCTCGACGCCACCACTGGTCAGAACGGGCTCACCCAGGCCCGCGTGTTCACCGAGGTCGTCGACGTCACCGGCATCGTGCTGACCAAGCTGGACGGAACGGCACGCGGCGGCATTGTGATCGCCGTTCAGCGCGAGCTGGGCGTGCCGGTGAAGCTGGTCGGGCTCGGTGAGGGTGCCGACGACCTGGCACCGTTCGATCCGGAGTCATTTGTCGACGCGTTGCTGGGTGACTAAGCCGTGAAAGCTCTGTACAAGCCGGCAGCGGCGCCGGGCTTCGAGCTGGTCGACCGTCCCGAGCCATCGACCGGGCCGGGTGAGGTGAAGATCCGTGTCTTGCGTGCCGGCATCTGCGGCACCGATCTGCATATCGAGTCGTGGGACGCGTGGGCCGCCTCTGCTGTGAACGCCCCGCTCATCGCGGGACACGAGTTCTGCGGCGAGGTCGTCGAGATCGGCGCGGCGGTGCAGGACGTTCGCGTCGGCGCACTCGTGTCCGGCGAGGGGCATGTGGTGTGCGGGACGTGTCGCAACTGTCGCGCCGGACGCCGCCACCTGTGCATCCGGACGTCCTCGGTCGGGGTGAACCGCGACGGCGCGTTCGCCGACTACGTCGTGCTGCCCGAGTCGAACGTGTGGGTACACCGCGACGGCATCGATCCCGATCTAGGCGCGATCTTCGATCCGTACGGCAACGCGGTGCACACCGCGCTGTCGTTCCCGCTGGTCGGCGAGGACGTGCTGATCACCGGCGCCGGGCCGATCGGTCTGATCGCCGCCGCGGTCGCTCGCCATGTCGGCGCGCGCTTCGTGGTGATCACCGACGTGTCGCCCTACCGGCTCGAGCTGGCGCGGTCGATGGGCGTCGACCTGGCCCTGGATGTGTCGCGCGAGTCGATCGCCGAGGCGCAGGCTCGGCTCGGGATGGTCGAGGGTTTCGACGTGGCGCTCGAGATGAGCGGGCATCCGTCCGCACTGCCCGAGGTGATCGCGAACCTCAACCACGGTGGCCGGATCGCGATGCTCGGCCTGCCCAGCGCCCCGATCGACATCGACTGGGGCAAGGTGGTCACCCACATGATCACGATCAAGGGCATCTATGGCCGCGAGATGTTCGAGACCTGGTATGCGATGTCGGCGATGCTGCGCTCGGGCCTGGACATCTCGTCGGTCGTCACGCATCGCTTCCCTGCCACGTCGTGGCAAGAGGCGTTCGAGACCGCGCGCAGCGGCCAGTGCGGCAAGGTCGTCATGGATTGGAGCGCCTGATGTACGGAACGGTTCGCGAGCAGTTGCAGTCGACGCTGGACGAGATTCGATCAGCTGGTCTCTACAAGGCCGAACGCCAACTCGCCTCGCCGCAGGCGGCGCGCGTGACCGCCGGGGGACGAGACGTCCTGAACTTCTGCGCGAACAACTACCTGGGCCTGGCCGACCATCCCTCCGTGGTTGCGGCGGCGAAGGCGGCGCTGGACGAGTGGGGCTTCGGCATGGCGTCCGTGCGCTTCATCTGCGGCACGCAGACCCAGCACACCGAGCTCGAGGCACGGCTCTCGGCATTTCTCGGCACCGAGGCAACGATCCTGTACTCGTCGTGTTTCGACGCCAACGGCGGGCTGTTCGAGGTGCTGCTGGACCAGAACGACGCGGTCATCTCCGACGAGCTGAACCACGCGTCGATCATCGACGGCATCCGGCTGTGCAGGGCGGGTCGGTATCGCTACCGCAACCGCGACATGGCCGATCTCGAAGCGCAGTTGCAGGCGGCGTCGGGCGCGCGGCGGAGGTTGATCGTCACCGACGGCGTGTTCTCGATGGACGGCTACCTCGCGCCGCTGGCCGACATCTGTGACCTCGCCGAAGCGCACGACGCGATGGTGATGGTCGACGACTCGCATGCGGTCGGGTTCGTCGGTGCCACCGGCGCGGGGACGCCGGAGCTCGCCGGTGTGCAGGATCGCGTCGACGTGGTGTCCGGCACGCTCGGCAAGGCGCTGGGCGGGGCGTCCGGCGGCTACATCGCGGCGCGCGCGGAGATCGTCGAGCTGCTGCGGCAGCGTTCGCGTCCCTACCTGTTCTCCAACGCCGTCGCGCCGTCGGTGGTGGCCGGGTCGCTGGCCGCGCTGGAGCTGGTTGCGTCCTCCGATGATGCCCGCTCGACCCTGCGCGCGAATACCGAGCTGTTCCGGCGCCGGATGGTCGAGGAGGGCTTCGACATCCTGCCCGGTGAGCATCCGATCACGCCGGTGATGTTCGGTGATGCGGTACTGGCGGGCCAGATCGCCGAGGAGATGCTCGCGCACGGCGTGTACGTGATTGCGTTCAGCTTCCCGGTCGTCCCCAAGGGCAAGGCCCGCATCCGGGTCCAGCTCTCCGCCGCCCACAGCGCCGAAGACGTCGAAACCTGCGTACAAGCGTTTAGGAGCGCTAGACCGACCCACTAGGTGACCATGAACGCGATGGGCTCGCGCGCAGATCACCTTTCGGCGTTGGCAAGAATCGCGTCGTGGACGTATTGCGCTAAGCCCGCGGCAACCGTGTCGAAGGTTTGCTGGAAGCGGTCGTCGGCGATGTACATCTCGGCCAGGTTGCGGTGCATGTCATAGCCGCAGTCGTAGAACCAGCGGCTGAGGAACTCGCGGTGTGCCTCGGCCAGTGCCATCGCCGGCTCGGAGGTCGCCGGCTCGCCGGCCTGCATCGCATCGCGGAAGTCGCGCAGGCCCTGATCGGACTCGGCTTTCATCGCCGCCCAGTCGTCCTTCGTGTACGCCGCGGCCCGCCGCTGCGATTCGCGGTACGCGTCGGTGTTGCCCCACCGCTGCCCGGCCTCCTCGGCCCATTCGCCGCCGACCTGGTCGGTGCCGAACACCTCGAACTGCTCCTCCGGAGTCAGCGCTATGCCCATCTTGCGGGCCTCCATTTCCTTCTCGAGCGCGGCCAGCAGCTCGCGTCGCTTGTCGATCTGCGCGCGGACGAGCTCATGCTGGCGGCGCAGATGGTCATCGGCGGTCGCGTCGGGGTCGGCGAGAATCTGGGCGATGTCGTCGAGCCCGAACTCGAGCGCGCGGTAGAACAGGATCTGCTGCAGGCGGCGCAGGTCAGCGTCGGAGTACAGCCGGTACCCGGCCGCGCTCCGTCGTTGCGGGGTCAGCAGGCCGATGTCGTCATAGTGGTGCAGCGTGCGCACCGAGACGTGCGAGAGGCGGGCCACCTCGCCGACCGGATATCCGTCCACGCCGACCACTGTGCAACCTCACGCCACGTGAGAGTCAAGCCAAACGCGCGCGGGCGGTCACGGCACGGCGCAGATCGTCGGTGCAGTCGACCACCGAACGCGCGATGCCGGGCGGCAGGTCGCGACGGGCGAGCAGCTCCTCGGCCAGCGCGAGAGTATGCGTCGATACCGCGGTGTGCGGGTACGCCAGCCGCGCAACCTGCCCGACCACCCAGCCCGACCGCAGCTGCGCGGTGCCGAGGATCTCATCGAAGTACCGCGCGACGTACGGCTCGGTGAACGCGGCGTGGTCTCGATGCCAGAACCCCCGCGCGGTCGCGTAGAGCAACGCCGCCGACAGTTCGGTGTCGTGCATGAGTAGCTGCCACGCGGCCGCCTTGGCTTGCGCGGTAGGGACAAGTGCACGGCACCGCGCCGCGTGCTCGGCACCCTCGGTGCTGTCATCGGCGGCCAGCTCGGCCTCGACGTCGTCGAGGCCGAAGTGGCCCAGCGCGCACAGCCGCGCCACCAGCCGCCAGCGCAGGTCGGGTTCGAGCACAACGCCCGCAGGAAGGTCACCGGCCAGCAGACCGACCAGGCGCGCTACGTCGACGGATGTGGCGACCACGCCGCGCATCGCGGCCAGTTGCCGCCCGCTGCCCGGCGCCGCTGCCGCAAGTGCGGCATCGACGGCGGTGCGCACCACATCGAGCGCCGGGCCAGGGTCGATGAGGTAGGCCGAGGACATCGGCTCCACCACCCAGGCAAGCAGGTCGCCCAGCATGACGTCGCCCTCCTCGCTGGGCACCGCTGCCGCCACGATTCGCACCGCCAGTGCGGGGTCAACCTCGGCGTCGGCCACCGCCTGCTTGAGGGCATTCCACACGACCACGCGCGCTATCGGGTCCACCGCCGGAAAACGCTCCGCCATGCCGGCCCACACCGGCTGCGACAGCGCGATCTTGGCCCACGTCTCGTCGCCGGCATCGGGCAGCACGAGCCCATGCGCGGCAATCGGAAGTTCCGTCACGTCCCCGGCAACCAGCAGCGGCGCGCGCTCGCTGGCGGGATAGGTGGCCACCGTGATCGCATGCTCGCGCTGCACCGGCTGACCGGCCGGCGCGATGCGCACCAAAGTGGTGCCGTCAACCCGCAGCGTGTCCATGCCCGAGGTGCGTAGCCACTGGTCGGCCCACTCAGTGATCCCGGACGCCCCGGCGTCGCTCCACGCAGCGAGCAGATCGGCCAGCTCGGCGTTGCCGAACGCATACGTCGCGATGTAGCCACGCAACCCAGCCAGAAAGACGTCGTCGCCCAGACGCGTGGCTAGCTGGCGCAGCGTCGCGGCGCCCTTCGCGTAAGAAATGCCGTCGAAGTCGTTGAGCGCACCGGCCGCGTCGGACGCGCCATTGCCGGCGACTGGGTGGGTGGACGGGCGGCGGTCGGCCGCGTAGCCCCAACCCTTGCGCGAGACGCCGAACTGCACCCATGCAGCCGGTTCACCGAGCGCGTCGCAGACCCGATGGGCCAGGTACTCGGCGAAGGATTCGTTGAGCCACAGGTCATCCCACCACCGCATGGTCACGACGTCGCCGAACCACATGTGCGCCATCTCGTGCGCGATCGTGTTGTTGCGCTGCACCCGCTCGGCATCGGTCGTCCGCGAGCGGAAGATCATCTGATCGCGGAACGTGACGCATCCGGGATTCTCCATCGCGCCGGCGTTGAAGTCGGGCACGAACGCTTGGTGGTAATCGCCCCACGGGTAGCGCATCCCGAACAGCCTGTGCAGCTCGTCGAAGCAGCGGCCGGTGTGCTCGAACAGCGCGGCGGCCTCGCGGTCGAGGAATTCGGCGAGCGATGCGCGGGCGTGCACCGCGAGCGGGATGCCGTCGTGCGAGCCGTGCACCGAGTGGTACGGCCCGGCCACCAGCGTGGTCATGTAGGTGGCCACGGGACGCGGCTGGCTGATCGTCCACCGACCCGGCCCCGACTGCACCGCCGGACCGTTGCCGGCCACGATCCAATCCGGCGGGCAGGACACCTCAAGCGTGAACGGGGCCTTCAGGTCCGGCTGGTCGAAGCAGGCGAACCAGCGCGGTGCGGCGTCGAGGAAGGACATCGCGTACAGGTAGGTGCGGCCATCGGCCGGATCGACGTGGCGCACCATGCCCTCGCCGTCGTGCGAGTAGGCCATCACGGCGTCGACGACCAGCTCGTTGGACTCGCGCAGCTCGCCCAGCTGCAGGCGCCCGTCCGCGAAATCCGCCTCGATGTCGAGCGCGACACCGTTGAGCACCGCTGCAGTGAGCTGGCGCGGATGGACGTCGAGGAAGCTGCTGGACCCGGCCTCGGCAGTGAACGCGATCCGGGTCTCGGCGGCGAATCCGGACGGGTCATCGCCGAGGTCGAGCCGGACCGAGTACGAAATCGGACGTACTTGGGCAGAGCGCGCTGCGGCCTCGATGCGTCGAAGTGAACTCACCGGATCGACGTTATCCGTCTCACTGGCCAGAAGCGCTTGGTTACATGCGCGAAACACGAGGGAGCCCTTCGCCGAAACGTCGGCCGATGAGTGTTGCCGCCAAGCGCGCGCCCTCCCACGCGCCTCGACCTAGCGATCGGGGACCCTTTCGTGTCTCACCTGCTTGCCGCCAGCGACCTGGCCCTCAAGTACGTGCCGCTGAAGAAGTTCGACACCGGCAACACCGCCTGGATCCTGGCCTCCGCGTCCCTGGTGCTGCTGATGACGCCCGCCCTGGCGTTCTTCTACGGCGGCATGGTGCGGGCCAAGCACACGCTCGCCATGCTGATGCAGAACTTCGCGGCCATCGCGATCGTCAGCGTCACCTGGGTGCTGGTCGGTTTCACCTGGGCGTTCAGCGGCGACGGGAAGTGGCTGGGCGATACGCATTTCATCTTCCTGCGCCACATCGGCGACGTGGTGCCGACGCTGGGCACGGCCCAGACCGTCCCGACGATGGTGTTCGTTGCCTTCCAGCTGACGTTCGCGATCATCACGCCGGCGCTGATCACCGGATCGACCGCGGACCGGTGGAAGTTCGGTGCGTTCGTGGCCTTCGTGGCGGCCTGGTCGATCCTGATCTACGCGCCGGTCGCGCACTGGGTGTTCGACGCCTACGGCTGGCTGAACCGCTCGGCGATCGAACCGGGCGCGCACTTCTTCGCCGAGGACTTCGCCGGCGGGACGGTCGTGCACATCAACGCCGGCGCTGCGGGCCTGGCGATGGCCTTCGTGCTCGGCAAGCGCAAGGGTTGGCCCAAGGAGCAGATGCGCGGCCACAACATCCCGTTCGTGCTGCTCGGCGCCGGCCTGCTGTGGTTCGGCTGGTTCGGTTTCAACGCCGGATCGGAACTTGGCGCCGACGGCGTGGCGGGTGCGGCCTGGATGAACACCAACACCGCGACGGCAACCGCGTTGATCGGCTGGCTCGTTGCGGAGAAGTTGCGCTACGGCAAGTCGACCGCGCTGGGCGCCGCATCGGGAGCGGTCGCCGGCCTGGTCGCGATCACACCATGTGCTGGCTGGGTGACACCGATCGGCTCGCTCTTCATCGGGTTCATCGCCGGCTTCGGTTGTGCGTTCGCGATCAGCCTGAAGAACAAGCTTGGCTACGACGACTCGCTCGATGTCGTTGGCGTGCACTTCGTCGGCGGCTGGATCGGGACGCTCGCGGTCGGCTTCTTCAGCTCGACGTCCACGAACTCGCTGGGCAACAACGGCATCTTCTACGGCGGCGGCGGACACTTCGGCGGCTGGAACCTGCTGCTGCACCAGTTCCTCGCGGCCGGCGCGGTCACCGTGTTCTCCTTCGTCGGCACGTTCATCATCGCCAAGGTCATCGGGCTGGTCATGCAGACACGGGTCAGCGACGAGGCCGAGCTTGAAGGGCTGGATACTGCGATCCATGGTGAATCCGCGTACGACTGGGGTGGGATAGGCACGTCCGGCCATCTGGGCACCGCCACGATCGGGACGACGGCAACCGCATCGAAGGAGAGTGTCACCGCATGAAGCTCGTCACCGCAGTCGTCAAGCCGTTCAAGCTGGACGACGTCAAGGCGGCCCTCGAGGTATTGGGCATCCAGGGCCTGACCGTGAGCGAGGTGCAGGGCTTCGGTCGGCAGAAGGGCCACACCGAGGTCTACCGCGGCGCCGAGTACACCGTCGACCTCGTGCCGAAGGTGAAGATCGACGTGCTGGTGAACGATGGCGACTCCGACAAGGTGGTCGACGCGATTGTCGAAGCGGCGCACACCGGCAAGATCGGTGACGGCAAGGTCTGGGTGACCTCCGTCGATACACTCGTCCGCGTGCGGACAGGTGAGCGTGGCGCCGACGCCGTCTGAGTCTCTGAGCGATGTCCGGGCCGGCGTGCTGCGCTGGCCCGGACTCGTGTCTGCGGACCTTCGTGAGGCACTCGTCAGCGGCTATGACGGGTGGCTCGCGGAGCGTCTGCCCGTC
>DASRSG010000215.1:0-12045 GCA_035656595.1 Jatrophihabitantaceae bacterium | reverse complement strand
GCGATACCGCCGAGATCTCGAAGACCTGCATGCCGCGGGCTTCGAGATCGGGACGGACGAGGTCAGCCAGCTCACGGGCTTCGGGCACGTCCACCTTGTTCAGCGCGACGAGGCGCGGCTTGCTCAGCAGCTCGCCGAACGTCCCCTCGTACTGTCCGAGCTCGCGCTCGAGCGCGTCGAGATCGCTGATCGGATCGCGGCCCGGTTCGAGGGTTGCGCAGTCGAGCACGTGCAGCAGCACCGCGCACCGCTCGACGTGGCGCAGGAAGTCCAGCCCGAGTCCCTTGCCCTGCGCGGCACCGGGGATGAGCCCGGGCACATCGGCAACAGTGAACGTCGTCGTGCCGGCGTCGACTACGCCGAGGTTGGGGACGAGCGTCGTGAACGGATAGTCGGCGATCTTCGGACGGGCGGCCGACATCGCCGCGATCAGCGATGACTTGCCGGCGCTCGGGAACCCGACCAGGCCGACATCGGCGACCGACTTCAGTTCCAGCACGATGTCGCGCAGCTGACCTGGCTCGCCGAGCAACGCGAAACCCGGCGCCTTGCGTCGCGTCGAGGACAGCGCGGCATTGCCGAGTCCGCCTCGCCCCCCCTGCGCGGCGATGAACCGGGTACCCACGCCGATCAGATCGGCGAGCACCTCGCCGTCGGTCGAGACGACGACCGTGCCGTCGGGCACGCGCAGTTCGAGGTCGGCACCCTCGCCACCATTGCGGTTGCTGCCGGCGCCCTGCTTACCGTTGCCGGCGTGCTGATGCGGGTGGTGGTGGAAGTCGAGCAGGGTGTGGACGTTCTCGTCGACCACGAGGACGACGTCGCCGCCGCGGCCGCCGTTGCCGCCGTCCGGGCCGCCGAGCGGCTTGAACTTCTCGCGATGGACCGACGCCACACCGTGCCCGCCATTGCCGGCTGCCACATGCAGTACGACGCGGTCGACGAAGCCGGGCATGAAACCTTCAGCTGGAATTGGTCGGCAACAGCGGCGGGCGACCTCGCGCTGGGCGAGACGACAACAGTTAGGGCCGGGAGGCGGATCAGACGATGTTTACGGTCTTGCGTCCGCGCGAGGTGCCGAACTGCACGCTGCCGGCGGCCAGCGCGAACAGGGTGTCGTCCTTGCCGCGGCCGACGTTGCTGCCGGGGTGGAACTTGGTGCCACGCTGGCGGATGGGTATCTCGCCGGCCTTGACCTCCTGGCCGCCGTAGCGCTTCACACCGAGGAACTGCGCGTTCGAGTCGCGACCGTTGCGGGAGCTGGATGCGCCCTTCTTATGTGCCATGTCGCTACTTCCTCACTTACCGCTGGTGATGCCGGTGACCTTCACCTGGGTCAGCTTCTGACGGTGCCCCATGCGCTTGTGGTAGCCGGTCTTGTTCTTGTACTTGTGGATGCGGATCTTCGGGCCCTTGGTCTGCGCGACCACCTCACCGGTGACGGCGACCTTGGCCAGCTTGTCGGCATCGTGGGTGACGGTCTCGCCATCAACGAGCAGGATCGCGGCAAGAGCGACCTCGGCGCCAGGCGCCACGTCGAGCTTCTCGACCTCGATCACATCGCCCTCGGCGACCCTGTACTGCTTGCCGCCGGTCTTGACGATGGCGTACATCGTGCCCAACTCCTTGGATTTGCTGCTTAGCACCGCATACGAACACGTGGCCCACCTGTCGGTAGGCCGTCGTTTAGATTACCGGGCGCACCGGGCCGGAAGCAAAACGCCTGCCTGGCCCGACCTGTTTTGGTATCGGGTGACCATCTTCAGGGCCTGATTTTGGTCACCCGACACCAAAACAAGGTTGGAAGTCGTGGCCGGTCAGGTGGCCGCCGGAGGTGCGGCCGGCGGACCCGCCGGACGCGATGCGGCCCGGCGACGGCGCGGGCGCGCCGCCGCTTTCACCGGTGTCTTCGGCGCTGCCTTGGCCGGCGCCGGCGGCTCCACCTCCGGTCCGGTGGCGACCGCCTCGACCGCCTCGATGGTCGGCGCGTCGACCGGCGCTGCCGCGGGTTCGGACGCGTCGGGCTCAGCCGTCTCAGCCGTCTCAGCCGTCTCAGCCGTCTCAGCCGACCGTTCAGCCGCACTGTCGATGACCTCGGCAGCGAGCTGATCAGCGTCGAGCTCGGAGCCGGAGAGCACCGCGGCGAGCGCATCTAGCTCAAGCTCAGCGGTCTCGTCGTCCGGATGGGCCGCCTTATGGATGGCGTTCATCGCGGCGAGCGCCTTGTTGCGCTGCTCGCTGCTCACGGGTGGCTCGACCTCATCAAGCGATTCGGGTGATTCGGCACGCTTGGCACCGCGCTTGCGCCGCGCCCTGGTCTTGCCGTCGCCGTTCTCGTCGCCGGCTGCAGACGATCCACCGCGCTCGACCGGCTCGGCGTGCAGGATGACGCCGCGGCCGTGGCAGACCTCGCAGGTCTCGCTGAACGCCTCGAGCAGGCCTTCACCGACCCGCTTGCGAGTCATCTGCACTAGCCCGAGCGAGGTCACCTCGGCGACCTGGTGCTTCGTTCGGTCGCGGCCCAGGCACTCGGTGAGCCGCCGCAGCACGAGCTCGCGGTTCGACTCAAGAACCATGTCGATGAAGTCGATCACCACGATGCCGCCGACGTCGCGCAACCGCAGCTGGCGCACGATCTCTTCGGCAGCCTCGAGGTTGTTGCGCGTGACCGTCTGCTCGAGATTGCCGCCCGAACCGACGAACTTGCCGGTGTTGACGTCGATGACCGTCATCGCCTCGGTGCGGTCGATGACCAGCGAACCGCCCGACGGCAACCACACCTTGCGGTCGAGAGCCTTCATGATCTGCTCGTCTACGCGCAGGTCGGCGAACAGGTCGCTGTTTCCAGCGTGCCGCGAGACTCGCGCACCGAGGTCGGGCGCGACGCCCTCGATGTACTCCGAAACGGTCTCCCAGGCCTCGTCGCCCTGCACGATCAGCTTGTTGAAGTCCTCGTTGAACACGTCGCGGACGACACGGATCGCGAGATCCGGCTCGCCATGCACCAGGGTCGGCGCGGACGAGACCTTCTCGGCCTTCTTCGAGATCTTGGCCCATTCGGCCTGCAGCCGCTCGACGTCGCGGACGAGGTCTTCCTCGCTCGCGCCCTCGGCAGCGGTACGGACGATCACGCCGGCGTCTTCGGGCACGACCTTCTTGAGGATCGCCTTGAGCCGGTGCCGCTCGGTGTCGGGCAGCCGCCGGCTGATGCCGGTCATGCCGCCACCGGGCACGTAAACCAGGAAGCGACCCGGCAGCGAGACCTGGCTGGTCAGCCGCGCGCCCTTGTGCCCGATCGGGTCCTTGGTCACCTGGACGAGCACGGCGTCGCCGGCCTTGAGCGCCTGCTCGATCGCCCGCGACTTGCCCTCCAGCCCGGCCGCGTCCCAGTTCACCTCGCCGGCGTAGAGCACCCCGTTGCGTCCCTTGCCGATGTCGATGAACGCGGCCTCCATCGACGGGAGCACGTTCTGCACCCGGCCGAGGTAGACATTGCCGACGTAGGAGGTCGCGCTGGCGCGGGTGACGTAGTGCTCGACGAGCACGCTGTCCTCGAGCACCGCGATCTGGGTGCGATCGCCGTTCTGCCGTACCGCCATCACCCGGTCGACCGCCTCGCGACGGGCCAGGAATTCGGACTCGGTCAGGATCGGCGGGCGGCGCCGGTTGGTCTCGCGCCCGTCGCGGCGGCGCTGCCGTCGCGCCTCCAGTCGGGTCGATCCCTTGACGCCCTTGACGCCGTCGTCGTCGGCGTCTTTGTTGTCTCGGTTGTCCTTGGCGGCCTTGACACCGGCCTTTTTGGCGGTCGCCTTGGCCTTGGGCTCACGCACATGCACGACCGTGTTCGGCGGATCGTCCTCGACAGCCTCGCCGTCGGCGCCCGCACCAGAACCGGACCGGCGCCGCCGGCGGCGGCGGTGCGTCGTGGTCGAACCGTCCGCGCTCTCGCCGCCCTCGCCGCCCTCGTCGGCAGCGGCATCGGCATCTGCCGGTGCTACGGGCTCGGTCGGCTCGCCGTCATCGGTCTCGGCCTCGGCGTCATCGCCGGCCTCGTCCGTCGCCTTCTGGCCGCCACCGGTGCCGCGGCCGCGGCGGCCGCGCCGTCGGCGCTTGCGGGCCGCGCCGGACGCCTCGGCCTCGGCCGCCTCGCGGACGTCCTCCGGCTCGGCTGTCTGGTCTTCGGCATCTTCGGCAACGGTGATGTCAGGGCCGTCGGCGGCCGGTTCATCGCCCTCTGCCGGCGGCGGACCGGCCGGGGCGGAAGCAGCCCGGCGGCGCCGCCGCGGCGGCGCGGTGTCGGCACTCGGCGCCACGAACAGCACCAGCGGCGCGCCGGTGTCGGCCGGCGGGTCCGGTATGTGCGCCGAGGTGTCGACCGGCGCGGCGGCCTCGCTCGCCGCGTGAGCCGTTCTCACCCGCTCGACCTGGTCGGCATCGAGGGTCGAGGAGGCGGTCTTGGTGCCCTCGCCGAGCTCGGCGAGCAGCGCGACCAGCTGCTTGCTGGCGACCCCGAGGTCCTTGGCCAGTGCTGAGACCCGCACCCGCTTGGGTGGGACGCTCGGGGCAGCTGATGATTTGGTGGAACGTGTCGAATTGTCGTTGTCGAGCATCTGCTCGGCTCAGCTCCGTTCTAAGCCTCCGGGCGCGGCTCGTCATAGCTGAGCCGCGACCGCACGAAGGCGGTTTGTGGCCGGTAATCCTGCGGATCATCGGCTAAGTCTTCATCGGTCGGCAGCTGATGGCTTCAACTCGCCGCCCGGTCTGGGTGGTCGTACTACGGCGCAGTCCGGTCGGTCGCGCGGTCGGCGGCCAGCGGATCGCTGACCGTACCGTTCTCGTCGAGCGGTCCCTGCGCCACGCGTACCACGACCGGCGGTGCGGCTAGGGCGAGACCGTCGACGAGCCGCAGTGCGGCGAGGACGTCGTCGGGTCGTACGGACGGGGTCACCTGCCGAACGACCAAGACCAGTATCGCACGTTCGCCGGCTTGGATCTCGGCGAGGACGATCGCGGGCCGAACATCGATGGTGCGCCGGCCGTCCTTGGTCAGCCGTTCGACGGGCAGCGTGTCGACGGCGAGCAGCTTCTCGACCGCAGCGGTGAGCTCCGCAGCGGTGACGCCAGGCAGCTGCAAGCGCCACCGCGAGCCCTGCATCCGCTCGGCGAGCGAGCCCGGCCCGGCCCGGACCACCTCCAGGATGTCCAGGCCGTCGGGCAGCGCCTCGTCCAGTGCTTGGCCGACGCTGGAGGGGTCGCACTCGCGGGCCAGCCCGATTTCGAGGTACTCGGCCTCGCTGGCAACGCCGGTCGGGGCGGCCCCGACGTAACTGATCTTGGGGTGCGGCGAGAAGCCGGCCGAGTAGCCCATCGGAATGTCGGCGCGGCGCAGCGCGCGCTCGAATGCCCGGGCGAAGTCGCGGTGCGAGCTGAACCGAAGCCGGCCGCGCTTGGCGTAGTGCACCCGCAGCCGCTGCACGACCGGCGGCGGTGGCGGCCCGGTCGGCACCCGTCGCGCCATCAGCGAGCCGGCTATCGGGGGACGACGGGCAGCAGCGACCGTCCGGTCGGGCCGACCTGGATGTCGGTGCCCAGGTTGGAGCACACCCCGCAGTCGAAGCACGGCGTCCAGCGGCAATCGTCCTGCTCGAACTCGCCGAGCGCGTCCTGCCAGTCGTCCCAGAGCCACTGCTTGTCCAGCCCCGAGTCGAGGTGGTCCCAGGGCAGCACCTCGTCGCCATCGCGCTCGCGAGTGGTGAACCAGGCGATGTCGACCCCGTTGAGCGTGGCAGCGGCACAGCTCACCCAGCGGAGGAAGGAGAAGTGCTCCGACCAGCCGTCGAAGCGACCACCATCGCGCCACACGGCCTCGATCACCGCACCCACCCGCCGGTCGCCGCGCGAGAGCAGTCCCTCGACCAGCGACGGCTCGCCATCGTGGTAGCGCATGCCGACGTTGCGGCCGAGCGAGCGCTCGGCGTTGATGGCGGCCCGCAGCTTGCGCAGCCGGTCGTCGATGACCTCCGGCGCGCACTGCGCGGCCCACTGGAACGGCGTGTGCGGCTTGGGTACGAAGCCGCCGATCGAGACGGTGCAGCGGATGTCCTTCGAGCCGGCTGCCTCGCGCCCGGCGCGGATGACGTCGTGCGCCATGCCGGCGATCTCGAGCACGTCCTCATCGGTCTCGGTCGGCAGGCCGCACATGAAGTACAACTTCACCTGGCGCCAGCCCTGCGCGTACGCGGTGCTGACGGTGCGGATCAGGTCGTCCTTGCTGACCATCTTGTTGATCACCCGACGCAACCGTTCCGACCCGCCTTCGGGCGCGAACGTGAGCCCCGAGCGGCGGCCGCTTCGGGAGAACTCGTTGGCCAGATCGATGTTGAACGCGTCGACGCGGGTCGAAGGCAGCGACAGGCTGATCTTCTCGTCCTCGTAGCGGTCGGCGAGTTGCTTGGCCAGCTCGCCGATCTCGGAGTGATCGGCCGACGACAGCGACAGCAGCCCGACCTCTTCGAACCCGCTCGCGCGCAGGCCCTGGTCGACCATCGCACCGATCGTCTCGATCGAGCGCTCGCGCACCGGGCGGGTGATCATGCCGGCTTGGCAGAATCGGCATCCACGCGTGCAGCCGCGGAAGATCTCGACCGACATCCGTTCATGCACTGTTTCGGCGAGCGGGACGAGCGGGGTCTTGGGGTAGGGCCACTCGTCCAGGTTCATCACGGTGTGCTTGCTGACCCGCTCGGGGACATCGGCCCGGTTCGGCACCACCGATTCGATCCGTCCGTCCGGCAGGTAGCTGACGTCGTAGAACCGCGGGATGTACACCCCGCCGGTCGCCGCCAGCCGCAGCAACAGTCCGTCGCGGCCCTCGGGACCGCCCGCCCGCTTCCATTCGCGCACGACATCGGTGATCGCACCGACTGCCTGCTCACCATCGCCGAGCACGGCGGCGTCGATGAAGTCGGCGATGGGCTCGGGGTTGAATGCGGCGTGCCCACCGGCGACGACGATCGGGTGGCTGCCGTTGCGGTCCGCGGCGTGCAGCGGGATGCCGGCGAGATCGAGCGCTGTGAGCAGGTTCGTGTAGCCCAGTTCGGTGCTGAACGACACGCCGAGCAAGTCGAAGGCCGCGACCGGGCGGTGCGCGTCAACGGTGAACTGCCCGACCTTGTGCTCGCGCATCAGCGCCTCGAGATCGGGCCAGACCGCGTAGGTGCGCTCGGCCAGCGCGTCCTGACGCTCGTTGATCACCTCATAGAGGATCTGCACACCCTGGTTCGGCAGCCCTACCTCATACGCGTCGGGGTACATCAGCGCCCAGCGGACGTCGACCTCGTCCCAATCCTTGACCTGCGAGTTGAGCTCGCCGCCGACGTACTGGATCGGCTTGCTGACCTTGGGCAGCAAGGCTTCCAGCTCGGGGAACAACGAGACGATGGGCACGCCTGTCGAGTCTACGGCCAGCGGCTCTGCGAGGATCGCCGCGTGCGTCCCGTCCCCCCGCAGGTACTGCTGCTCGGCAGCATCGCGTCGGTGCAGTTCGGGGCGGCGTTCGCGAACAAGCTGTTCGCGCAGGCCGGTCCGGGCGGCGTGGTGTTTCTCCGGTTGGCCTTGTCGGCACTGATGCTGACCGCGGTGGTCCGCCCGTCCCTGCGCGGGCGAACCCGCAGCGATCTGCTGGCGGTGCTCACCTACGGACTGATCCTCGGGACGATGAACTGGTCGTTCTACGAGTCCCTCGACCGGCTGCCCATCGGCGTGGCCGTGACGATCGAGTTCGTCGGGCCGCTCGCGGTCGCGATCGCCGGATCGCGGCGCCCGCTCGATGCGCTGTGGGTGGCGCTCGCGGGTGGCGGCGTGGTGCTGCTCGCGGTGCGCGGGGACAATCACGACATCAGCACGCTCGGTGTGGTGCTGGCACTGATCGCGGGTGGCTGTTGGGCCGGGTACATCCTGGTGTCGAAGCGGGTCGGCTCGACGTTCGCGCAGCTGGACGGCCTGGCGATCGCGTTGTGCATCGGCACGCTGGTCGTGGTGCCTGCCGGGATCGTGCAAGGCGGATCAGCCCTTGGCCGGCCGTCCGTCCTCGCTGGTGGCGTCGGCGTGGCGATGCTGTCGTCGATCATCCCGTACTCGCTCGAGCTGATTGCGTTGCGGCGGCTCCGCGCGGCCGCCTTCGGCTTGCTGATGAGCCTCGAACCCGCCGTCGCCGCGCTGGCCGGCATTCTGGTACTCAGTCAGGCGCTGCACGCGGTCACGCTGGTCGCGATCGTGATGGTGGTGATCGCCAGCGTCGGCACGACCCTGGCCGCACGCAATCAGCGGGTCGAACTCGAGGTGGCCGCCGGCCCGCAGTGAGGCGCCGGTGTTCGCGCCGCAGGCGTCGCTCAGTGTCAGCGCTCGACCAGCGACGAGCGGCGCACCGCGAACAGCACGCCGACGGCGAGACCTTGCGCGAACATCGACGATCCGCCGTACGACACGAACGGCAACGGCAAGCCGGTGACCGGCATCAGCCCGAGGTTCATGCCGATGTTCTGGAACGCCTGGAAGGCGAACCAGCAGACGATGCCCACAGCGACGAGGTGCCCGGTGCGATCAGCCCGGCGGGCGATGACGATGCCCCGCCAGCACAGCACGCCGAACAGCGCGATGACCACGACCCCGCCGACGAAGCCGAACTCCTCGCCGAGCACCGAGAAGATGAAGTCGGTGCGCTGCTCGGGCACGTAGCCGCCGTTCGTCTGCGGACCGTTGAACAGCCCGGTGCCGAACATGCCACCGTTGGCGATCGCGATGTGCGCCTGGTTGATGTTGTATGCGGCGCCCTGCGGATCGTGCAGCGGGTTGGTGAACGCGCCGAAGCGAGCCAGCTGGTAGTCGGCCAGCAGGCCGAGCTTGACCACGGCGAACGCACCGATGACACCGACTGCGAGCAGGCCTATCGTCCACCGCGCCCGGACACCGGCGGCCACGAGCACCCCGAACGCGGCAGCGGCGACAACCATGGCCGAGCCGAGGTCGGGCTGCAACATGATCAGCGCCAGCGGGATCGCGATCAGGACGAGCCCGAGCAGCACGTCGAGAGTCGTAGGCGGCCGGTTGGCGCGGTCGCGGCTGCGCTGCGCGAACAGCACGGCGAGCCCGATGACCAGGCCGAGCTTCATGAACTCCGATGGCTGGATCTCGAAGCCGCCGCCCAGGCGGATCCAGGCATGCGCGCCATTGATGGTCACGCCGGCAGCGAGTACGAGCAGCAGCCCGAAAACGCCTGCCAGGTAAGCGAATGGTCCCGATCGCCGCAACATCTTCGCGTCCAGCCGTGACGCGGCGACGGTCAGCACGATGGCGATCGCGAGGTTGATCAGGTGGCGGTAGAGGTAGCCGTTCGGATTGCGCCCTGCGGCCTGCTCCACATCGCGGGTAGCCGCCCAGACGAGCACCGCGCCGATCAGTGCGAGCGCGAACGCCGATGCCGCGAGCACCCAGTCGGCGCGTGCGACACGGCGCACCGTCGGCGTGATCAGCGGCGACGGCAGGTCGAACGGCGCGCGCGGGTCCCGCGCAGTCATCGTCATCGGCACGTCCCAGCCCAGTTCTGCTTTTCCCCGCGCGTGGCCGGTTTCGCAGCGCAAAAGCGGCCACCAGCGGGGAAAACTCGCGCGGCTGGGAGCGGTGCCGGTCGCTTTTCCCCGGGCGTGGCCGGTTTGCGGCCCGGAAATCGGCCATGCGCGGGGAAAAGGCCGGCGCTCATCGCCGTGCCGTCCTGATCTGCGGCGCGATCTTGGGCAGGTGCCGGGACGGCCGCTCGCCCGCGATGATCGGCTTCTTGCCGTCGGCGCCGAGCAGGCCGTCCCAGATTCGCTTGAGCATCGGTCCCGCCGCGGTGGCGCCCGTCCCGGCCTGCTCGACCATGCCGACCAGGACGAACCGCGCCCGGACGTGGTGGCCCTTCTTGCTGTGATAGATCGGCCCCCAGGTGGCCAGCCACGACGTGTCACCCTTGCCGTACACCTCGGCGGTGCCGGTCTTGCCGCCGATGCGCGCGCGGTACGCCGACTGCAGGTACGCGAACGCGCCCGAGACCGCCCAGCCGCGTCCGAAGTTCAGCGAATTGGCGATGTAGTCGAGCAGGCTCGGCTGCACCCGGACGGTGTCATGCACCTTGGGCGTGATCGTCTTGACGAGCTTGCCCTTCGCGTCGACGATCCCCCAGCCCAGCTTCGGGCTGAAGATGCGCCCGCCGTTCACCAGGGCCGAATACGCAACCGCTAGCTGCAGCGGCGACATCGTCGTCTCGCCCTGCCCGATCGCCATGTCGGCGTTGTCGCCAGCGCGGTAGCGCCATCCGTCGGTGCAGTTTTCCGACGCGAGCTGGGTCAGGTACGCACGATCGGTGGCATTCGTGACGTCGGGATAGCCCTTGCGCGCCGCCGCGCAATACGCCTTCTTGTTCGCCTTCCAGCGCGCCAGGCGCGTCTCCCGGTCGGCGTACGAACCGGTCGCCTGCTCGTTCGCCGGCAGGTCGATGCGCGGCGCGCGGCCCACACCGAACTGTGCCGCGGTGTGCTGCAGGTACTCATGCGGCTTCTTGCCGTCAGCGATGCGCGTCTCGTCCGAGTAGTACTCGTTCGCGGCCGGCACGTAGAAGAACGTGTCGCACGAGTACCCGAGCGCGTCCTGCAGCGAGATGGGTGCGCCGAACGACTCGCTGTCGAAGTTCGTCTTCACCCGGCCGTCGATGGTCACCGACCCGGGACACGGATAGGTGCCCGTCAGCGAGATCTCGTGATGAGTGACCAGCGACGATGTAGTGACCAGCTTGAACGTCGAACCGGGTGCGTAGGCACCCGCGATTGCCCGACTCAGCAACGGATCGTCGGCACTCGGCGCAGTGAGCGCCTTGTAGTTCTTGTTCGAGATGCCGCCGACGAACAGCTGCGGGTTGTAGTCGGGATAGCTCGCCACCGCGAGCACTCGACCGGTCTGCGGATCCATCGCGACGACTGCCCCACCCGTCGCCGGCTCGCCCGCCTTGCGCGAATCGCTGATCTGCTGGGCAAGTGACTGCTCGGCTAGCTGCTGCAGTTTGAGGTTGATGCTGGTGACGAGCGTGTCGCCCTGCTTCGGTGCGGTGTAACCACCGTTGGACACCGAATAGCCCTGCGGGCTCAGGTTCTTCGTCTCGATGCCGTCGACGCCACGCAACCACTTGTCGTACTGGGCCTCGAGGCCGGCGGCACCGATCGTGTCCGCATCGCTGAGCGTGGGGTTGACCTGCTTGTCGGCCTGCGTCACTTGGGCGGTGTAGCCCAGGACGTGCCCGGCCAGCGCACCGTACGGATAGGTGGGCAGCGTGACCGTCTGGATCGCGACGCCGGGATAGTCCTCGCGGTGCTCGCTGATCGCCAACAGCGTCGAGGTGGGCAGGTGCGACGCAACCGGCACCGGCTGGTACGGCTCGCCGGTCCAGCACGGCGCTGGAACCTTCGTGGAACACGGCGTGATCTCGGCAGCGAGTCGCGACTCGCTCAGGTGCAGCAGGTTCGCGACCTTGGTGAGTACCGCCGCGCCGTGATTGGGCAGGCCGTCGATCCGGTCCTGATCGATCGTCATCACCTGCACGGACGTGTTGGCGACGAGCACGTGCCCGGTCGAGTCGACGATCAAGCCACGCGGCGCCGGTACGACGATGTCGCCTGGGTGCAGCAGGCCGGCTGTTTGCGTCGGCTTGTGCGGGTCGAGCATCTGTACCCAGTACAACCGGCTGATCATGGTCACGACGAGCGAGGCGACGAGCACGACGATGATGCTGAACCGGCGGGCACCCACCTCACGCTTCCTCACCGGACCTCCTCGGTGCTGATCAGCCCGACGGGGCGCGGCGCACGCAGCGTCTCGCTGTGCAGGAAGAACCGCACCAGCGCGACGACCGCGAGCGCCAGGATGCCGTCGATCAGCGTCGCGACACTCCCCTGTCGCATCGCGGTGTCGAGATTTGCACCACCGGTCGAGCCGACAGCGCTGAGCAGCAGCGTGGCC
>DASRSG010000214.1:0-23568 GCA_035656595.1 Jatrophihabitantaceae bacterium | reverse complement strand
AACTTCAGCGTGCCGCTCTGATCGCACAGGTAGAAGTTGAACCATGAGCCATAGCTGGCGGTTCGGATCAGTGGGCCGATCGTGGCCGGCAGGTTATGCAGGACGTATTTGATCGTCCCGCTGCTGTCATTGAGCACTCCGACGAGACCGGTGATATCGGTGATGTCCTTCGCGAGCGGGCGGCGGACCTGGGTCAGCAGGCCCGCCGTGTGCGTCGAGAGGTTGTTGATGCCCGTGATCGCATTGCCGATCGTCTGGCGGTCGTTGGCCAGCCCGGAGATGAACCCCTGCAATTGGATGATGAGGTTCGACAGCTCGGTGTCGCGCTCGCCGATCGTCGTCAACACCGAGCTCAGGTTGGTGATGACGTCGCCGATGACCTTGTCCTTGTCGGCGAGGGAGTTCGTCAGGTCGCCGAGTGTCGAGAAGAGCAGCTCGAGGCTGCCGCCCTCGCCCTGTAACGTCTGAATGATCTCGCCGGACAGCTTGTTGATCTGATCGGCGTCCAAGCCCTCGAACAGCGGCTTGAACCCGGCGAACAGCACGGTCAGGTCGACGGCCGGATGCGTGCGACTCAACGGGATCGCCTTGCTGGGATCCTGCATCTGCGTGCTGTTGCCGGGATTGCCCTGCTCGACGTCGAGATAGCGCTGCCCAACCAGGTTGCGGTAGCGCAGCGTGACCTGCACCGAGGCCGGCAGCGGCCGTGCCTTCGCCACCGAGAAGGTGACCTCGGCGGTGTTGTGCCGCACGATCGAGATGCCACTCACCGTGCCGACGCGGACACCGGCGACGCGCACGTCATCGCCGATGTTCAAGCCGGCTGCGTCGGTGAAGTCGGCACGGTAGGTCGTGGTCTGGCCGAAGCTGGTGTTCGCGATCGTCGCGGCCAGCACGTACGTCGCGAATGAGGTGACAAGGAGGAACACGATCAGCTTGATCAGTGGTGCGAGCAGACCCCTCACTTGACCCGCACCGCCGTTCCGCGTAGCAACGGCGCGGCGAGCATCGTTGCGATCGGAGGCACCTTGTTCGGAGCCGCGTGGTACGTGCCGGAGAGCAGGGTGCTCACCAGCGCATTCTCACCGCTCGAGCCGATCGCCGCCTGCGCGATGCTCTGGTCGGACTCGCTCCGGCCGCGCTGGCCGCACGGGTTGTCGGTGAGCGCGGCACCATCGTTGAAGCACTGATACTTCGGCGGGATCTGGAACTTGCCGTCGACCTGCGGCTGCGGGTTGTCGGGCAGGCCGAAGCAGTTCGGTCCCAAGCCGTCGACATAGAACGGCTGCTCGCCCGGCTTGTAGCCGCCCGCGTTGTTCTGGTCGACGACGATCGAGAGTCGCACTTGCCGGTCCTGGATGATCGAGGACGCCAGGTCGTACAGCTTGGCGAGCGCGCCGAACATGCACGTCGATTCGGGCGAGTACTCGGCGAGCAGGTTGTAGACCTTGGCACTCGTCCCGACGACCGTGATCATGCGCTGCTCGTTGTCGGCCAGGAAGCTGCGGATGACGTCGGAGGTACTGGTCGTGGTGTCGAACAGGTTCGCCACCGATTGCTTCTCAGCGATGACGGTCTTCGCCGAGGTCTGCAGGTTGTCGATCGTGGCGAACAGATCGGGCGCGACGTTGTTGTACTCGTCGGAGACCTGACCGAGCTTGCCGAGGTCGTCGACGAGGTTCTTGGTGTGCGGATTCAAACCCTTGAGGTAGGTGTCGAGTTGCACGAGCGTGTTGCCGAGTTCTTCACCGCGCCCCTGCAACGCGGTAGCCACCGCGGTGAGTGTGGCGTTGAGCTCGGCCGGCTTCACGGCTTGGAGCAACGGCAGCAGGTCGCCGAGCACCTTCTCGGTCTCGAGCGCGCCCTGCGAGCGATCCTGCGCGATCGTGTCGCCCGCCGCGATCGGCTCCTGCTTTTGCTGCGGGATATCGAGCGCGACGTACTGCTCACCGAAGATCGTCTTCGGCAGGATCTGGGCCGACACGTTCTTGGGGATCTCGCTGACCTTGTCCGGGTCGAGGGCGAGAGTGACCGTCACACACGAGACCTGCTGGTTGATGCATCCGCCGTCCGGTCCGGAGTCGACCTTCACACCACGGACCGAGCCCACGATGATGCCGCGCTCCTTGACGTCGGACCCGTCCTGCAACGCGTTACCGGTGTGGTCGGCCTTCAGGCTCACCAGCACGACCGGGGTGAACTTCTTCTGGTAGATCGCAACGGACAGCCACACCAGGGCCGTGATGAGGACGAGGTACAGCACGCCGAGGCCGCGACGCTTCGCGACGGCAAGCACTGACTCCTTGGCCATCGCTACCCGGCCAGCCGGACGCTCGCGGTGGAGCCCCAGATCGCGAGGGACAGGAAGAAGTCGATGATGCTCACCAGCACGATGGCGGTGCGGACCGCACGTCCCACCGCGACCCCGACACCAGCCGGACCGCCTGACGCGGTGTAGCCGTAGAAGCAGTGGATGAGGATCACCACGACCGCAAAGACGAGCACCTTGAAGAACGACCAGACGACGTCCAGCGGCGGTAAAAAGAGATGGAAGTAGTGCGAGTAGGTGCCCGATGACTGACCGAAGTAATAGACCTCGATCGTGTATGTGGCGAGGTAGGACGACATCAGACCCAGCACGTACAGCGGGATGACCGCGACGAAGCCGGCAATGATCCGGGTCGTCACAAGGAACGGCAGGCTGGGCACCGCCATTACCTCGAGGGCGTCGATCTCTTCACTGATCCGCATCGCGCCGAGCTGTGCGGTGAACCCGCAACCGACGGTGGCCGACAGGGCCAGCGCGGCCACCAGCGGCGCGATCTCGCGGGTGTTGAAGTAGGCCGAGAGGAAACCGGTGTAGGGACCGATACCGAGCTGATCGAGAGCGGCGTAACCCTGCAGGCCGACCTCGGTACCGGTGAAGAAGCACAGCACGAGGATCACGCCGACGGTGCCGCCGATCACGGCGAGCGAGCCGCTGCCGAAGACGACCTCGCCGAGGATCCGAAGGATCTCCTTCTTGTAGCGGCGCAGCGTGCGTGGAGTCCAGGCCAGCGCCTTCACGTAGAAGGCGAACTGCTCGCCGAGCGTGTCGAGCACGCCCACCGGTGCCTTGATCGCCTTACGCGCGGAGGCGATGACGTCGGTCGCCATCAGCTGCCCTTCGCCGGCACGACTTGGAAGTACACCGCGGTCACCACGAAGTTGACGATGAACAGCAACAGGAAGGTGATGACGACCGACTGGTTCACGGCATCGCCGACACCCTTGGGGCCACCTCCCGCATTCAGACCCTTGTAGGACGCCACCACCCCGGCGATGAGCCCGAAGATCAATGCCTTGAGCTCGCCGGCATACAGGTCAGGCAGCTGGGCGAGCGCCGAGAAGCTGGCCAGGTACGCGCCCGGAGTGCCGCCCTGCAGCACCACGTTGAAGAAGTAGCCGCCGGCCACGCCGACGACACACACCAGGCCGTTGAGCGCGACCGAAACGAGCATGCAGCCCAGCACCCGCGGCACCACCAGGCGCTGGATCGGTGAGATACCCAGTACCTCCATCGCGTCGATCTCGTCGCGGATCTTGCGGCTGCCCAGGTCGGCGCAGATCGCCGACCCGCCGGCTCCCGAGATCAGCAGCGCGCACACGATCGGGCTCGCCTCGCGCACGATGGCGAGCACGCTGGCCGCGCCGACGAAGGACTGCGCGCCGATCTGCGTGGCGAGGCTGCCAAGTTGCAGCGCGATCACCGCGCCGAACGGGATGGCCACCAGCGAGGTCGGGATGATCGTGACGCTGGCGATGAACCAGGACTGCTGAATGAACTCGCGGAACTGCCACGGCCGCTTGAAGGTCAGCCGGGCAACGTCGAGGCCGAGCGCGAACAGGCGACCGGCCTGCCGCACACCACCGACGGGAGAGAGCGAGACCATTCGACCTCAGCCCTGACCGACCGAGCTTTCGGCGCCTTCGTGCTCGTCGCGCTCGTCGTGTTCGGACATCTGCTCGTGCGGATCCTTGCCGCCCTCGGCACCGTCCTTGAGCTTGGCTACCCGCTCCTGGTGCTCGGCCAGCTCCTTGTTCGCCTTCTCCTCTTCGTCCATCAGGTTCTTGATCGCGTCCTGCGCCTCTTGGGGCAGCGTGTGCAGCATCTCGAGCACCCGCTTCTGCCGGCGTCCGACCGCCTTGCGCTCGGGCAGGCCCGGGCTGGGCTGCAGCTGCGCAGGCACCCCGGAGCCCGACGCGCCCTTCGGGCCGGAACCAGGGGCGGGCGGGCCGTCGTTGCCTTCGATCGAGGCGAGCTCGGCGGCCACCTGCGCGGAGTCCTTCTCCTCGCTCATGCCGATCGGACCTTCGCGGCGACCGTTGAGGAACTGCTTGACGACCGGTTCGTCCGAGGTCAGCAAGACCTCGCGCGGGCCGAACATGACGAGCTCGCGGCGAAACAGCATGCCGAGGTTGTCCGGGACGGTGCGGGCCGTGCCGATGTCGTGCGTGACGATCAGGAAGGTGGCGTCGGTGACCGCGTTCAGGTCGACGATCAGCTGGTTCAGGTAGGCCACTCGCACCGGGTCGAGTCCTGAGTCCGGCTCGTCGAACAAGATGATTTCCGGATCGAGGACGAGGGCGCGTGCCAGCCCGGCGCGCTTGCGCATACCGCCCGAGATCTCGCCCGGGAGCTTCTTCTCGGCCCCCTGCAGGCCGACCATCTCCATCTTCTCGTTCACGATGTCGGCTATTTCCTTCTCGCTCTTCTTCGTGTGCTCGCGCAGCGGGAAGGCGATGTTGTCGAACAAGTGCATAGAGCCGAACAGCGCGCCGTCCTGGAACAGCACGCCGAACAGCTTGCGGGTCTCGTACAGCTTGTGTTCCGAGCAGTGCGCCACGTCGACGTCGCGGATCCAGATCGAGCCCTTGTCCGGCTTGAGCAGGCCGATCAACGTCTTCAGGAAGACGGACTGGCCGGGACCCGAGGGGCCACGCAGCACCGAGACTTCACCGGGCGGCAAGGTCAGCGTGACATCTCCCCAGATGCGCTGCTTTCCGAACGATTTGGTCAGGTCCGTGACGGCAACTTCGACACCCACGCCCTGCTCCTTCCGCCGTCAACGCCTCGCTCGGCCACCGGTAACGCCGGTCACAACGCGGTTGACGCCCGACTGGTGGAACAACGAGCTTGCTACCGATCGGTAACGCCCGTAATACAACCATCCCGGACACAGCGTCGCACAATTCGTCCCGACCCGCCCGGCAGTCGGGCGACTGCGGTGTACCCCGCGAACCGTCACATGTAACGGCCGGTGAAACCACTGAACGCGCGCTTTGGCGGGCCTGTAGTGCGGTGGCCGAGATGCCCTATGTGACGGCGCGCTATGGCCCGGTCGCGGCGCGCGATGCCGGCAGCGCTGCGATACGTTGCGGTCGATTCGGACCGGGCTGGGTCAGGCGTCGAAGGGATGGGCGAGATGTCGAGCGCTCCCGCCCCGCTGACGCACCGGTCCGCCCTAGAACTCGCCCGCGCTGTGCGCGAGGGCGCGATCACCGCGACCGAGGTCATCAACGCACACATCGCCGTGCTCGAGCGGATCGCCGCCTCTGCTCGGGGTCCCGGCCACGATCAAGGAGCTGATCGCGGTCGACGGCATGCCGCACAGCGGCGGCTTCGCGCTGCGGGCGCGATCGTGCTCGGCGTCGGGAACACGCCGGGATCGTTCTACTGGCTGGAGACGAACAACCAGATCTATGGGCGCGCGTCCAACGCATACGACCCCTCGCGCACCGCCGGCGGATCGTCCGGCGGCGACGACGATCGTCGGGTCGGGCGGCGCGGCGATCGCGCTCGGGTCGGACATGGGCGGCTCGATTCGCGTGCCGGCCTTTGTGAACGGCATCTTCGGGCACCTGCCATCGCCCGCCGTTCCCCCGCCTGGCGCCCAAGCACCGCACCACGCTGGGTCAACCGTGGCTGGCGACCAACACCGCGGTGTTCAACCTGTTCGGCCTGCCGGTCACGCAGGTGCCGATGGGCTTGACCGACAATGGGCTGCCCCTGGGCGTCCAAGTGGTGGCCGCTGCCGGGCATGATCACGTGAGCATCGCGGTGGCGCTCGAGCTGGAGCGCGCGGTGGGTGGTTGGGTGGATCCGCAGGACGTGGAACGGAGCTCTCGTGAGTGACGACGGGTTGGCCGAGGCGCTCGGCGCGGACCCCCCGGCCGGCGTGGCCGCGCTGCCGGACGCCGACCGGCGCGCGCTGGCCCAGGTGATCACGGCCGCCCGGCAGAAGCAGTCCGACGATCTGGCCGCATCGTTCAACGCGACGCTCAAGCACATCCCGTTCCCGCTGCGGGGCGTGGTGAAGAAGATGCTCATCGGATGAGCGACGCTTGCCGAGCGAGGGTGGGCCAATGAGCGCGCTGGACACCGATGCGGAGATCCTGAAGCTCGCGCACCAGCTCGGCGTGCCGACGTCGCGTCTGGACTTTCTCGGCGCGGTGCCGCCGCACGACCTGCGGGAACTGCGCAGCCAGATCGGCGAGGCGTTGTTCCAGGCCGACAGGCACCAGTTCAGCAAGGTCGTTGCGGTGTCGAAGGTCGTGCCGAGCGCGATCGCGGCCAAGGTCACCGAGCACGCCCTGTCGCCGTTGATCGCGGCGCGAACGGCCGAGCTGCTTGACCCACCGCGTGCAGTCGACATGGTCAAGCGGCTCTCGGATCGCTATCTGGCCGACGTGTCCGCCGCCATGGATCCGAGCCGATCGCCCGAGGTGCTTTCCCAAATCCCGCCCGATCGGGTAGCTGCGGTCGGTGCCGAGCTGGCCCGGCGCGGCGAGTGGGTGGTGATGGGCGGCTTCGTCTCGGTGATCTCGGTCGAGGCGCTGCGCGCTGCGATCGCCGAGCTCACCGGCGAGCAGTTGCTGCGCATCGGGTTCGTCCTCGATGACATGACCCGCCTCGACGGCATCGCCGCAATGCTGACCGATACCCAGCTGGACGCGATCTTGGCCGCAGCCCTCGAGCACACGCTGTGGCGCGAGCTGGACGAGCTGCTGGCCAATCTCGACGGCACCCGCCCGCGGCGGCTGGCTGCGCGGTACGCCGCGGCCGATGCGAACCTGCGCGGCGGCGTCGACGCGGCGCTCGCTGCTGGCCAGCTCAGCGCGCAGAGCGCAGCCAAGCTGGCTGCCGAATGAGGCTGCTGGACACGGTCCGCAACGGCTACGTCGAGTCCTGGCACGACGGCAGCTTCGTGCTGCTCGACCGGGCTGGCGACGTGGCGGTGTCGAGTGGGCCAGTAGACGAGCCGGTGTTCCCGCGCTCGTCGCTCAAGCCGCTGCAGGCCGTCACGCTGCTCGAATGCGGCTTCGCCGGGCGGGACGGCTCGCTCGCGCTCGCTTCGGCCAGCCACGACGGCGAGGACGTGCACATCACCGGCGCGCGGGCGACACTGGCCGCTGCCGGGCTGGACGAGTCGGCGTTGCAGTGCCCGCCCGACCTGCCCTCCGGCCGCGAGGCGCTGCTGGCATGGGTCGGCAGCGGCGGCCGTCCCGCCCGCATCTGCCACAACTGCTCCGGCAAGCACGCGGCCATGCTTGCGACGTGCGTTGCGGCCCGCTGGCCGATCGACACCTACCGCTCGCCGGACCATCCGCTGCAACAGGCCATCCGGGCGCGGATCGCGACGTTGTGCAGCGAGCCGGTGCGCGGCGTGGCGATCGACGGTTGCGGTGCGCCGGCGTTCGCGGTGAGCCTGCTCGGGTTGGCGCGCGCCTTTGCGGTGCTCGCCGCCGCGCCGAGCGGCGTCGCGCGCGAGGTGGCCGACGCGATGCGCACCTTCCCGCGCCTGATCGGCGGCACCGGCCGCGCCGTGACCGAGCTGACCGCCGCCGTGCCCGGGCTGGTGTGCAAGGAGGGTGCCGAAGGCGTGTGGGCCGCCGCGCTGCCCGACGGCCGGGCGTTCGCGGCCAAGATCGACGACGGCGGGATGCGGGCACTGCCGCCGTTGCTCGCCGCCGCGCTGCAGCACTGGGGCGTCAACAACGAGGTGGTCGCGCGGTGGGCCGCCGTGCCGGTGCTCGGCGGCGGCGCGCCGGTCGGCGCGATCACCTGGTCGGCGGACCTACAAGCCCTGCTGGGTCTCTGACTATTGCCTCGCCGGGTTTTCCCCGCGCGTGTCCGGATCTGGTCCCCCCAACCGGGCGTCCGCGGGGAAGAGGCCGCTGTCGCGATTTGCTTTTCCCCGCTGGTTACCGGTTTCGGGCCGCCGAACCGGACGCGGGCGGGGAAATCTGTGCACCACGGGCACGGCGGTACGGACAAACAGACGGACGGGACGAGCCGCGTGTGCGACCCGCCCCGTCCGGGACCTGCTGGTTGTCCTACTTGACCGTGACGGTGGCGCCGGCGGCCTCGAGGGCCTCCTTGGCCTTGTCCGCGGCTTCCTTGTTGACCTTCTCCAGGAGCGGCTTCGGCGCGCCGTCGACGAGGTCCTTGGCCTCCTTCAGGCCCAGGCTCGTCAGCGTGCGCACCTCCTTGATGACCTGGATCTTCTTCTCGCCGGCAGCCTCGAGGATGACGTCGAACTCGTCCTTCTCGGCCTCGGCCTCAGGTGCGGGAGCGGCCGGACCAGCCGGGCCGGCAGGCGCCACCGCAGCGGCGGCCGTGACGTCGAAGGTCTCCTCGAACTGCTTCACGAACTCGCTGAGCTCCAGGAGGGTCATCTCCTTGAACGACTCGAGCAGCTCGTCGGTGCTGAGCTTCGCCATGATTGGCGTCCTTTCTTTCTCGCCGGGAAAGCCGGCTTGTCAGGTGTTACTGGTAGTTACTCCGCCGGCTCGGCGGGAGTCTCTGTCGGTGCTTCGGCTGGTGCGTCTGCTGGTGCTTCGGCGGCATCGGCTGGGTCTTCGGAAGGAGCAGTCTCCTTCTTCATGTTGCCGATCATGGGCTCGTCGGACGACGGTGCGTCGCCGGCGGGCTTCTTCTCTTCCAGTGCCTTGGCCAGGCGGGCCATCTGCGACAGCGGCGCCTGGAACAGGCCGGCCGCGCGGGTCGGCAGCGCCTTGAGCGCACCGGCGAGCTTGGCCAGCAGTACCTCGCGCGACTCGAGATCGGCGATCCTCGCCACCTCGGCAGCGGTAAGCACCTTGCCGTCGAGGACGCCGCCCTTGATGATCAGCAGCGGGTTGGTCCGCGCGAAATCGCGCAGCCCCTTCGCTGCCTCGACCGGATCGCCGTGGACGAAGGCGATGGCCGTCGGGCCGGTGAGCAGGTCATCGGCGATCGGTACGCCGGCATCAGCGGCAGCGCGCTTGGTGAGCGTGTTCTTGACGACCGCGTACGTGGTGTCACGGCCAAGGGCCCGGCGCAGTTGGGTGACCTGCTTGACCGACAGCCCTCGGTATTCGGTGATGACCGTTGCGGATGAGTTGGCGAAGCGCTCGGTGAGTTCGGCGACCGCTCCGGTCTTCTCGGTGTTCGGCATGTGCTACCTCCTCTCGTTCGGATCAGGCTGGCGTTGGCCCGCCCGAAACGAGAAACGCCCCGGCGCAGGGCGCACGGGGCGACGCGAGTCAACTCGCGACGAACCAGCCAACCTGCGCGGGCCGCTCCGGCGCTCCGGAGGCGTTCGATCGCGTGCGCGCACGCGACGACCAGCGGTCTTAGGTGGATCGATGACGAGCTTACGGGACGGCCCGTGCGCCGGCCAAATCACTGCTCCGGGATGAGGTCGGTAGCCGCAGGAATGCCCGGATGGGCCACCACTGTTGCCAGCGCCTTGTAGAGCGCCCGCCAACCCTGCGTCGCAGTCGCGGACGCCAGCCCGTTGCACCCCGACGCCGAGCCGGTCGGGCAATCGCCGTGCTCGGTCAGCGAGCCGGCGAAGCGGATCGCCCCGCCGCCGGTCGCATCGATGTTGGCCCACTGCACCGGCTGCGCGCTGTTGTAGACCTGCGGCAGCGCCCGGATCCGCGACGCGTCCAGCCCGCGGGTCAGCTGGTAGTAGTCGGCCTGCGTCCAGCCGTTGGCGCAGGTCCGGTGGGTGCCGCCGAGGCTGGCCGGGCAGCCGTCGGCCGAGCCGTTGTAGATCAGGTCGCCGACGGCGCCGGCGGTGTTGTCGGCGGCGAGGTACGCCTGCTCCCATTGCACGGCCTGCTGCTTCGTGCCGCTGAAATCGCTCGACTCGATGTCATTCGCGCCCACCACCGACAACCCGGCCGGTGCGGCGGCACGAACGGTCGCGACGAAGCCGGCCCAGTCGGTTCCGCGCTGGCCGGCTGGGTAGGCGTTCTGGCCGCTGAACGAGCCGTCGTTGTTCGTGCCGAGCGCGATCGTGGCCCGCTTGCCGTTGGCACACAAGCTGAAGCCGGTCAGGTATCCGTTGGTCTGCGAGTCGCCGATCAGCGCGGACTCCAGTTGGGCGTAGGTCAGTCTCGTGTCGGTGGTGGTGAGCAGGACGCCCGGAGTCGCCTTGCTCAACGGCGAGGTGACCGACTGCGCGCCGAACTCGAGCAGGACGAGGGTGGAGCCGTCCATCGCATCGGTACAGCCCAACTGGTACATGTTCTGCGCGTCTTCTGGTCCACCGCTGACCACCGTGCGGATGTAGTGGCTGTCCGAGGCCTTCGGCGGGGCTACCGGCGCAACGTTCTTGGCCGCGACGTAGCCGGCAACGTCGACGGAGAGGGTGACCCGGCTCGGAGAGGAGTTCCGGATCTTGATCGTGCCGCTCGGCGAGGTCCTGACGAGCGCCAGCCCGGCGGCCGGCTCGCCCGGGTTCAGCCGCACGCTCGTGACTGCCGGCCGGCCACCGTTGGCGCGCCACGCCACCAGACCGCCGGGCGAACCCGCGGCTGCTTGCAAGTTCACCAGCACGGCGGTGATGTGGCCTGCGGGCACCCCGGCCCGCCCGGTGACCGTCACCGACTTCACGTGATTGGGCAACAAACGCGCCGCGCTGACGATGCGCGCCGCGGTACCGACCTGCGTGGCGCCCGCGGTCGTCACGATCCCGCCGACGGTGTAGCCGACCACATCGATGGTGAGCCGGACCTTGGCACGCGAGGTGTTGTAGACCGATATGCGCCCATCGCCGTCGGTGGGCACCAATCCGAAACCGGTGCTGTCGACGCCGCGCGCGAAGCTGGTCGTTGCGGCGCGCGGGCGGTGTCCACCGGCCTGAAACGCGATCAGCGCCCCCGCCTTCGCCGGCGACGTGGCCGTAACGAGAACCGCGACCGCGCCGACACTCGAGGTCGGCACGCCGTCACGTCCGCCAAGGTTCGCGGTCAGCGTGCGATGCGATCCGATCGTCTTGCCGCCGAGCGCGTGCCGCGGTGTGACGGTATGCAGCACCCCGGGCGTCTCGGCCGAAGGCCGGCCGGCGACGTAGTAGCCGGACACGTCGATCGCGACCTGGGTGCTGCCGGTGCGCGCCGCGTTGAACACGCTGATTCGGCCGGCAGCGGAGGTGCGCACGATCGCAGTGGCCGAGGTCGTGCGTCCCGCACCGAAGCGGAGGTTCTGCGGTACCGGCCGGTGCGTACCGGCCTGCGACACGATCAGGCCGCCACCGGCCGTCGGTGCCACCGCCGTGATCGTCAGCGCAACCGCGGCGACGCGTTTCGGGACGTTGCCGAGGCCGCCGATCTTCGCGGTGAAGGTCCTGCCGTGCAGCAGCGCACCGCGGTGGTTGCCGCGTGCTCCCGTGCGCGTATCGACCGCGCGGAACGGCGTGACCGGCGCGTAGCTGCCGGCAACCGCAGCGCTGCTCGCCGCGGGCATCGCGCCCGCCGGAGTGGCCAGCGCGATCGCGGCAGCGCTTCCAGCGCCGAGGACGGCGACGAGAAGAACGGGGGCGATACGCACGAGCTGGGGCCTTTCGAAGATAACGGCATTATCACGCTGGGACCGGCTCGGTGCCAGCTATTGGCCGCTCAATCTTGATCAGTTATCCGGCCATAGTGCGGTACGCCGCGCCGAAGCACACGAACGGAACCGGCCGCCCTGCCAGCGCCGCGGCCAATGCCTCGGCGCTGTCCTGGCCCGCAGCCAGGTTGGCGTGGTAGCCGCCCATCGTCTCTGCAGCCGCTTGGTCGCCTACCCGCGCGACGCCCGCGACGACGCACCGGGTGCCGAGATGCAGCAGCACGCTGGTAAGTCCGAGCGCCTCGTCACCAGGCCGGACGGTGGACAGCCCGAGCTCGCAGGCCGACAACACCACGTGCTCGGGGGTGGACGCGGACTGGTCGAGCTCGTGGGCGAACAGCGCGCCGTCGGCAAGGCGTAACGAAGAGAACATCGGGTTCTCGGTCTGATGCACCCCGTGCGCGGCGACGTGCGCGATGCGCGCGCCGGCCAGCGCCTGGGCGAACGCGGCTCCGGTCGCCGCCGCGCCCGTCAGCAACCGGGCGTCCCAGATCCGTCCGACCGCGGTTGCTTCTTCGATGCCGCGCCCGAGATCCGGGCCGGCGATCGCCACGACGCGGCGATGCCGCGCCCGCGGCCGGTTGAGCGCGACATGCCACGCCGTCGCTGACGGCACGACCTCGACCGGCACGCTGCGCAGCGACGGCAGCAGGCCCCAGGGCAGCTGGCCGAGCAAGCCGGTCGACGCGATCACCAGTCGGCCGCCGGCGCGCAGTGGCGCGAGCAGCAGCTGATCGAGCTCGGCGAACGACCGGGTCAGCGACGCCGATACCGATCCGCGCAGCGGCCCGGGTAGCCGCGGGTCGGCCAGCACATCGAGGTCGGCGTGCACGCGGCGGATCTGCTCGTCGACCGCATCCGCGGAACCGAGAACGATCAGGCGCGCGTCACCGGCGTGCAGCACCACCGCGTGCAGGCCCGGGCCCGATCGGAGGTATGAGACAAACGTTGCGGCGCCCAGCGCGGCGCCCAACTCCTCGACGGTCACGAGCTCACGCACCACACCCGCGCCGGTGCGGGTCCAGCTGCGCGCGCTGATACGCGACTCGAGGTCGTGCCGCTTCTTGTGCAGCGGCGCAGATGCGGCCCGATCGAACTCGAGTGCCCGCAGCGCTTCGACGGTCTGCCGGAGCTCGGCGAGCAACTCCGCAGCGACCGGGTCGTCCGGCGGGCGAACCACCGGCAGCCGGGACGCGACCGCCCGGCCCCGCTCGGCGGCCGCGAGCACGACCGCCGGGCGTCCGGCGCGGAGCGCGATCGTGAGGTCGAGCTCGGCGAGGCGGCGGCCGTGCACCGCAGCTGCAGTTGCGAGGTCGATGCTGCCGAAACGGGCCTGGTAGCCGGCCAGCTCGTCGAGCGCCTTTCGGGTGCGTCGCGACGCGGCCGCAGGACGGCCGGTGTCGGCGTCCAGCCGTGCGCGCACGTACTGGCTGTGCAGGCGTGCGGTGATCGGGTCGCGACGGGTCGCGCGGCCGACGTCGGCGAGCGCGGCTCGCGCGGCATCGGGCTGACCGGCCGACAGGTGTGCCTCGGCGGCGATGAGCGCGGCGGCCTGCGCCGGCAGGCGAACGCCGTCACGTTCGAACTCCGCACGCAACCGCAAGGCCGGTCCGGTGAGCCGGCGTCCGGGACGGCCCGCGGCGAGGTCGCCTTGCAGCAGGACGAGCTCGGCGCTGCGCCGCCAGCGATCGTTGCCGCGCCGGCGGAACCGGTCGCGGGCCCGCATGGCCAGCCGGCGCGCAGCCTCGGCGTCGCCGCCGATCAGCGCGCATCGCGCGCGCTCGAGTTCGGCCTCACCAAGATCCTGCGCGAGCCGGTCCTGCCGGAACAACTCGGCCGCCTCAGCCAGCGCCTGGTCGGCTTCGCGCACCAGCCCCGCCTCGGCGAGCACGCGTGCGCGGTCGAGCAGCGGGATGCCGCGCGGCAGGTCGGCCGCGATCGTGAGCGCCAGCGCCATCTGCGCGAGCGCGTTCGGCAGGTCGCCGTCCAGGAACTCTACGTAGCCGAGGTTGTGCCTGGCCTTGGCCTCCTCGCGGGTCAGGCCGGTAGAAGCGTCCATCCGGATGGCTTGCTCGAGCAGCTTGCGAGCCTCCGGCAACTCGCCGAGGTACAGATGCACCGTCCCCGAGTTGGACAAGATCACCGCGCGGTCGTAAGGCTCAGCGAAATCGAGGTAATCGCGCGCGCCGCGCAATGCGGTGGCGGCTGCGGCCAGGTCGCCCCGGCGGATCGCCAACGATCCTCGCTGCGATCGGGCGAGGAACCCGATCGCACGGTCATCGCGCCGGTCGGCCAACGCCTCGGCTCGATCGACCAGTTCGAGCCCGGCTGCGGAGCCGCTCAGCTCGGCGGCGCTGCCGGACAGGCTGATCAGGGTCCTGGCCAGCAGTTCGTCGCGTGCCGGTCCCGCCGGCACGCTTTCCAGAATCGCCACCGCTCGCCTGCCGAGCGCTCGGGACCGTGCTGGGTGCGACGCACCGAACTCGTCGACGGCACGGGCATGTAGCTGCCGTGCCCGCTCAAGCAGCGCCTCGGTCACAACTCGATCGACGGCGTAACCACCGCAGGCTGGTGACCGGACGGCGAGCGCAGCGTGAACTGCGCCAGGCCGCGCGGCACGTCGTCGAACACGAAGCGTCCGTCGGGGTCGGCCGTGGTCGTGCGGGTCTCTTCGACGATGCGCAGCGCGACGGTGACGCCGCCGCCTGGAGCGACCCAGCCGTCGATGCGCACCCGGTCGGCCGCGGTGTTGGTGATCGTGACCATCGTGCTCATGGTCGTGCTGGTAAACGTGACGGTCTGCGAGTCGGTGCTCGCATCGGCCCGCACACCGGCGAGATCGCCGGAGCGCTGCAACTCGGCGATCTCTGCTTGCAGCGCGTCGAGGGTGATGCCGAACTGGATCCGGTCGACGAGCCCGCCCGGAACCGGATCGAGGGTGTCGTAGAGCTGCGCCATCCGGCGCAGGCTTTCGATATCGGTGGCGTCGATTTCGCCAGCGGCGAGTTCGTCGAGGCCGGGACGCGATGAGGGGGTGTTCATCAGTTCTCCCAGGCGGGGTCGTTGGCGAGTTGGAGGCGGAGCTTGGCCAGGCACCGGCCGCGGGTCGGACCGATACTGCCGATGGGCATGCCGAGCGCCTTGGCGACCGCGGCGTAATCCGGACGATCGGCGAACGCGATCACGCGCAGCAGCGCCTGACAGCGTTGCGGCAGCTGCGCGATGTGCTGCCACAGCAGGTTGTCACCGTCGTCGCGCAGCACCCGCTCCTCAGGCAGCTCGCGCTGCGGAGCGACGACGTCGTCGTCATCGAAATCCTTCGGCTCGACCCGGTCGGCGCGTTTCGTGACCCGCCACGACTCCCGCTTCGCGGTGATGATCAGCCACTGCAGCACGGCCTGCGGGTCGACGATCGAATCGGCGCCGCGCACCAGTGCCAGCCAGGTCGACTGCACGACGTCTTCGGCCGACTCGCGATCGAGGCGTTGCGCGCGCACTGTGTGCCACAGGATCGGCGTGAGCAGCGCGACGAGGTCAGCCATGGCAGCTTCGTCACCGTCACGGTAGGAGCGGAAGAGGTCGGCTGCCCGTGACGCGAGGGTCTCTTGACCCGATCCAGCGCTGATCATGGCGCCATCCCCTGTACGCATGCCTTGACCGCGGCCCAGCCCCGTCCCACGGCGCTCGATCGATCAAGTGCGGTGAGGTCCCACTGGCACAGTTGCGCGGCGAGCTGGCCGGCGAGCACGGGCCCGGCGAACGACGTGCCGCTCCAGACACCGAACCCGCCGGAGAAATCGTCCGGATCGATCGTGGCGCGCGTTCGGTCGCCCTTGACGTGCACCGCGTAGGAGGGCTGCTCGGAAGCGTTGAAGCTCGTCGGGAAGGTGCTGACCAGGGCAGCACCAGGACGGTGGCAGGCGACCCAGGGACCGGCGTTGCTGAACAGCGCAATCGTGCGGTTCGGATTGGTCGCGCCGACACTGACGACTGGCACTGAATTCGGATCGACGGCAGTGATCGTGCCGCCTGACCATGGCGTGAAGGCCGCCGGGTACATCGGCCGGTCGGTCGCATCGTTACCGGCCGCCGCGACCACAGCCACACCGAGTTTGCCGAGTTCGCCCAGCGGGGTCAGTAGCTCCGGGTCGAAGGTGAGGTCATCGGGCTGCTCGTGGTAATAGCCCAGCGAAAGGGACACGACATCGACGATGTCGGCTGCGTTGTTGGCCGCGATCGCCGTCTGCTGGCGCAACAACAGCAGCCAGACGGCGTCGAGCAGGTTGCTCTCGGGCACCACACCGTCGCCGCCCATGATCCGGACAGCCAGAATGTTCGCGTCGCCGCAGTACTGGCGGATCAGGCCGGCGATGAACGTGCCGTGGCCGGCATCCTGATCGAGGATGCCCTCGTACGGGTCGAGGGTGACCCCGGTTGTCTCGGCGTCGCCGATCGGGACGTCGAGCACCATTGGCTGCAGCTGCACGACGTCAGGCGGCAACCAGGGATGCGTGCCTACGCCGGTGTCGATGACCGCGACGACCGGGCGACGGCTGGGCCGCTCGGTGCGTAGCGGCGGGGCACCGACCCAGTTCACCGGCTGCCGGCCACCGGTTCCGGCGACGGCGTACTGGTAGCTGCCGACGGCATGCGAGAGCACGAATGGCGAGCCGCCGACGCTGTGCGACAGGACGAACGGCGAGCCGCCGATGTCCGGGCTGCTCGTAGCGGTCAGGAGGTGGTCGAGCGCGACCTGCTTCTGACCGGGCGCGTCACGCGGGAGCAGACTGCGGAACGTTTGCAGCACCGGCCACGCGTCCGGTGCTGGCGTGGGCGCTGCGCTGTTCGGGACGAGCCGAAGCCGGATCGGGAGGCGGTCGGTCGGCAGCTGCGCGCGGGCGGCCACCTCGGGCGCCTTCAGGCCGCGTCCCTTCTCGTCGAGGACCAGCGCCAGCCCGAGCCGCCGAGCCGCTTCCTGCAGCGCACCCCGCGTGGTCTGGTCGGCGTGTCCGCTGACGATCAGCCGGTCCGCGATATAGACGGTCGGGCGGATCGGTGCCTGCCCGGCGACGACCATCGCGGTTGTCGGGTCGAGCACCCTTGCGTTGTAGCGCTGCAACACGTCCGCCGGTGGCGTGAGCACAGGCTCGCGACGCGCGACAGCGCGCCGTTCGGCCAGCGGTTTGTCCGTTCGCAGCTGGCCGGGGCCGTGCTCGCCGGAGGCCGTGGGGTCGTTCATGCTCACCTCTGATTTGAAGCGCCGTCGGGGGGCCGAGCGTATTCGGCACCAGCCGACGATCACCAGACATCCTGAATTGTCTTAGCTTCAAGAGCGACGGCGGCGCGCGCTGATACACGCGGCGCGCACGTATCTGACCAGCCCTCGCGCACTCCTGACCGACATGAACGACCGGTGGCCGCAGTGGGCGCGCGAGCAGCTGCAGGCTGCGGTCACACTCGCATCATCGGTCCCGGCGGGGCGGCCACTGGCCGTCGACCTCTACGAGCGCTGGTTCACCGGTGCCGCTGCGCCGGCATCGAGCACCAGGCCGCGCCCGCTCGTCGGCGAGTACCGGCGCGCCCATGAGGGCGTCGCGACGCGCATTGTTGATGGCCTGCCCGTGCTCGATCGCCACGACCGGCTCGGCGATGACGGCTGGTGGCGTACCTGGAACACATCCTGGCGTCCCGCGGCCGGTGGTGCCCGTGTGCTGATGAGCGCCGAGCACGACTGCGCTGCCCTGCTGGTCGGCGCGCTGACCAGCCAGCTGCGCGACGTTCCATATCTGCTTGCGTGTCCCACCGACGCCAGTCGGCTTGCCCGGCGCGGCTCGATCGTGCTGTATCTGCCCCGGCTGCGGGTACTCACGCCCGAGCTGGTTGGCACGCTGGCCACGCTGCTGCGCGCGGAGACTCCGCCACTGTGCCTGCCACTTGCCCCGGGCATCGCAGTCGCGCAGTACCCCGACAACGGGATGACGTTCGGCGAGCACCGCTGCCACCTGGTGGCGCTGGCCCTGCGCGACGGCGCGCAGGGTGCGGCGTTGACCGCGATCGCCGACGTGTTCGCCGCGCACGGCGTCGACCCCGCCGCGCCGTACCGGACGGTGCGCGGCCTGGCTTAACCCCCGCGCAGCGGCGCTGCCCTGCAGACAGCGAAGGGCCCGGCAGGACTGGGTGGGAGCCTGCCGGGCCGTTCGCGACGCCCGGGTTACAGAGTCGAGTTACAGAGTCGAGCTACAGAGTCGAGTTACAAGCTGGCGTCCTCGAGCAGGTTGCGAGTGCGGTTCGGGTCGACCGGGATGCCCGGGCCCATCGTCGTGGCGAAGGTGACCTTGCGCACGTAACGGCCCTTGGCCGCCGACGGCTTCGAGCGCAGGATCTCATCGAGCGCGGCGGCGTAGTTCTCGACGAGCTGCTGCTCGCTGAACGACGCCTTGCCGATGATCAGGTGCAGGTTCGACTGCTTGTCGACGCGGAAGCTGATCTTGCCGCCCTTGATGTCGGCCACCGCCTTGGCGACATCCGGGGTGACGGTGCCGGTCTTGGGGTTCGGCATCAGGCCGCGCGGGCCGAGGACGCGGGCGATCCGGCCCACCTTGGCCATCTGGTCGGGCGTCGCGATCGCGGCGTCGAAGTCCAGGTACCCGTCGGTGATCTCCTGGATCAAGTCGTCGCTGCCAACCTTGTCGGCGCCTGCTGCGCGTGCCTCCTCGGCCTTGTCGCCGGTGGCGAAGACGATCACGCGCACCGTCTTGCCGGTGCCGTGCGGCAGGCTGACGGTGCCACGCACCATCTGGTCGGCCTTGCGCGGGTCGACCCCGAGCCGCATGGCGACCTCGACGGTGCCGTCGAACTTGCTGGGCGAGGCCTGCTTGGCGATGGTGGCTGCCTCGAGCGGGCTGTACATCTTGTCCGGCTCGATGAGCTTGGCGACGGCCTCATAGGCCTTGCTGCGCTTGGTCATGTGCTGCTTCCTTCTCGAGTGGTCAGGCGGACGGGATGACCCGTCCTCCCACGATTTCGGTTACTTGCCCTCGACGGTAATGCCCATCGAGCGGGCGGTGCCAGCGATGATCTTGGCGGCCTGGTCGATGTCGTTGGCGTTGAGGTCTTCCATCTTGGTCTGCGCGATCTCGCGAACCTGATCCATGCTCACCTTGGCGACCTTCTTGGTGTGCGGCTCGCCGCTGCCCTTGTCGACGCCCGCCGCCTTGAGCAGCAGCCGAGCTGCCGGCGGGGTCTTGGTGATGAAGGTGAACGAGCGGTCCTCATAGACCGAGATCTCGACCGGGACGATCTGCCCGCGCTGCGACTCGGTGGCCGCGTTGTACGCCTTGCAGAACTCCATGATGTTGACGCCGTGCTGGCCGAGCGCGGGGCCGACCGGCGGCGCCGGGTTGGCTGCGCCGGCCTGGATCTGCAACTTGATGATCGCGGCGAGCTTCTTCTTCGGAGGCATAGTTCCTCGGTGCTTTCTCTTCTGCTTCGACGGGTTTCTTAGATCTTCGCGACCTGGCTGAACGCCAGCTCGACCGGCGTCTCGCGGCCGAAGATGGACACGAGCACGTGCAGCTTCTGGTGAACGGGATCGATCTCGCTGATGGTGGCCGGCAAGGTCGCGAACGGACCGTCCATGACCGTGACCGACTCGCCCACGTTGTAGTCGACGGTGACCGCAGGCTTGTCCGCGCTCGCTGCGCCGGCCTTGCCGGGTTGGGCTTGCGCGGCCTTCTGCGTCTGCGGCGCCAGGATGCGCACCACCTCGTCCAAGGTCAGTGGCGAGGGACGCGAGGTCGCGCCGACGAAGCCCGTGACGCCGGGGGTGTTGCGGACGGCGCCCCACGACTCATCGTTGAGATCCATCCGTACCAGGATGTAGCCGGGGAAGACCTTTCGCTGCACCTGCTGGCGCTTGCCGTTCTTGATCTCGACGACCTCTTCGGTCGGCACCTCGACCTGGAAGATGTAGTCCTCCATGTCGAGGGACTGGATGCGGCTCTCGAGGTTGGTCTTCACCTTGTTCTCGTAACCGGCGTAGGAATGCACGACGTACCAGTCGCCGAACTGGGTGCGCAGCTCGCGACGCAGTGCCTCGACCGGATCCTCGTCATCATCCTCGACGGCGGCTTCGTCGGTGGTCGGCTCTGCGTCGGCTGCGACGTCGTCGGTAACCGGCTCGGCCGCGTCGGTCGATTCGGTGAGGTCGGCGATGTCATAGTCGTCATCGGCGTTGTCGCCGATCGGTTCGTCTTCTTCGGCGCCGAGCAGCCGGGCGGCCGACGCGACGTCGGTCGGCCCCGAGTCGGCGGACTCGCCCGACTCGCTGCGCGCCTCGACGAGCTCGTCGTCGACGGTGTCGGCGCCGGCAGGCGCGGTGGAATTGTCGTACTCGGACACAATCTCTCTTCTCTTGCCGATAGTGACGGCTCTGGTTGCAGGCCGGCTCAGCCGAACAGCGCCAGCGTCAGCCTCGCGAATCCGATGTCGAGACCGGCGACGATCGCCACCATGATCACCACGAAGATGATCACCACGATCGAGTAGGTCACCAGCTCGTTGCGCGAGGGCCACAGCACTTTGCGCAGCTCGGAGATGCTCTCCCGGACGAAGCGCGTCGGCTTGCCGCCCCGTCCGCCCGCTGAGCGGGGGGTGGCGGGCTCGGTGCGAGTCGCGGTCACGAGCTCTCCTCTCTAGTACTGCGTGTCGTGTTCAATCCTCGCAGGGGCGACAGGACTTGAACCTGCAACCGCCGGTTTTGGAGACCGGTGCTCTACCAATTGAGCCACGCCCCTGTGGGCGACCGATTTGTCCCGTGCCGGCATGCCGCGAGAGCACGCTTGCGCAGGGCCACGTCGGACCCGTTCGGCCAGTCTACGGGGCCGAGGACGCCAGCTCCAACTTGCCTCCGGCTGGGAGCCGGGCAAACCGGCGAGCGCCCATCTGGGACGATATGGGCATGGGAGCCCGCATTTCTGACCGCATCGCCGCCATTGCCGAATCCGCGACACTCGCCGTCGATGCCAAGGCCAAGGCGCTCAAGGCCGCGGGCCGTCCGGTCATCGGTTTCGGCGCCGGCGAACCGGACTTCCCGACGCCCGATTACATCGTCGAGGCGGCCGTGCTCGCGGCGCGCGACCCGAAGAACCACCGCTACACCCCGGTCGCGGGGCTGCCCGACCTGCGGGCCGCCATCGCCGCCAAGACCAAACGCGACACCGGCTACGACGTCGAGGCCGCGCAGGTGCTGGTGACCAACGGCGGCAAGCAGGCCGTCTACAACGCGTTCGCGACATTGCTCGATCCGGGCGACGAAGTACTGCTGATCGCGCCGTACTGGACGACCTACCCCGAGGCGATCAAGCTCGCCGGCGGCGTGCCTGTCGAGGTGATGACCGACGAGACCAGCGGCTACCTCGCCACCGTCGACGCGTTGGACGCCGCACGCACCGACCGCACCAAGGTGCTGCTGTTCGTCTCGCCATCCAACCCGACCGGCGCCGTGTACCCGCCCGCGCAGGTGCAGGCCATCGGCCAATGGGCCGAGCAGCACGATCTCTGGGTCGTGACCGACGAGATCTACGAACACCTCGTCTACGGCGACGCGCAGATGGAGAGCATCGCGCACAGTGCCGGCGAGCAGGTCGTCGTGCTCAACGGCGTTGCCAAGACCTACGCGATGACCGGCTGGCGGGTCGGCTGGCTGATCGGCCCCACCGATGTCGTCAAGGCTGCGAGCAACCTGCAGTCGCACGCCACGTCCAATGTGTCGAACGTCGCGCAGGTGGCGGCGCTGACGGCGGTGTCCGGCGACCTGTCGGCCGTGGCCGAGATGCGCTCGGTCTATGACCGGCGTCGCCGCGCGATCGTCGCCGCGCTCGCAGAGATCCCCGGGGTGGTCTGCCCCGAGCCGCAGGGCGCCTTCTACGTCTACCCGTCGGTGAAGGGCTTGCTCGGCAAGTCGCTGCGTGGCAAGACGGCTTCGTCCTCGGCTGAGCTGTCCGGCCTGATCCTGGACGAGGTCGAGGTGGCCGTGGTCCCGGGCGAGGCCTTCGGCACGCCCGGTTACGTCCGGATGTCCTACGCCCTTGGCGACGACGACCTGGCCGAAGGCGTAGCCCGCATAGCGAAGCTTGTATCGGGCTAGCTTGATCAAACGAGAGTTGTGGTCGTATTTGGGCACAATTCGGCGTTGATCGAGCATCGGCCGCGCACGGCGGCTAGGAATCGGCGGCCCAGGCCTTGGCGGTTGCTTCCTCGGCGTCGATGACGCTGAGGATGATCGGCGCGGCGAAGCCCTCGACCTTGCCGCCGATCAGCGGCACGTGCGCTTTGAACTGCGCGTCGACGACCACAGTGCTGGCGGCCGCGCCGTCCGGGACGACCCGGATCGTCCCCTTCATGCTGGCCGGAGCGCCGTGGAAGTCGACCGACAGCCGGGCGGTGCGCGCACCGTCGGCCCCGGCCGGCCCCCACACGATCGTCTCGGTCGAGGTCACCCCTGACCGCACGAACCTGCGCAGCAGTGACGGGAAGCCGACGGTCGGCAACTTCCGCTTGGTCTTCACCGTGGCCCCCCCGGGCGCGTCGGTGACCTGAACGTCCCAGGAAAGCGCGCCGGCATCGTGGCACTTGCGTTCCTGGAACGCCTTGCTCGTGGACATCTCGTAGACCGCTTCGGCCGAGATGTCGTTATGCATCGACCGTTCGATCCTCACGATTGGGCGGGCGGACGGACCACGGCGCGCGCCTTGGCGAGCACCGTCTGGCCGTCAACGGTGGCGGTGATGTCGACCTCCACGAGGCCGTCATCGCGAACCTCGCGCACCGCGCCCTCGACGTGCAGCACCGCACCTTCGGGATCCGGCACGGCGATCGGGCGGGTGAAGCGCACCCCGTACTCGACGACCGCGGCCGGGTCGCCGGCCCAGTCGGTCACGACGCGCACAGCGGCGGCCATCGTGAACATGCCGTGGGCGATCACGTTCGGCAGCCCGACCGAGGTGGCCACCCGCTCGTTCCAGTGAATGATGTTGAAGTCGCCCGACGCGCCCGCGTAACGGATCAGGTCGTAGCGGTGGATCGGGAAGTCCTGCGCGGGCAGCGCGTCGCCGACGTTCATTCGCCACCCCGCACCACGATGACCGCGATCGCGGTAGAGACCAGTTCGCCCTCGACGGTGCGGACCTCGGACCGGTTGGTGACCAGCTCGTTGCCGGCCGCGACCCGGATGTTGTCAATCGTGAGCACAACCTGCAGTTCGTCGCCGGCGACGACCGGACGCTCGTGGACGAACTTCTGCTCGCCGTGCACGACACGGCTGTAGTCGACCCCGGCCTCCGGGTCGGCGATGAACTGGTGCCCGGCCGTCAGCGTCAGCACGATCGGGAAGGTCGGCGGCGCCACCACGTCCGGATGCCCCAGTGCTCGGGCCGCCTCGACCGAGCGGTAGGCCGGGTTGGGGTCGTTGATCGCGTCGGCGAACTCGCGGATCTTCTCGCGGCTCACGCGGTACGGCGGGGTGGGCGGGTACGACCGGCCGACAAAGGACGGGTTGACGGGCATGCCCAGGACCCTAGTCAGGCAACGTGGTCAGCACCGCAAAGGGTGCGGCGCCGAATCCTTGCACGCGCGGCCGTCCCCAC
>DASRSG010000213.1:0-20450 GCA_035656595.1 Jatrophihabitantaceae bacterium | reverse complement strand
TGCACCACGGCGTGCGGATCATGGACAGCGCGCTGGTGTCCGCGGCCACTCTCTCCGACCGGTACATCACCGCGCGTTTCCTGCCCGACAAGGCGATCGACCTCGTGGACGAGGCCGCGAGCCGGCTGCGCATGGAGATCGACTCCCGTCCCGTCGAGATCGACGAACTGCAACGCGCGGTCGAGCGCGCCAAGATGGAAGAGATGGCGCTGGCCAAGGAGACCGACGACGCCTCGAAGGAACGCCTGGCGCGACTCAGAGCAGAACTGGCCGATCTCAACGAGAAGCTCGACGCGCTCAACGCCCGCTGGGAGCGCGAGAAGTCCGGGCTGAACCGCGTCGGCGAGCTCAAGGAACGCATCGACAACGTGCACGGCCAGATCGAGCGTGCCCAGCGCGACGGCGACCTCGAGACCGCATCACGCCTGCAGTACGGCGAGCTGCCCTCGCTCGAGAAGGAACTCGAAGCCGCCAGCGCAGCCGAAAGCACAACCGAGCAGGAAGACGTGATGGTCAAGGAGGAAGTCACCGACGACGACATCGCCGACGTCGTGGCGGCCTGGACCGGCATTCCAGCAGGACGGTTGCTCGAGGGCGAGACCGCGAAGCTGCTACGCATGGAAGAGGGCCTCGGCTCGCGCGTCGTCGGCCAGAAGCCCGCGGTGCGCGCGGTCAGCGACGCCGTGCGGCGTGCCCGCGCCGGCATCAGCGACCCGAACCGTCCGACCGGCTCGTTCCTGTTCCTCGGACCGACCGGTGTCGGCAAGACCGAGCTCGCCAAGGCGCTCGCGGCGTTCCTGTTCGACGACGAGCGGGCGATGGTGCGCATCGACATGAGCGAGTACTCCGAGAAGCACTCGGTCGCCCGCCTGGTCGGTGCCCCGCCCGGCTACGTCGGCTACGACGAGGGCGGCCAGCTCACCGAAGCGGTGCGCCGCAGGCCGTATTCGGTCGTGCTCTTCGACGAGGTCGAGAAGGCACATCCGGACGTGTTCGACCTCCTGCTCGCGGTGCTCGACGACGGCCGGCTGACCGACGGGCAGGGCCGCACCGTCGACTTCCGCAACACCATCCTCGTGCTCACGTCCAACCTCGGCTCGGCCGCGCTGGTCGGCGACGTGCTCACCGACGAGCTCAAGCGCGACGCGGTGCTGGCCGCCGTGCGTGATCACTTCAAGCCCGAGTTCCTCAACCGGCTCGACGACATCGTCGTGTTCGACACCCTCTCGACCGAGGACCTCACCCAGATCGTCGACATCCAGCTCGGCGCGCTGGGCACCCGGTTGGCCGCCCGCCGGCTGACCCTGCAGGTCACCGACGCCGCGCGCGAATGGCTAGCGCTCAACGGCTACGACCCGCTGTACGGCGCCCGTCCGCTACGGCGACTGGTGCAGACCTCGATCGGGGACACGCTGGCCAGATCGCTGCTCGCCGGAGACATCCGGGACGGCCAGACGGTCACCGTCGACGCGCTCGAGGACCGCTCCGGACTGCAGGTGTCGGCCGGGTAGTCAGACGTTGATCGCGAAGATCAGCCAGAACAGTCCCGGGATCAGCGCGATGATGCCGAGCACCAGCCCGGCGACGGCCAGGCCGGTGGCCGCCCCCTGGCGCTTCCCGGCCGACATCCCGGCGGCGCCGAGCGCGACGCCGAGCACGGCGAGGATCAGCCCGACGAACGGGAACCAGAACAGCACCAGGCCGAGCAGCCCGCAGACGAACCCGGCAACACCCATCGGGTTCGACTTCTGCTGCGGGTACCCGTACGGCGCACCCTGATAGGGCTGGTACGGCTGCGGATACTGCTGTTGTGCGTAGGGCTGCACGTACTGCGGACCGGTGTTCACCGGGTATTGCTGTGCCGTGGGGTCAGGGCTCCACGGCTGGTACCCGCCCGGCTGCTGCGGGTGCTGATTCGGGTCCTGTCCCCAGCCAGTCACGGCGCCCTTCCCATGATCATTGCCGATTGCGCCGACATCATGACACACCACCGCGCCCGGTGACCGACTCAGCGGAAATGCGGTGGCGGCGTGCGCAGCTCGGCGTTCGCCGTCGTCATGTACGCGATCCACGTGCGTGACGACGGCGCGTACGCCAGCGACGCGCCCACGACCGCGAGGGCGGTGAACAGCACGCCGAAGATGAGCGCTCCGCTGTACTCACCCTGCGCGCGGATCACCCAGTACACGGTGGCCACCACCACGATCACCGAACCGATCGCGACCAGCGTCTGGCCGAGCGCCTTGGCGCCGAGCAACAGCACCCCGCCGGGGATCAGCAGCGCGGCCGCGATCAGGTTCACGAAGCCGTCGATGTTCAACTCCGTCGACACCGTTGTGGCGTCGGTGGCGAACAGGTCGGTGACGACCCGCGCGCTACCGAACAGGACGGCTGCGGCGATGATCAACAACCCGCCGCCGACGAAGCTGAGCACCGCCGCGGCCACGGCCGTTCCGGATCGTTGCGGGAGCACCGGCTGGGGCGGGTACCCCGGCCAGCCCGGATACGGCGGGTATGGCTGGTAATACGGCTGGCCGCCGTACGGATCGATCGGCTCGCCCATCAGTGCTGTCCTAGAACCGGTCGTGCACGCACTGGGTGTAGCCGGGCGAGTTCATCTCATAGTTGTCCAGGCACGGCTTGACCCGCACGTAGAGGAACGCGCCCAGGGCGGCGGCCAGCACGATGGCCACCAGCCCGCAGGCCAGCCCGGCCGTCGCCGCGCCCATGCCGCCGCGCTGCGGGAACCGCTTCGCATCGCCGCGCGCCAACGCGCCGAGCACGATCGCCGGCACGATGAACACGAGGTCGATCACGGTCGTCCAGCAGAACACGATCGCGAGGATGCCGAGCACGAGCGCGACCGTCGCCTTGGTGTTGCCGGTCTTCGGGGCGCCGTAGGCGTAACCCGGTGGCGGCGGCGGATACGGGTAAGGGTTGGGCGGCGGTGCTCCGTACTGCTGGTAGGGCTGATAGGGCGACGGGTAGGCCGACGGGTACTGCGGCGGCGAGGGCTGGGTCGGCTGGGCAGGTGGTGCGGGTTGTGGCGGGGGGACGTAGCCGGGCGGGGCGTACTCGGGCGGAACGGGCTGTTCGGGCCGTCCGAAGCGGTACGGATCGAAGGCGAGCGGCTGTTCGGGCCCTGACTCGTCCCGATCGCCGTCGCGATCTTCGTCGGGCGGGACGGACATCGGCGACCTCTCCGCTGGCAGTGCGCGTGCCTGCCGACAATAGGCCATCGCGCTGGAGCGCAACCGATGTGCACGTACACTGCGCCAGTGAGAGACACGACCGCCGACACCGCCGCGGCAGCCAAGACGAAGTCGACCGGTCGGGTGTCGATGACCAAGAACGCCGCCCCGTCCCGTCCGGTACGCGCTGGACGTCCGGTCCGCGCGCCGGTCGCGAACATCAAAGCGCCGCGGACGATCGACTACGCCAGCGCCGCAATCGTGCTGATGGTCGCGGCGAACGCCGCGTACGCGCTGCTGCTGCACTTCGCCGGCGCTGCGCAGCTGACCGCCTACGCCATCAAGGCGAACCAGAAGAAGCCGGTCAAGAACTTCGACGCGGCGAAGACGGTGAGCACGTTCCGCTCGAGCGCGATCCTGTCCGCGGTCATCATCGGCCTGGCGTTGCTGCTGCTGGTGTGGGCGCTGCGGCGCACCCGAAGTGCCAGCGCCTCGCGGTGGGCGATGCTCATCGTGTTCGTGTTCACCGGGCTGCCGCTGCAGGTGATCCCGACCGCCGGGCTGCCGAGCGGTCCGCAGGCCGCCGCCGTCGTGGTCGGTGTGGCCGCGATCGCCACCCTGCTGCTGGTCTTCATCCCGAAGCCGTCGCTGGCCTACTTCAAGGCCTGCCGCGAGGCGAACATCCCGGAGGAGTTGCGCGGCCAGCCACGTCCCGGCCTCGGCTCGCTGTTCGGGCCCAAGCGGCCGCGCGGTGCTGCCGCGGCGACCAAGACGGCGCCGGCGGCCCGGCCGTCCGCTCCGGAGCGTCCCGCCTCGGCACCGAAGTCGAAGGCGAAGGTTCGCTCCGACTCCGACGCGATCGCCAAGGGCGCTGAGCTGGCCCGATCGCGGGCCAAAGCGAGCAAGTCGCGCCGCACGACGGACTGAGCCGCGTGCCGACCGCTCTGATCACCGGGGCCACCGCCGGCCTCGGTGCCGAGTTCGCGCGGCAGCTCGCCGCGAGCGGGCATGACCTCGTCATCGTCGCGCGCGACACCGCCCGGCTCGAGGCGACGCAGAAGTCCATCACCGACGAGTTCGGCGGCAAGGTCGACGTGCTGCCCGCCGACCTGACGACCGACGCCGGCTGCATCGCGGTCGCCGACCGGATCGCCGACGCGCAGCGCCCGGTCGACCTCCTGGTCAACAACGCCGGGTTCGGGATGTACCAGGTCTTCGGCACCGGCGCGCTCGAGGCAGAGGAGCGTCAGCTCGATCTGAACGTGCGTGCCGTGCTGCGGCTTGCGCATGCAGCGGTGCGGGCAATGACCGGACGGGGCAACGGCCGCATCATCAACGTCTCGTCGGTGGCCGGGTTCGTCCCGCGCGGGTCGAACGCGACGTACTCGGCCGGCAAGGCCTGGGTGACGATGTTCAGCGAGGCGCTGTCGGTGCAGCTGCGCGGGAGCGGTGTCACGGTGACGGCCATCTGCCCGGGCTTCACTCGCACCGAGTTCCACGAGCGCGCGCACGCGGACATGTCGCACGTCCCGGAGCGGATGTGGCTCGACGCATCCGATGTGGTGCGCGAGGGGCTGGCCGATGCGTTCGACGGCAAGCCGGTGAGCGTGCCCAGCCGGCAGTACCGCTCGCTGGTCACGGCGGTGCGCTTGATCCCTCGTCCGCTGCTGCGGCGCATCATGGCGCGGCGGGCCTTCTGATGGGCGACGCCCTGCTCCTCGACCTGATCAAGGACCTTGCCGTCGTGCACGGCCGGGTCACGCTGTCGTCGGGCAAGGAGGCCGACTACTACATCGACCTGCGCCGGATCAGCCTGCATGCGAGCGCCGGCCCGCTCGTCGGGCAGGCGCTGCTCGACCTGACCTCCGACTGGTCCTACGACGCGGTCGGCGGGTTGACCCTGGGCGCCGATCCGGTGGCGTGCGCGGTGATGCACGCGTCGTCCGGCGCGGTCGATGCGTTCCTCGTCCGCAAGGCCGAGAAGGCGCACGGCATGCAGCAGCGCATCGAGGGCCCGTCGATCGAGGGGCGGCGGGTGCTGATCGTCGACGACGTGTCGACGACGGGCGACTCGCCGCTGACCGCGGCGCACGCTGCGCAGCAAGCCGGTGCCGAGGTGGTCGGCGTCGCGCTGATCGCCGACCGTGGTGGGGTGGCCGCGGTCCGGGCGGCCGGGTTCGAGTGCCGCTCGGTGTACTCGCTGGCCGATCTCGGCCTCGGGTAAGTGGTCCGTCAGTGGTTGGTTACACCCGTCCGTGGTCAGCTGTAAGTGACCACTGATGACCGAAACTGACCACTCACCGGACGGCATCGGGGTCGGGCCGCACCCGCAGCCCTGGCCGGACGACGCGCGACTCGATCCCGAGCTGCTGTGCGACGGCGACCGCCGCAACGTCGTCGACAAGTACCGGTACTGGACGGTCGAGGCGATCGTCGCCGATCTCGACACGCACCGGCACGACTTCGCCGTCGCGATCGAGAACTGGCGGCACGACCTGAACATCGGGACGGTCGTGCGCACCGCCAACGCGTTCCTGGCCCGCGAGGTCGTCATCGTCGGCCGGCGCCGCTGGAACCGCCGTGGCGCGATGGTCACCGACCGCTACCAGCACATTCGGCACGTCGCGGACGCCGCCGCGCTGGCGAGCTACGCCGCCGACGCGGGCTACCAGGTGATCGCCATCGACAACCTGCCCGGCGCGGTGCCGCTCGAGACGGCCGAGCTGCCGCAGCGCAGCCTGCTGCTGTTCGGCCAGGAGGGCTCCGGCCTCTCCGACGAAGCGCGCGCCGTCGCCGGCCGCGTCTGCTCGATCGCGCAGTTCGGTTCGACCCGGTCGATCAATGCCGGGGTGGCCGCCGGGATCGCGATGCACGCCTGGATCCGCCAGCACGCCTGACAGTGGTCAGGACGTCGGCAGCCGCACCGTCACGAGCAGGCCGCGGTGGTCGGACCCGGGCAGGCGCACCGAATCGGCGGTGTGCGCCACCGCCCCGCGAGTGAGCACGTGGTCGATCGCGATCAGCGGGATCAGCTTGTTCGCCGGATAGGTCGGCGTCAGCCCGGCGCCGGCCTGCTCGGCCGCATCGGCATAGCCGCCCGTCAACAGCTCCCGGAACTGCGCCACCGAGGTGGTCGCGTTGAAGTCACCGCCGACGATCACCGGCGCGTCGGTCGGCGGCTCTTGCAGCACCGAGCGCAGGTGCTCGATGTCGTGCACCCACGTCGGCGTCTGCGCACCGGGGTACGGGCCGAACATGTGCAGCGCGATGAGCGTCGGCGGTGCCGAGAAGCCCGGGATGGCGACCCGCGCGGTCACCAGTGCGAACGGGAAGTCCCTGCGCACCCGGTCGTCCGAGATCGGATACCGGCTCAGCAGACCGGTGCCCGACGCGTTGTAGCGCGGCGCGATCCGTCCGTAGGGCAGCAGCTTGTCCAGCCCGGCCTCATGCAGGGCGGCGGTTTCCTCCGGGGTGAGTTCTTCGAGCATGAGGACGTCGACGTGGTGGTCGCGGACGGTGTTCACCAGCGCCGACGGCGAGGCCGTCCCCAGCCGCAGGTTCGCCGTCAGCACCACCACGTCGCGTCCGGGTGGGACGGCGGTGGCCACGAATGCCGGTGCCTCGACTGCGACCGTCCAGGCGACGAGCAGGAGCGACACCGCGAGACCGATCCAGCCGGTCGTCCCACGTGCGATCGCGAACAGCACGACCGCGACGAACGCACCGAGCATCAGGTACGGCGAGATGGCCGCGATCGCGAGCGTGACGACCGAGCCGGGGTGCCAGTAGTACGCGGCGAAGCCGAGCACCGCGCAAAGCAGTCCGAGCACGCCGAGGCTGATCAGCACCTGCCACCTCCGGCTGCGATGTACCCGTGGTCGCCGGTGCGCACCGCCGCCATCGGTCCCGTGCTCTTCCTCCGGCCGGTCCCGCTCCGGCGGATCGTCGCCGCGCTCGGGCGCGCTGTCGCTCACGTGGCTCCGCTCCGCGGCTCGCTGCGCTCGCGCGGACCGTCGGCGCGTGACGATCTCTTCGGTTCGCTCGGCAAGCGTCGCTCACGCCTCGATCTGACGGAGGTAGCGGCCGAAATGCGGAACGGTGAACGCGATCCGGCCGCGCTGGCCGGAGTAGATCAGGCCCTTCTTGAGCAGCGCGTCGCGGGCCGGCGACACCGACTGCGCCGAACGTTGCAGCGCATCGGCCACGGCCGCGGTCAGCACCGGTTCGTCCGGCTGCTCGACGAGCGCGACGTCGGCCATCGCGCGCAGGTACTCGCGCTCGGCCGGCGTGGCCCGCTCGTAGCGCGAGCCGAAGAACCCGACCGCGAGCTCGCTCTCGGCCACCGGCGCCGCCATCGCGACATCGGCCGCGCTGATGGGCGAGCGCGGTGCGACATCCCAGGCGACCTTGCCGTAGGCCTGCACGAAGTAGGGGTAGCCGCCGGTCGCGTCATACATCGCGGTGAGCGCATCACCGTCGAATGCGGCGCCCTCGTCGCGGGCCGGTACCTGCAGGGCGATGTCGGCGGCGGCGCGCTCGAGCCGGTCGATACGCGCGTACCGGAAGAGCCGTTCGGAGTACGACTTGGCCGCGGACAGGACGGCCGGCACGTGTGGCAGCCCGGCGCCGACGACGACGAGCGGCAACCCCTGCTGCGAGAGCTCGTGACAGGCCGCGCACAGCGCGGACACGTCGTCAGGGTCGAGGTCCTGCATCTCGTCGATGAAGATCGCGATGCCGTGCCCGGTGTCGGCAGCCAGGCCGGCGACGTCGGTGAACAGCTCGACCAGGTCGATCTCGGTATCGCCGGAATCGGCCCGTCCGATCGCGGCCGGGACGTCGATGCCCGGCTGCCAGCGTTGTTTCGACGCAGCGGGACGGGCCGTGCGCTCCTCGCGCTGCGCGAACGCCTTCACCACGCCGAGCACCTGCGAGACCGCATGATCGCGTGGGTGCGCCAGCTCGCGCACCGCCAGATGCAGCGCGGCGGCCAGCGGCCGGCGCAGCGGCTGCCCGGGGCGGGCCTCCAGCTTGCCGGTGCCCCAGCCGCGGCGCACCGCCGCGCTGCGCATGGCGTTGAGCAGCACCGTCTTGCCGACCCCGCGCAGCCCGAGCAGCACTATCGAGCGTTCCGGGCGTGACCGGGCCACCCGCTCCAGCACCACGTCGAAGGTCTGCAGCTCGGTGTCGCGGCCGGCCAGCTCGGGCGGGCGCTGGCCCGCCCCGGGCGCGTAGGGATTGCGTACCGGGTCCACGCTAGGAGCGTATCGGGCTATCTAGCGTCAGCCGCATATTCGCTGATACTTCCGCAGATGGCGTGTCGACCCGGACAACCTTTCGTCGCCGCCTCAGGTCAATCGCCGAGTAGGGATGTCCGCTGCAGCTTGAACATCTCGGCGTAGCGACCGCCGCGCGCCACCAGATCGTCATGCGTGCCGACCTCGACCACCTGGCCCTCGTGCAGCACGTAGATCCGGTCGGCGGTGCGCACGCTGGCGAACCGGTGCGACACCAGCACCACCGCCCGTCCGGCGAACAGGCTGCGCACGTCGCTGAACAGGGCCGCCTCGGCGCGCGGGTCGAGCGCGGCCGTCGGCTCGTCCAGGATCACCAGGGGGGCGTCGCGGAACAGCGCGCGGGCGATCGCCAGGCGCTGCCACTGCCCGCCGGACAGCTCGCGACCGCCCTGGTACTGCGGCCCCATCCGGGTCGCCCAGCCCTGCGGCAACCCGGCCACGATCGGCCCGGCGCCGGCCGGCTCGGCGGCCAGGGCGAGAGTGCGCTCGTCGGGCGGGCGGCGCCACCGGCCGAAGTGGACGTTGGCGCCCAGCGTCAGCTCGAAGTGGATGTAGTCCTGGAACAGCACCGCGATCTGGTCGCGCACGGTGCCGATGTCGAGCGCGCCGTAGTCCGCACCGTTCCAGGTCAGCGAGCCGGACTGCGGGGGATAGAGCCCGGCCAGCAGCTTGGTCAGCGTCGACTTGCCCGAGCCGTTCTCGCCGACCAGCGCGATGATCTCGCCGGCGGCAACCTCGACGTCGACCCCGCGCAGCGCCGGACCCACCCCGGCCGGGTAGCTGAAGTCGACGCCGCGGGCCTGCACCGACCGCAACGGCCGGCTCGCCGGCGTCGAGCCGGCGAAGCTGGATTGCGAAGACGGCGCTGGCGCACCCACGAACTGGGTGTAGTCCTGCACGAACAGCGAGCTCTCATACACCGCGCCGATACCGCTGCCCAGCGTCTGCAGCTGCCCGCCCAGCACGATCAGCCCGCCCAGCGCCGCACCGGCAGCGCCCAGGGACATGTGGCCGGTCCGGACGAGCTCGACGAGCACCGCGATCGCGCCGGCCAGCAGCACCGCCGACAGCAGCGAGGCCAGCGTGCCGCTGCGGATCCGGCGCCGCACGACCGAACGCAGCTCGGCGATGCGCTGGTCGTAGTTGGCCCGCCACAGCTGCAACAGGTATGGGTTCAGGTCGTAGGCGCGCACCTCCTTGGCCTCGCGCCGCTCGCTCTGCAGCTCCTGGAGGTAGAGCCGGTCCCGGTCTCGGCGGGTCTGCGCGTAGGCGAAGCGGTACATCACCCGGCTGGAGACAACGCCGATCAGCCAGACCGGCACCGAGGCCGCGATCGCGAGCAGGAAGAACACCGGCGAGATGGCGAACAGCGCGATGCCGATGCCGACCGAGCCGCCGACGCCGGACAGCACGGCAAGCAACCCGCCGGTCATCTGCAGTGGACGGAACGTGCCGTTGAACAGCGCGCGCTGCAGCCGGTCATGCAGCTGCGAGGTCTCGTACTCGAGCAGATCGACCTCGCCGGCGCGCGCGAGCACCCGGTGCAAGGTGGCCCGGCTGACCAGATCGGCGAGCAGCTCCTGCAGCGCGTTGCGCGCGACCGCCGAAGCAGCCGTGATGCCGAGGCAGACCACCAGCACGACAAGTTCGGGCACGATGTCGCGCACCTGCACGTGCGAGCCGTCGGCAATCAGGCGGGTCAGCAGCGACCGGACGATCAGCAGCTGGACGAGCACGGAGGCGCTGGCAAGAACCTGCAGGACGAGTGCGAGCTTGAACGTCGCCCCACCGGATCGGTACACGATGCGCACCGCGTCGACCAGCAGCCGCGGCAGCATCCGGATGCGGCGGTCGACGGTGGGCTTCTCCAGCTCGTCGTAGAGCGAGCGCTCCGCCGCCTCGGTCACCGCAGTCCTCCACCCCCGCACAGCCGTCTGCAAAAAACAGAGGCGGTAGCGACGTTATCGTCGCTACCGCCTCCGATGTCGGTGGCAATCAGCTGCACTTCCAGCCGGGGTGGTGATGCCCATGATCCTGGGAGTGACCCTGAGTAAGCTCGGCGACTGACCCGAGATCTTCGATCGCGGGTGCGTCATACTGCTGCGCGTCGTGTGCCTCCATTGGAACCCTCCTCTCCACAGGTCCAACCACGCGGGTTCGTGATCGCTACTTTCACCATAAACACACTTCGGACGTTTGAAAAAGCGAGAGCGGGTAAATTTTGGCCATTGCATTAACGTGTCAGTCACTTGGGGCCTATGGCTTAACACTCACTTCATACGGAGCCGCAAACCCGCTTATTGTGGCACCAGTCACATGGCCGGAATGGGACGTCACCTGGCGTGTCGAGAATCCCGTTCGTTATGACGGTGTTGGCGACTATATGGACGACAGTTCGGCTACCGCCCTGTTGCACGGTGGCGGGATCGCGCGCCTCGATCGCGCGGCGGCACGTACTGAGCTGACCCTTCCGGGGCCACCAGCTCCGGAGGCGCTGGTGCACCCGCACCTGGCGATCACCGCGCTGGTGGCCGGTGCCTGGCTCGGCCGGCGCACGTTTCACGCGGGCAGCTTCGTACACGACGGCGGCGTGTGGGCCGTCCTCGGTGATCGCGAGAGCGGGAAGAGTTCTGCACTGGCCTGGCTGGCAAGCCACGACGTCGTGATCTTTGCCGACGACTTGCTCGTGCTCGACGGCGACATCGCACTCGCCGGTCCACGCATTCTCGATCTACGCGAACACGCTGCGCAGCATTTCGCACTGGGACGTGATCTTGGCGTGGTCGGCACCCGGCCGCGCTGGCGGGTTGCGCTCGGCGGCGTCGCGGCGGAGCTGCCGTTTCGCGGTTGGATCGTGCTCGAGTGGAGCGATGCCGATGTGCGCGTCGCGGAGGTGGCAGCACCGGATCGCCTTACGCGACTGGTAGATGCGCGCGGAATCATCATCGAAGAGACGAGCACCGCAGCGTGGTTGCCGATCATCGCCAAGCCGATGCTCACCTTCGCTCGTCCGCGTGACTGGGATCACATCGATGCGGCGATGAGCGCGCTGCTCGACGCGCTCCCCGACTGAGTCGCGACTACGGCGCGAGGAAATTGCGCGTGCGCAGTGCCGCCAGGAACTCGTCAACATCGTGACGCGCCCGCTCGGTTTCGATGCCATAGCGAGTGCACAACGCGTCGATCAGCTGCTCGACAGTGGCACCGACACTGAGCCGCGTCCACAGCACGGCACCGGAGCGGTTGAGCTGCAGGTAGCGCGCGCTACGCAGGTCCAGCACCGTCACGCCGCGATCGGTTTCGGTCCACTTGAGCTCGTCAACGCGCAGGGAAAGCGTGGCTGCGCCGGCTGCGTCGGCCTTGCTGGCAGCACCGTCTGACACGTTCCACCTCCTGCACTCGAATCCGGGCGATACCACCCTAGCCCTACCCTAACCATTATCTGAATCCCATTCTTAGCGCGAATATCACGCGCAAATTCACACCGAAATTACAAAGATCAGAGATATGTTCTGCGTGTCGTTCTCGGTTTGAGACTATGTGCAATTTGGATATGGTTTTAGACAACGGTAATTAGCGAATGCGAGATGTTATCTCCGGGTGAGCGTCTCGAAGTTTGCACGAATAAGCCGGGTGCGACGCCTCCGTGCAGTTGCATCGGCGCTAGCAGTTGGGATTGTCTCGTGACCGCACTACTGCACAACCGGCCGGCGAATCCGACCGTCTCGGTGGTCATCCCAGCCATGAACGAGGCGCGCAACCTCGAGGTGATCCTGCCCAAGCTGCCGCCGGTAGATGAGGTCGTGCTCGTCGACGGCGAGTCGGTCGACGACACCGTCGAGGTCGCCGAGCGGCTGCTGCCCGGCATCAAGATCGTGAACCAGACCCGCAAGGGGAAGGGCAACGCGCTGGCGTGCGGTTTCGAAGAGGCGACCGGCGACATCCTGGTGATGTTCGACGCGGACGGCTCGGCCGACCCGCTGGAAATCCCGCGCTTCGTCGAGGTGCTCACCGCCGGCGCCGACTTCGCGAAGGGCAGCCGGTTCTGCGACGGCGGCGGTAGCGCCGACATCACCCGGTTCCGGCGGCTGGGCAACTTCGGCCTCAACGCGCTGGCCAACTCGATGATGCGTACCCGGTTCACCGACCTGTGCTACGGCTTCAACGCGTTCTGGAGCGACGTCCTGCACCACCTCGACCTGCCCTCGACCGGGGTCGAGGCCTATGAACCCCCGAGCATGGTGTGGGGCGACGGCTTCGAGATCGAAACCGTGCTCAACTGCCGGGTGGCCGCGGCCGGGCTCAACATCACCGAGGTGCCCAGCTACGAGAAACCCCGCATCTACGGGCTCAGCAACCTCAACGCCGTCTCTGACGGGTTCCGCGTGCTGAAGACCCTCGGCACCGAACGGCGCCGGGCGCGCGAGCTCATGCGCAGCGAGCGGGTGCTCAGCCGGCGCCCGCGCCGCCGGCAGCGCCAGGTCATCCCGGTCTGGTCTGCGGCGGTGGCCGCCGAAGCCCTGCTGGACTAGCTTCTGAGCAAAGTTGCCTCCAGGGAGGGCAGGCGAAGGCTGCATGTGGCGAGCACGGCCCGATGTCCTCGCAGCAGCGTTGTGGGCGGCGCTCACGACACTGCTAGTGCGCCATCGGTTGCGCCGGGTCGGCACGCAGATCGCCCGGCCGTGGGCACCGAAGCTGGGGCACGGTGCTGACCGCGGCGTCTGGGCGTTCCTCACCCGCCTTTCGCCCAACTGCCTGGAGCGGGCCGTGGTCGCGCAGGCCTGGCTGGCCCGGCATGGCGCCGCCCCCGACATCGTCATCGGCGTGCCGTTCAGCGGGATCGGGCTCGAGCCGGCCCACGCATGGCTCGATGGCGCCGAGCCGTCCGCGATCAAGTCCCACGTCGAGATACAACGGCTGGCGGCTGCCCGGTAGGGGCGCCACCTCACCTGGGTATCACCTACCGTTGGATCACATAGGGGCGATGTCCGGCGCGCGGCGTTCGCTGACAGTGGCAGTCGGAGGGTGGACGGGCATGGCTCACGCGCAGCAGCAGGCCCACGCCGCCCTGGTTGCGCTGATGCCGCGGCTTCGGCCGTGGACCTCCACCGTGCTGTTCGCCCCGTACCGGGCGGCACTCGACCTGCCGGAACTGAGTGCGGACGAGTTCGACGACATCATCGGCGCGCGGCTGGGGCCGCTGCTGCTCGACTACGTGCGCGCCCACGACGCGGACATCCCGGCAGAGCTGGCCGAGTTCCTGCCGATCCACCAGGCGATGGGGGAGCTGCGCATCGAGGCGCTCGTGCGCGAGGCCGAACAGGCCGCCCGAATCTTCACCGCCAACGGCATCGAATTTGCGGTGTCCAAGGGCCCGGGCATCGCCGCGCACTATCCGCACCGGCGGCTGCGCCCGTTCGGCGACATCGACTTCCTGCTACCCGAACGAGACTTCGCGCGGGCCTTCGGGCTGCTCGAGCAGGCCGGCTGGCAGGCCGATCTGGCCCGCCGCGAGCAGCGCGACTACTTCATCAGGCGCTGCCGCGAGGCGGTCAACCTCGAGCACGGCGACCTCGGCCGCATCGATCTGCATCACCACGTGCCGCCGTGGCTGTGGGGCCTCGCCCTGCCGACCGAGGATCTGGTCGGACGGTCCGCGCAGGGCACGTCCTGCGGAGTGAACCTGCCCGTCCTCGATGCCGTCGACAACTTCCTGATCTCGTGCCTGCACATCGTCAGCGACCGCAGCGAGCCCGGCCGCAGCCTGATCGTGTGGCGCGACATCGTCGAACTGGGCCGGGTCATCGACGTCGCTGAGATGACCGCCCGCGCCGAGGCGGCCGGGCTGGCCGGCTGGGTCGGTGCCGTACTCACCAGCCTGCCGGCAGACGTGCGCCCGTTCGACGTGCCGCAATCGTGGCTGACCGCCGAAATCGGCTACCCGCGCCGCGTGCTCGCGTTGCTGAACGGCGGTGCGGAAGGGCACCCGATCAAGCGGCACCTGGCCCGCTTGCCGGCATTTCCCAACGGGGTGCTCTACGCGGTCGGGGTGACCTTTCCTGACAGCGAGTTCCTGGCTGCCCACGTACACGGTTCAATGAAGTTGTTGCGCTGGATCACGAACAAGCGCGGTACATGAGCAGCATCGAGACTTCCGGAGGCCAGGTGACCACGACGGACGTGGCCGGCCTCAGCGCCGATGTCGTCATCTGCACCTACACCGCTGATCGCTGGAACCTGCTCGTCGCATCGGTGCGTTCGGCGCTGGCGCAGACCCGTGCCCCCGAACAGCTGATCATCTGCGTCGATCACAATCCCGCCTTGTACGAGCGGTGCCAGGCCGAGTGGCGCGAGCTGGCCAACGTCACCGTCGTGCAGAACAAATTCGCCGGACGGCTGGGCTCGGCCCGCAACACCGCCCTGCTGCAGTGCCGCGCCGACATCGTCGCCTTCCTCGACGACGACGCCGCGGCCGCGCCGGACTGGCTGGAGCGGCTGCTCGCCGTCTACGCCGACCCGCGGGCCGTGGCGGTGGGCGGCGCCCCTCGCGCGAACTACGGGGCACCGCGGCCGGATTGGTTTCCGGCCGACTACGACTGGGTGTTCGGCTGCCACTACCGGGCGCTGCCCGACCGGCTGGCGCCGGTGCGGCACCTGATCGGCGCGAACATGAGCGTGCGGCGCGAGGCGATCCTGGCCGAGGGCGGCTTCCACGCCGACGACCACGACGACATGGATCTCTCGCACCGCATCGCGCACACCCACGGCGCGGCTGCCGTGCTCTACGAGCCGCGCGCCGAGGTGCACCACTACGTCGCCCCGCAGCGGCTCACCTGGCAGTACTTCTGGCGGCGCTGCTTCTACGTCAACCGCAGCAAGGTGGGTGCCTTCGCCGACCTGGGTGCGGCCGGCAACCTCGGCGCGGAGCTGCGCTTCGGGTTCGGCGTACTGCTCGCGCTCGTCCCAGCACTGTTCAGTGCTCTAACGGGACGGACCGGGCCGCTGATGCGGGCCGTGGTCGCCGTGATCGGTCTGGCCCTCGCGGCGTCCGGGCATCTGGTCGGCCGCGCCGAACTCGCGCTGGGCCGGCACCGGCCGGTACTCACCACCGGGCTGCCGCGCGATGCATAGCGTCATCGTCGGGTCCGGTCCGGCTGCCGCGGCCGCCATCCTGGCGCTGGCGGGCGACATCTCGCAGCAGATCACAGTCGTCGACATCGGTGCGCAACTTGACGCCGAGGCGGCTGCTGCCGTCGGCCGGATGAGCGCGGCGCAACCGGGTCAGTGGAGCGCGGCCGACCTCGCGCGGATCACCGCGCAGCCGGCCAAACTTGCCGACGCGGCCCTGCCGGAGAAGCGTACCTACGGCTCTGACTACCCGTTCACCGACCTTGGCCAGCAGCGCGGCCTGCATGCGCCGACGGCAGGCAATGCGGCTGCGGTGTCCGGTGCGCTCGGCGGGTTCTCGACGGTGTGGGGCGCGCAGATCATGCCGTTCTCGCGGTCGACGTTCGCGCGCTGGCCGTTCGGCTGGAGCGACATCGAGCCGCACTACCGGGCCGTGCTCGGCGAGGTCCCGCTCGCCGCCGCCGACGACGACTACGCCGAGGATTTCCCGCTCATCGCGGCCAGCGCGGCGCTACCGCCGCTGGCCCGCCGCAGCTCGGCGGTGCTCGAGCGCTACCGCCGGCATCGCCGCGCCATCCGCGCGAAGGGGGCGATCGTCGGCGCTGCACGGCTCGCGTTCGCCGCGAACGACTGCGTGCGCTGCGGGCTGTGCATGACCGGCTGCCCGTACTCGCTGATCTACTCGGCCCGGCAGACCGTAGAACGGTTCGTGAGCAGCGGCCGGGTGAAATACCTCGACCGCATCCTGGTGACCGAGGTGGGCCAGGCGCCGGGCGGAACGCCGCGCGTACACGGCCGCGATCTCGGCACCGACCGGGCGATCGTGCTCGATGCCGACCGGGTGTTCCTCGCTGCCGGCGGGCTGGGCAGCACCCGCATCGCGCTCAACTCACTGGCCGCGCCACCGCGCCGGCTCGAGCTGAAGGAGTCGATGCAGTTCCTCGTCCCGTTCGTGTCGCGGCGCAACACCGGTGACCCGCGGCGCGAGAGCGCGTTCACGCTGAACCAGTTCAACATCCTGCTCAAGTTCGACGACGAGGCGTACACCACCTCGCAGATCCACTGTTACCCGTACAACCCCGCGATCGACGAGGCGCTGCCGCGTTTCGTCCCGCGGCCGCTGCAGGGTGCGGTGCTCGGCCGGGTGACCGCCGGGCTCGGTTACCTGCCGTCGTGGGAGTCGCCGCAGCTGCGGGTCGAACTGCTTGCGCGCCGCGAAGGTGCGCTGCCCGAGGTCGCGATCTGCACGAACTCCGACGACCGGCCGCCGATGCTGCGTTCGGTGCTGCGCAGGCTCGCCGCGCTCGGACCGAAGCTCGATCTGCACCCGGTGCTGCCGATGGTGCGCCGCTCGGGGCCGGGCAAGAGCTACCACTTCGGCGGTACCTTCGCGCACGGTGTCGATTCCGACGTGCTGGGACGGATCGGCGAGTGGCGCGACATCCACCTGATCGACGGCTCGGTGCTGCCGTCGATCCCGTCGACCACGTTCACCCTGAGCGTGATGGCCAACGCGCACCGGATCGCCACGGCGGTGCGCGATGCCTGAGCAGCGCTCGGTCGCGATCACCGGAGCCAACGGCTATGTCGGCAGCACGCTGGCGCGCGCGTTCAGCGCGGCCGGCTGGCGGGTGCACCCGCTGCAACGATCCGGCCCGCGTGACGCGCGCTACGAGTTCATCCCCTACAGCCTGGCCGACGGACCGGCGCGGACGTTGCCGGCAAACCTGTCGGCACTGGTGCATTGCGCCTATGACCTGCGCGCGCGTGACGCGAGTTCGATCGAGCGCACCAACGTAGGCGGTACCGCGAAGCTGCTGGCCGCGGCCAGTGACGTGCCGAACGTCGTGCTCATCTCGTCGATGTCGGCCTACGCCGGCACGTCCCAGTTGTACGGACGGACGAAGCTGGCCTGCGAGGAGCTGGTCACCGCGCGCGGCGGCACGTCGTTGCGGCTCGGCCTTGTGCATGGCGGTGCGAAGGGCGGCATGATCGGCGCGCTGCAGCGGGTCGCCAAGCTGCCCGTCGTCCCGGTGCTCAAACCGGATTCGCACCAGTTCACCGTGCACGCCGACGACATGGCGCGCTGCGTGCTTGCCGCAGCCGGGCAACTGCCCATCGAGCATCGCGTGCTCGGCGTGGCGCATCCGCGTGCCGTCCCGTTCACCGAGATCATCGCCAGCCTGCACGGCACCGAGCCGGTGCGCACCGTCGCGATTGCCTCGAAGCTGTTGTACCGCGGGCTGCGTGTCGGTGAGGCCGTCGGCGTGCGCACGGGCTTTCGTGCTGACTCGCTGCTCGGGTTGATGCATCCCGCACCGGACGTGCCGAACGTGGCGTACTGGGCCGGGCAGGGCATCACGCTGCGCGACTTCGCTGAAGCGGTGAGTGAAGAGTGAGCGGGACGTGGTGCGTGCAGTACACCCTGCCGCAGCGGCGCATCGAGTCGGTCGTGCCGCGCGGCCCGCAGCACAGCGCGGCGCGTGCACTGGTCATCTCGGATGGGAATCCCCTCGGATACGTCGAGTTCGCGCTGGGGCCCGGCGAACTCGACGTGGCCGACGTCGACCGGCAGGCCCGCGAGCAACTCGGCCCGTCCTTCGACCGCCGGACGGGCGAGCCTGCGCCGGCCGAGCAGGACTGGCCGTTCGCGACGGTCATCGTGTGCACGCGCAACCGGCCCGACGAGATCCGCGCCTGCCTGGCGCGGCTCAACGCGCTCGACTACCCCGACTTCGAGATCGTCGTCGTCGACAACGCGCCGGCCGACGACAGCACCCGCGAGATCGTCGACGGATTCGAGCGCGCCCGGTACGTCCTCGAACCGACACCCGGCCTGTCGCACGCGCGCAACAGCGGACTCGCGGCGATGCGCAGCGAGTTCGTCGCCTACACCGACGACGACGTGTCGGTCGACGCGCAGTGGTTGCGCGAGATCATGCGCACGTTGGTTGCTGACGAGAGCGTCGGCTGCGTCACGGGCATGGTGTGCACGGCCGACATCCCGACCGCGCTCGAACGCTACTTCGACGCGCGGGCGAGCAACTGGTCGTCCGACCTGACCGCGCACACGAACAGCCTGGCCAAGCACGACCTCGGTGCGCTGTTCCCGTACACGCCCGGCAAGTTCGGCACCGGCGCGAACTTCGCGTTCCGGCGCAAGGCGCTCGAGGACATCTCGGGGTTTGACGTCGTGCTCGGCGCCGGCACGCCGACCGGTGGCGGGGAGGATCTGGACGCGTTCGTCCGGGTGCTGTTGCGCGGTTATGCCATCGCGTACACGCCGCGGGCGATCGTGTGGCATCACCACCGCGCCACCGCTGCCGAGCTGCGCAGGCAGATGTTCTCGTGGGGCGTCGGTCTGGGTTCGTTCGTGCTGGCGCACCTGTCGCGTCGCGACACGCGGTGGCTGGTGATCCGCCGGATCGGCACCGGCTTCGGACGGCTGGTGGGCACCGTCCGCAGCGAGATCGGCAAACCGAAAGATGACTTGTCCGATGCTGATGCGCCGCGCGGGCTGTTGCTGGTCGAGCTGCTCGGCATGGTGCTCAGCCCGTACTACTACCTGAAGTCGCGACGCCAGGCGCGTGCCGTGCGAGCGGGGTTGTGATGCTCTCGCTGTCCCTGTCTCGCGTCCTCGTCCCGACCTCGGTCGCAGCCGCCCAACCGGACACCCGCCGGGTGGCCGGCTCGTTGCTCGGCGTGCTCTCGTTCGTCGCGTTCGGGCTGGCCGCGTTGCTCGCGCCGCCGGCAGTCGCCGTCCCGCTCGGCTTCGCCGCACTGATCTACGGCGTCGGGTCGTCGGCCTCGGTCATCGGGCGCAAGGACGGTGTTGAGCTGGGCGCGGCGGGCGCGGTCGGCATCGGCTTCTCGGCCTGGGTGCTCGGCGGGCTGGCCATGGTGGAGGCCGAGTTCTGGCATCCCACGATCCTGGTCGTGCTGCTGGTCGGGGCGAGCCTGGTGCTGCACGCCCGCGTGCTGGTGCCGGGCGTGCGAAACGGCGCGGTGCAAACCGTGCTGCGTCGCGCGGTGCAGGCGGCCAACCCCGACGTGCGTGCCGGCGTGTCCGAACTGGTCGGCCTGTGTTGCGTGGCCGCGTTCGGCTACAGCCTCTACCAGGCGCGCCACACCCGGATCGGCTTCGAGGTGCCGATCGGCGGCTACCTCACCAAGATCGGCGTGGCCTGGTACCTGTCGCTCGCGGTGATGATCGCCGCGATCGCGTTCTACGCATGGCGTCGTCTCGCCGGCGGCGTGCTGTTCGCCGGCCTGCAGCTGGTCAGCGCGGTGTTCGCGGTGCCGATCCTGGTCTACTCAGTGCCGCGCTCGCCGGCCGCGCAGAAGCACATGGACATCGTCTCGTTCATCATTGCCCACGGCAAGGTTGACGGCATCGCCGGCATCTATGCCGACTGGAACGGGTTCTTCAGCGGGGTCGCCGCCGCGCTGGACGGCGTGGGCGACTCGTCGGACCGGATCCGGCTGGAGACCTACTGGCCGTTGCTGATGGCGTTGACCACGTTCGCCATCGTCTCGGCACTGTGCCGCATCGTCGGTTACGACCGGTTGACCGGTTACCTGGTGGGCACCGTCGCCTGCCTGGCGAACGTGCTGCAGCAGGATTACTTCTCGCCGCAGTCGATGGGCTACGTGCTCGGGTTGTGCCTGTTCGCGGTGTGCCTGGCGAATCCGCGACCGGCCGCGACCGTGGACGACGTCATCCTGCCTTCGCGCCGGCATCCCGGATTCCGGCTCGCCTGGTGGCAACTCTGGTACGCGCTGATCATTGCCACCACCATCGGCTGGAGCCACCAGTTCACGCCGTTCGCGGTCG
>DASRSG010000212.1:0-15407 GCA_035656595.1 Jatrophihabitantaceae bacterium | reverse complement strand
ACTGCGGTCTCGGTTTCGTCGATGTCCTCCTGCAGCGCGCGACAGACAACGACGTAGGAGTCGACGATCGAGTCGAGCACCGCGTGCAGCACCGCCGACGGGCCCAGGCCGAGCAGATCCATGTCGGCCTCCAACTCCTTGCGCACGCGCTGCAGGCCGCCGTGCTCGCCGTGCCGGACGGTGATGACGAAGTTGCTGCCGACGAAGATCATCACCTCCCCGGTCTCGACCACCTCGGCGATGCCGCCGGGCAGCTTGTCGTCATAGTGCACGGTCTTCACCACGACAAAGACGAGGTCTTCGTAGGTCTCGAGTTTGGGCCGCTGGTGCGCGTGCACGGCGTCCTCGACCGCGAGCGGGTGCAGGCCGAAGCGCTCGGCGATGCCGGCGAACTGCGCCTCGGACGGTTCGTGCAGGCCGATCCAGACGAACCCTTCGCCGGTGCGTTCGACCTCGTCGATCGCTTCGTGCCAGTCCAGCAGCGCGCCTTGCCGGCAGCCCTGCACGTAAATCGCGCAGTCGACGATGGCGTCCGAGATGTCGACCTCGACCGCTGCAGCGGAGTGCCCGCGGTGGCGCCGTCCCGGCGTGAACCTGCCGGGGACGAGCGCTCGCGGGCGCGGAACATTTGGCATCGGACACATTCTCCCCCTCCGACGCGCGGATGAACCCACCGACGGGGCAGTATCGCGGGTGAACAGTGCCGCTCGACGAGGGGAAACAATCGTGCAGTTCGGTCGCTACTACGAAGAGTTCGAGGTCGGGGCCACGTACAAGCACTGGCCGGGCAAGACCGTGACCGAGTACGACGACCACTTGTTCTGCCTGCTGACGATGAACCATCACCCGCTGCACCTGGACGCCAACTACGCCGAGAAGACGACTGATTTCGGCAAGAACGTCGTGGTGGGCAACTACATCTACTCGCTGCTCTTGGGCATGTCGGTGCCGGATGTCAGCGGCAAGGCGATCGCCAATCTCGAGGTTGAGTCGCTGCGGCATGTCGCGCCCACCTTCCACGGCGACACGATCTATGGCGAGACGACGGTGCTCGACAAGACGCCATCGAAGTCGAAGTCCGATCGCGGCGTGGTCTACGTCGAGACGATCGGTTACAACCAGGACGGCACTGTCGTCTGCATCTTCCGCCGCAAGGTGATGGTGCCGACCCGCGAGTACATCGACGCTCGCGGCGGCGAGCAGCCCGGCCGGCCCAGCCCGGAGCGCTAGCAGCGCGGCAGGCAGTTCCACTCCTGCAAGGTGTCGCGCAGCAGCGGCACGAGCGGTAGCGCGTCCAGCTCGGCCTGCGACACCCATCGGGCGTCCATCGCGTCATCGCCGGCTGCAAGCGTGCCGTCGATGACAGCGCAGACGAAGTCGTCAATGTCGTAGACGACGGCGTCGGACGCCTCGCGCTCGACGCGACCGGCCCGTTGCAGCACGCGCACCTGCAGTCCGGTCTCTTCGACAACCTCGCGGACGCACGCCGCTTCGGGTGATTCGCCGGCCTGGCACCGGCCGCCCGGCACTGACCACAAGCCCTGCCCCGGCGGCCGGCCGCGCTCGATCACCAACAGCCGGCCGGCGGCGTCGAAGACGATCGCGCCGGCACACGCGACGCGCGTAAGCATCCGACCAGCCTGCCACGTGCGCGGCGTGTCGCGTCCCGATCCGGCGACGACTGCGGTACCAAAGAACAGGAGCATGGGCGCCGCGGGGGTGTGCCATGCTCCGGCACAACGCGAAAGGGGGTCGGCGGTCATGGTTAAGCTCGTGGTCGCCGGCCTCATCGCAGCGTTCTTGCTGTTCTACATCAGCACCTCGCCCGACCAGGCCGCGAGCATCTTCCACACCGGCTGGCATTCGGCGGTGAACGTGGCTCACGGCATCGGCAACTTCGTCGACAAGCTCACGTCCTGACTGCGTACCTGCTGGAGACCCCGTGCCGCCTCTGATGCGGTCCGAGTTACCCGAGATCGCGCGCACTAGCCATCACTGGATGGTGCTGTTCCGCCCGCCCCGGCACGGGTGGTCGACAGTCGCGCTGCTTGTGCTACTGGTTTGGGGGCTGTTCGCCCCCGCCATGCTGATCGTGCTAGTGCTGATCATCGGCGCCAACATGTTCCTGCGCTGGCACACGTGGCGCGCTGAGATCGTGATCCTCACCCAGAAGCGGATCATCCGCATCCAAGGTGTGCCCGAGACCACCAACACTGAGGCGTCGTTGCGCATCGAGCGCGTGTCGGGCGTGCGCCTTATCCAAACCGTGCCGGGAAAGCTGCTCGACTACGGCACGATCGAACTCGAGGCACCGGGCGATCATCCTGATGTGCGGCGGCTACGGCGCATCGCGCATCCGAACGAGTTCTACGCAGACCTACGGGCGATCGTCTTCGGCGACCGGGTGGCCCCTGACCCTGACGACGGGCTGCCGCCAAGCCCCACCAACGTCACTCAACCGCTGCCTCGCCTCGGACCGCCGTCGCTGCGCAAGCGATGATTGCTCTCGATGCGCATCGATCTGCACACCCACAGCACTGCTTCTGACGGCACCGACACTCCCGCCGAACTCGTCGCGTCGGCGGCGGCCGCGGCTATCGACGTGCTCGCGATCACCGATCACGACACCACGGCAGGTTGGGACGAGGCGCTGGCCGCGCGGCCAACCGGGATGACGATCGTGCGCGGCACCGAATTCTCCTGCGCGCACGTCGATCCGGATGGACGGCGGATCAGCCTGCACCTGTTGGGGTATCTCTTCGATCCGGACAACGCGGAGCTACGCTGCGAGCGTGCGCGGCTGCGCGAAAGCCGCGCGCGACGCGGGCAGCAGATGGCCGAGAACATGGCCGCCGACGGCATCCCGATCAGTTGGCCGCAGGTGCAGGCGCTCGCTGGCGGTGGTCCGGTCGGCCGGCCGCACCTCGGTCGCGCGCTCGTTGCCTCCGGCGTCGTACCCGACGTGGACACTGCCTTTCGTGATCTGCTTTCCTCGCGCCGGCGCTACTACGTGCGCAAGGTCGACACCGACGTGTTCGAGGCGATCCGGCTTCTTCGCGCGGCCGGCGGCCTGGCGGTGTTCGCGCATCCGCTCGCTCGCCGCCGGGGGCCGGTCGTGAGCGACGAGACCATCGCCGCGATGGCAGCAGCCGGCCTGGTCGGGCTGGAAGTCGATCATCCCGACCACGATGCGAGCGATCGCGCGCATGCGGCTGAGCTCGCCGCCGACCTTGGTCTGATCGCGACCGGATCGTCCGACTACCACGGCACGAACAAGCCGACGCCGCTCGCGCTGCGCACGACGCGACCGGCGGCATACGAAGCGTTGCTGGCGTTGCCGCACTTCCTCGACACGGTGGGTCCGCGATGACGTTGCCGGGAATGCCGCGCCGGCTGTTCTCCTGCACGCCGTCGCGATTGGCGTCGTTCGACTGCCCGCGCCGATATCGCTTCACTTATCTCGACAAGCCGATGCCACAGCGGGGACGGCCCTGGGCGCACAACACCGTCGGCGCGACCGTGCACCTGGCGCTGGCGAAATGGTGGTCACTGGCCACATCCGAGCGCACCGTCGCGGCCGGCGAACGGCTCGTCACCGAGAACTGGCACGACGATGGGTTTCGCGACGCCGAGCAGTCGGCGCGGTGGCGTGCCGTCGCCGGGGCATGGGTGGCGCGCTATCTCGGCGACATCGATGCCGGCCGCGATCCGGTCGGTGTCGAACGCACCGTGTCAGCGACCACCGATGCACTGGCTATCAGTGGTCGCATCGACCGTGTCGATGATCGTGGCGACGAGCTCGTCGTGGTCGACTACAAGACGGGCAAGCGCACGAGCACCGCCGACGAGGCACGCGGCTCTCTGGCGCTCGCGCTCTACGTGCTTGCGGTACGTCGTACCCTGCGCCGCGCCTGCCGCCGTGTTGAGCTGCATCACGTCCCGTCCGGCACCGTCGCCGCGTTCGACCACACCGACGAGTCGCTCGCCCGCCACGTGGCTCGAGCCGAGGCGACCGCGGCCGACATCGTCACGGCGACTGACACGCTTGCCGCCGGCGCGCACACCGACGAGATGTTCCCGCCGCGGCCGTCCCCGGCGTGTTCGTGGTGCGACTTCCGCGCGCATTGTCCCGAGGGTCTCGCCGCGTCAGGCGAGTTCGAGCCGTGGGCCGGACTGGACCTTAACGTTTGACCGTAACCTCCCGGTTAAGCCCACGGACGGGACGTCCGAATTATCCGAGTCGTCATCGCATTCTTGCGCCAACCTGGCTCCCAAACCGGTGTCGCGTATTGATCGGGTCGGGCCGAGCGGTTGTACTGACTCCTTATTGCTCACACCAACGGGAGGACACAAGTTCATGAGCATTCGCAAACGTGCCGCTATCGGGGTCGCCACAGCCGGGGTGGCAGTCCTCGCAGTCAGCGCTCTGGCCGCACCGGGCAGCGCTGGCGCCGCCAAGGCAGCCAAGATTCCGGTCGTCGTTGCCCACATCAACAGTAAGCACATCAACCTCAGCACCGGCTCGGTGCGCGCCGGCACGATCGAGTTCAAGGTCGTGACGCACAAGGGTGATCACCTCCTGCAGGTGGCCAAGCTGCACAAGGGTTACTCGCTGCCGCAGGCCGGCGCCGACCTGCAAAAGGCGCTCAGCGGAAACGTGCCCGCCATCAAGCGGATCGACCACCGGATCACTTTCCGCGGTGGTGCCGAGGCCAGGCCGAAGCGGCCGGGCGCGATGTCGGTGAGGCTGACAGCCGGAGATTACGTGCTGATCGACCAGAACGGCAGCGCAGTCAACTTCCTCAAGGTGCGCGGCAACGCGCCGGCCCACCAGGCAGCGATGCCGTACCAGGGTCGGCTCACGACCTTCACCTACGGCTTCGACCCAGGCAGTGCCGGCGTGCCGGCGAAGGGATGGACACGCATCTACAACCACAGCGACCAGCCGCACTTCGTCGAGATGCAGCAGGTGCAGCCGAACACCACCCGCAAGCAGGTGCACCAGTTCATCAATTCCGGCGCGCAGGGCAACCCGCCGTGGGCGCTCAAGGGTGAGGCCGGCTCTGGTGTGATATCGCCGCGCACGTCGCAGCTGCTGCGCTGGAACATCCCGGCCGGCAAGTACCTGGTCGCGTGCTTCTGGCCAGACATGATGACCGGCATGCCGCACTTCTTCATGGGCATGTGGCGGTTCGTCACGGTCAAGTAGTTCTGACGCAATAGCAGTGGGGCCGGCGGGCAACAGCCCGCCGGCCCTAGCTGTTGAGCGCGGCGACGCGCGCCTTGGCCTGTCGGTAGAGCGGGCCTTCGCGGTACTGCAGCGGCAACGCGCGCACGGTGCGGCGCAATGCGCGCATTCCAGCAGCTGTCGTGAACGCCGCGCCGGGCAGCGGCGGCAGCCCGTAGAGCGAACGCGCCCACTTCGGCAGCAGGCCCACCGCCAGCGTCGAGATCGTCGTCCAGCCGAGCCGCGCAGGGACGACCAGGCTGCGCCGCACCGGCAGCGGCGGCAGCACGACCAGCCGGGCAGCGTCGCGCGCCTCGCTCGTCCCCTCGAGTTGGGGACGAAGTTGGTCGATGAATCGCTTCAGCTCGACGAACGATGATGGCGGTGCGGCCACGTCCACGAGACGGGCGGCGATCCGCTGCTCGCGAACGTATTCATCGCGCTCGGACGCGCTGAGGTGTACCCCGGCCGCGCGTGCCGCGACGAGGAACGAATCGACCAGGCAGGCGTGCACCCACGCGAGCTGCTCCTGGTCATCGACACCGAGTGCTCGATGCACGGTTCGGACCTGGGCAGCGGCCTCATCCACCTCGGCGGTCGTGGCGAAGCAGAGCATGCCGACGTAGGTGATGGTGCGCTCGAAGCGCAACCACGGATCATCGCGGAAGTTCGAGCGTTCGGCGAGCAATCGCATTGCACCCGGATGCAGCGCCTGCAGAAGCAGCGCGCGCAACCCGCCGACCATCGCTACCGGTTCGGAGTGGATGCGCCACGTGACGCTCTCCGGTCCGAAGTAGCCGACATCGACCATGGCTCTATCTATACCCGCTGCCAGAAGTCCACGAGCGCCGAGGTCGTCGCGGTCGGATTCTCCACGGCAGGCGAGTGCGCGGCCTTCGGGATGACCACGCGTGCTGCGGCGAGCCGATCGGCCATCTCGTGTTGCACAGCCGGCGGCCACGCGTCGTCATCGACGCCGTACATGACGAGTGTCGGCGGCGCGACGGCGGCTAGTTCGGCAACGCGATCCGGCTCTGCCCGCAGCGCCTGCCCCATCCCTTGCAGCATCGCCGGCACGCCGGTGACGAAACGCCGTTCGAGGAATGCCGCCAACGGTGCAGCGGGCTCGACGTAGCCCGCCTGCGCGCGGTACATGGTGAGGCTTGCGGCATACACGCCGGCAAGTCCCGACGCTGCCAGCACCGGCTCCAACCGGGTGATCATGTCCGCGCGCGCACCGGCGATACCCGCGGGTCCCGAACACATCAGCACGAGTGAGGCGAACGCGTCAGGCGCCGCAATCACTGCTGCGCGCGCCACCAGCCCACCGAACGAGTGGCCGAGCAGATGGATCCGCGGTCCGATCGAGGCCGCCACGGAGCGCACGACCGCCGCGAGCGCGTCGGGTGTGTATTCGGCCGGGTCAGCCGGACCGGAGGATTCAAACTGGCCGGGCAGGTCGATCGCGGTGACGTGGAAGCCGGCCGTCGCGAGTCGTGCGAGCAGTGGCGCGAAGTCCTCCTTGCTGCCGGTGTATCCAGGCAGTAGCAGCACCGGGGTCGCGCCGGCGTCGCCACTACGCAGCGCGGCGATCGGTCCACCATCGGCGTCGATGACGCGCGGTTCGCCACCGCGTTCGAGCTGAGCCGTCATTGATAGACCGTGGTCGTCTGGCCCGCCACGATGAATCCGGTACCGAACGGGTAGACGAGGCTGCCGGGCGCCGGCGCAGGCACCGAGAAGGCGTGCCTCGCGCGCCCGTCGGCTCCGTCCAGTTGGGTAATGCCGCGCGATGTGGCCACGGCCAGCCTCGCATCAGCGAGGTTTCCCGGTGACGAGCCGTCGGTGCTGATCGCCGTCGGCAGGTAGCCGGTATCTGCGTGCCACGCGAATGCCGTCGTGTCGGCCTTGAGGGCGTAGGTGCGACCGCCCGACCAGATCAGGTCGGCGTCCAAGACCGACGTGAACGTGGTCGCGACGGCACCGCTCCGATTTGCGAGGTCGAGCTGGCCCTTCGACTTGCCGTTCGTGGCATCAAGCAGCGTCAGCCGTCCGGTGGACGGATCGCGTGCGGCGATCTGCCTACCGGCGAGCACAGGCACCAGATCGCTGTTGCGCAAGTTCCACACAATCTGATCAGGGTTGTTGTGGTTGGTGGACGACTTGTCGTCGGTGCCGGTAGTCGCTTCGCGCAGCAGCAATTGCTTGCCGTCGCCGCAGAACTTCGCATCGCCGCACTTCTCGTTCGTGCAGGTTTGGCTGATCAAGGCGCCGGCAACGCCGACGACCGCGCTGTTGATGGTGCAGCCCGAGTGGTGGAAGGTCCACCAGTCGAGCCCGGCGTTGTCTTCATCGGCGACCGCATAGATCGAGGTCGCCGACACGAACATGGCGTTGCCGGGTTGCAGCGAGTAGCTGGCCGGGCCGTCGAACTCGGCGCCGTCCTTGTCCAGCGTGCGGGTCCACTTGCGCTGGCCGGTGTCGGTACTCACGGCGGTCAACTCGTCGCAGTTGCCGTGCAACGCGTACACGGCGACCGTTACTCCCTGATCCTGGATCGCGGTGCAGACCGCGCGGTCGGTGCGCGTGTACGACCAGGTTTGCTTGCCGGTCAGTGCGTTGCGTCCACGCACGGTATGAGTGTCGTAGGTGACGACCGTCCCGTCGTCGTAGGGCGTTCCGATCGCGGTGCTGTCAGTGCTCGTCCACTTCCTCGTCAGCGTGCTGGCCGGCGACTGAAGCGCAACCTTGGTCGGGCCGGCGGCCACCGTCTTGAGCGTGACGTGACTGATCTCGCCATTCGTGTAAGCGATGACGACTATGACAACGACCGCGACGGCGAGCACAGCGAGAACCGCCGCGTAGATCCCGCGCAGTGGCCGCATCCGCTGGTTGTGCCGGGCGATAGCGGCCGCACTGAGCGCGTTGACCCGCGGAGGTGGCGCTGGCGCCTCCTCGACATCGACGTCCTCGCCCGCACCGTCGCTCATCCGGTCTCTTCTCCGCCCTTCGCTGCGCTCAGGCGGATCATCGACCGCATGACGCCTGACGGCGTCATATTCCTCTGCTCACGCCAGCCATCTTGACCTATCGAGCTGTGTTCACTCGGAGGCGGGGCGGTCGCTGCTCCCGCCACTCGGTCGGCGACGGCGGCGCCGGCGGCGCTGCGCGGCGTCGCGCTCGTCCGGCGACTTCGCGGTTGCTCCGCCTCCCTCGGACTCGGAGACCGGCTTGCCGCCGCGCGTGCGGTTGCGCGTGCGTTCGGTGCGTGCCTTCTCCGGGCGCGGCGCGCGCGCACGGCTCGGGCCCGACGGCCGCGGAGCCGAGCGTGGCTGGCGTCCGCCGAGATCCTCGAGCTGTTCGGCCGCGAGGCCGGCTCGGGTGCGCTCGGCATGCGGCAGCAAGCCCTTGGCGTCCAGCGGGATGTCGAGTTCAAGGCTCAGATGCGGCGACGTCGAATATGTCTCGACCGGCTCGTGGAACGGTAGGTCGAGCTTGTCGCAGATGAGCTTCCAGCGCGGGATGTCGTCCCAGTCGACCAGGGTGATTGCAGTGCCGGATGCGCCGGCTCGCGCAGTACGTCCGATGCGGTGGACGTAGGTCATCTCGTCTTCGGGTGCCTGGTAGTTGATGACGTGCGTGATGCCTTCGACGTCGAGCCCGCGCGCCGCGACGTCGGTGGCGACGAGCACGTCGACCTTGCCGGAACGGAACGCGCGCAGCGCCTGCTCGCGCGCGCCTTGACCGAGATCACCGTGCACGGCTGCGACTGCGAAACCGCGCTCGCCGAGGTCGTCAGCGATCTTCGCCGCCGATCGTTTCGTCCGCACGAAGATCAGGGTCAGGCCGCGGTTGCGTGCCTGCAGCACTCTCGCGAGCACCTCAACCTTGTCCATTGAGTGTGCGCGATAGGCGAACTGGTCGACGTGGTTTGTGCTGGTGTGCACCACGTCGGTCTCGGCTCGGATCTGCATCGGCTGGTTCAGGAAGCTGCGTGCCAGCGCGACGATCGGACCGGGCATGGTCGCCGAGAAGAGCATCGTCTGCCGTGATTCGGGCAGCATCTTCATCAGCTTCTCGATGTCGGGCAAGAAACCGAGGTCGAGCATTTCATCGGCCTCGTCCAGCACCAGGATGCGGACGTTGCCGAGCACCAGATGGCCCTGCTGCGCGAGGTCGAGCAGCCGTCCGGGCGTGCCGACCACGACGTCGATGCCCTTGCGCAGCGCGTCGATCTGCGGCTCGTACGCACGTCCGCCGTAGATCGTCAGCACCCGCGCGCCGAGCTTCTTGCCCGCGGCCGCGAGGTCGCCGGAGACCTGCACGGCGAGTTCGCGAGTCGGCGCGATGATCAGCGCCTGCGGTGCGGCGGCGTCGCCACCGGGCAGATTGAGCCGGTTCAGCATCGGCACGCCGAATCCGAGCGTTTTGCCGGTGCCGGTGCGGGCCTGGCCGATCAGATCGGTGCCGGCCAACGCGAGGGGCAGGGTGAGCTCTTGGATCGCGAAGGTCTTGACGATTCCGACATCGGCGAGCGCCTCGATGATTTCGGGACGGATCTCGAAGTCGCTGAACGCGGGGGAGTCCGGGCGGACGGGCGCGCGTGCCACTAACGGCGCGGGCTCGACCTCCGGGTCGATGGGCAGTGCTGATGTTGAGTTGTCGGTCATATGCATCCTCATTGGGTGCGCTGACCGGCGACGAGAATGCCTGCGACCTGTTCGGAGGGAGGCAGCGCGGTCAACGCGCAGATTCTTTGGCAATCGTCATCCTACCCGGCACGCCCGGTTAGTCTGCCGTGGTGTCACTTCCGGACCAGTCCGACGCGACCGTCGACTTGCTCGGCGCGCTCGCCTACGGCGAGCTGAGCGCCTTTGACCGGCTCGCCGATGACGCGCGCATGGCACCCACGCTGGACGGCCGCGCCCACATGTCGTCGATGGCTGCAGAAGAGATGCGGCACTACACCTTGCTGGCGCAGCGGTTGACCGCGTTGGGAATCGCCCCGGCCCAGGCGATGGAACCGTTCGTCGCCGCGCTGGAGACCTACCACACGCTGACCGAGCCATCGACATGGCTGGAGAGCGTGGTCAAGGCCTACGTCGGCGACGGGATGGCCGCCGATTTCTACCGCGAGGTCGCCGAGTTCGTCGATGCCGACACCCGCGCGCTGATCCACGAGGTGCTCGTCGATGTCGGACGGGCGGAGTTCGCGTTGAGCGAGGTGCGCGGCGCGATCGAGCTGCAGCCGTCGGTGGCGGGGCGGCTCGCGCTGTGGGCCCGCCGGCTGGTCGGTGAGGCGATCAGCCAGACCCAGCACGTGCTGGCCGAGCGCGACTCGCTGATGCTGTTGCTGATGCAGGGGACGGGAGACCTGTCCTCGGTCGCCGGCTTGATCGGACGGATCACGCAGCGCCACGACGAGCGGATGGCCAAGCTCGGCCTGTCCAGCTAGCGCCTTGCCCCGCGCAGGCGCGCTCGCCGTGCTGATTTACGCGCATTGGCGGGGCAAAGCTGGTTCAGCCGCCGACGAAGCCCACCCGGCGCGTGTCGGCCTGCGCGATCTCGATGTAGGCGATCAGGTTTGCCGGCACGATGACCCGGCGGCCGCGCTCGTCGGTGAGGGCCAGTTGGCCGTCGACGCTCTTCAGCGCGGCCGAGACGAGCGTCTCGACCTCGTCCGGAGACTGGGTGCTCTCCACCACGATCTCGCGTGGCGTGTGTAGCACGCCGATCTTGACCTCCACGCCGACAGCCTCCTCGTAAACCTGCGATGCAGCGTCCACGCTAGTCGAGGCGTGTTGCCGATGCCGCCACGGCCGCTGCGCCGAGAGCGAAATCAGCGCTAGCGCGGCACTAACAGCGCGTGCGTCTGCGCAGTTACCGCTGTGTTCGGGACAGCCACGGTCTGGGTTGACCCGTCGGCGTACCTGAACGTGATCCGGTAAAGCTGCGCGCTCGGTAGTGCCAGTCGGGTCTGGTCGATCCAGTCGCGCACGGCATTTGCCGTGACCACGGCGTCACGCCCGGCCAGTTGACCTGAGGCCACGAGGGAATCGGTGGTGCCTGGGCCGAGGGTGCTGTAGACGCAGACGTCGGCCGAGATCGGATGCAGCCCGGCCCGTGCCGACTCGGGCTCCGTTGGCGCGCGACCGGGACATCCGAACGCATCAGTCGGCGTCAGCCGAAGCGAGTTGAGAATCCTGTCGATCGTCGCGCGCTTCGGGGCGGTCACCGCGACGACCACTCCCGCGCTCGGCGCGAGAATCACGCCGGTCGGCCGCGTCACCCCGCGCCATTGCGCGGACCCGATGCCACGGCTCACGACACCACCGGGCACGTGATCGACTGCGGTCGGCACCGACCGATAGTTGCCCCGGAATCGGTACGGCGAAAGCTCTACCACGGTCCTTGGCGACTCAGGATGCGACACCGGAGGACACGAGATGGCCTCGCCGATGAAGATGTCCACCTCGTTCCGCGGCGGAAGGCACGGTTGGTAGTTGAGCCGCAATCGGCTCGGCACATCGAGCGTGATGCCGTGGTAGCTGACGCTGCGGGCGCCGGCTGGCAGCGGCGGCGCAGCAGTGTCGGCACGGTGGCGCGCGGCGCGCAGGACGACCGCGCCGAGCGCGATCCCGACCACCAGAGCGGCGGCGAGCCCACCCGCGAGCCAGGGCCGGCGGCGCGGCGCACCGGTCACCGCGGCGAGCAGTCGGTCGTCGGACGGCGCGTCGGCTGCGTGTTCGGCCAGCGTCTCGTGGACGAGCGTCTCCATGGCGTCCATCAAGCCTCCTCGGTCTCGAGCACGTGCACGCGCAGCGTGCTGAACGCTCGGGCGGCGATGCTGCGCACGGTCGCCTCGGCGCAGCCGAGCAGCAGCGCGATCTCGCGGTCGGAGAGCTGCTCGTAGTAGCGCAGCACCAGCACGGCACGCGAACGGGCCGGCAACGTCGCCATCAGCCGCCAAACCCGGTCGCGGTCGCCGATCGCGTCGATGTCATCTGGCGCGGTGATCTCGACCGTGCCGGGCACTTCGCCGGAGGCCCTTAACCGCCGCCAGCCCAGGTGCTCGTTGACGACGACGCGGCGGGCGTAGGCGACAGGTTGGTCCGCCACTCCGGCGGCGCGCCAGCGGCGCAGCATCTTGACCAGCGCGTCCTGCACGAGATCCTCGGCGCGCGCCCGGTCCTGGCAGAGCAGGTATGCGAAGCGCAACAGTCCTGTGCCCTGCGCCTGCACGAACGCGGTGAACGCTTCGTCGGCCACAAGCATTAGATGGTCTGGCGACCCCGATCCGTTGCATCAGCCGCCGACGGCGACCTGGTTTTCCCCGCTCGCGGCCGGTTGCCGGGCGCCGAACCGGGCGCGGCCGGGGAAAGGCTCATCTGCCGGACCTGGTTTTCCCCGCTCGCGGCCGGTTGGCGGGCGCCGAACCGGGCGCGGCCGGGGAAAGGCCGATCGGCCGGGCCTGTTTTTCCCCGCTCGCGGCCGGTTGGCGGGCGCCGAACCGGGCGCGGCCGGGGAAAGGCCGCACGTAAAGCTGAGTCGGGCGCTACTGGCGGGGGAAGTTGGAAATGCCGCGCCAGAGCAGCGATTCGAGCAGGAAGACCGCTTCCTCCTGGGTGACGGGACGGTCCTGATCGAGCCACCACCGGGCCGCGACCTGCGCCGCTCCGGTCAGTGCGGTCGACAGCAGTTCGGCCCGCGCGGTGTCGAGCCCGGTATCGCCGGCCACGGTCTCGGCGACGGCCCGCATGGTCTTCTCGGCCACCGCCTCGACCCGCTCGCGGACCGCGGGCTCGTTGCCCAGGTCGGTCTCGAAGATCAGCCGGAACGCGCCGTCATGGTCATGCCGGTCGACGAAGCCGAAGTAGGCCGACAGCACCCCGTGGATGCGCTGGCGGTTGTCGTCGGTCGCATCAAGGGCGGCCTGCACCACGCGCGCCAGCGTCTCGGCCTGGGTGTCGAGCAGGGCGAGGTAGAGCTCGAGCTTGCCGGGAAAGTGCTGGTACAGCACCGGCTTGGACACGCCCGCCCGCTCGGCGATGTCGTCCATAGCGGCGGCGTGGTAACCGTTGGCGACGAAAACTTGCTGCGCCGCAGCGAGCAGTTGCTTGCGGCGAGCCGAGCGCGGCAATCGACCGCCACGCCCGAACTCCGACGTGCTGGTCTCTGCACCGGTCATGGACAAAGCACCCTTTCCTGCGACGCCGCGCTGGACTCTACTCGTGAGTAGCCATGCTCGGCGTGATCCGGACCCGCACCGAGTCGTCCAGCGTCCCGGCGAACAAATCGCCGAACTCCTCGACCCGATCCAGCACTTCGTCTGACGTGAACCGCGGCGAGCCGCCGACCTCGACCTCGTCCCAGGTCAGTGGCGTCGACACCGTCGGCGCGTCGCGGGCCCGCAGCGAATACGGCGCGACCGTGGTCTTCGCCGGGTTGTTCTGGCTCCAGTCGACGAACACCTTGCCGCCGCGCAATGACCTGGTCATCCGCGAGACGACGAGCTTCGGGTGGGCCTTCTCGAGCTGCAGCGCGACCGAATGGGCGTACTTCGAGGGCATTTCAGGGTCGTTGACCTCGATCGGTGCGCTGACCTGCATGCCCTTGGATTCGGACGTCTTCGCGAACAACGTGACGCCGTCTTCGGCGAGCAGGTCGCGCAGGTGCAGCGCGACCTCGCAGCATTCGGTGATCGTCGCTGGTTCGCCCGGATCGAGATCGAACACGAGCAGGTCGGTGCGCGGTTTGCGGGCCCGCGGCGGAATGTGCCATTGCGGCACGTGCAGTTCCAGCGCCGCCAGATTGGCCAGCCAGACCAGGGTGGCAAGCTCCTCGACCACGACGTAGTCGATCGTTTCGCGGTTCTTCGTCGATCCGGGGACGGGCAGCGTCACGGTGCGTACCCACGACGGGGTGCCCCGCGCAGCGTTCTTCTCGAAGAAAAACTTCCCGTCGACCCCGTTGGGGTAGCGCTTGATCGTCAGCGCGCGATGTTCCAAATGCGGCAGCAGCACGGGCGCGACGCGGGTGTAGTAGTCGATCACCGCGCCCTTGGTGAATCCGCTCTGCGGGTAGAGCACCTTGTGCAGGTTGCTCAGCTGCAAGGTGCGTCCGTCCACCTCGACACTGACCTTGTCCGATTCCTTAGCCATCGCCCACCGCCTCGTCCGCACTCTTGTCCTCCCGCAGCCGCCGGAACACCGGATGCCGCAGCCGTCCCTCGGAGGTCCACAGCGTGAACTGGATCTCGACCACCACGTCGGGATCTACCCAATGCGTCACCCTCCCCGGCGACGCCGGCGGGACCGGTGCCACCGCGCAATCCCGACGCACCCGCAACCGGCGCTGCAGTGCCGATGCGGTGCGCCCGGTCAGCCCGCTGCCTGCTTTGCCCGCGAACACCAGGCCGTTTGGGGTCGTCATGGCGAGAACGAGCGAACTGAGCATGTCCGGCGACTCGGACGGTGCCTCCCAGCCGACCACCACAAAATCGCCGGCACGCACGAACCGCAGTTTGAGCCAGTCCCGGGTCCGGGCGCCCGGGCGATACGGCGAGTCGACCCGTTTCGCGACCACGCCCTCGAGCCCGTGCTGGCGGGCGGCCGCCTCCGTGGCGGGACCGTCGTCGAAGGACGGGCTGAGGGTCCACTCAGGTTCTTCGGCGAACCAGGCGTCCAGCGCCGCGCGCCGTTCGCGGTACGGACGGGCGGTGAGATCCACACCGTGCCGCCGCAGCAGGTCGAAGGCGACGAAGGTGACCGGCGCGGCCTCGGCCAGCCGAAGTGCCTCGGTCTTGGCGCGCACGTGCATGCGGGCCTGGAGCGCCTCGAACGAGGGCCGTCCGTCGACGAACGCGACTATCTCGCCGTCGAGAAGCGCGTCGCCGGCCCCGCGCAGCATCCCCACCAGCTCCGGATAGGCCGTGGTGATCTCGTTGCCGCGACGGCTGAACAGCCGCACGCCGCGCGATGAGACGTCGCCCAGAGCCCGCACGCCATCCCATTTGAACTCATACGCCCAGCCGACACCTCGCGGCAAAACGTCCGCGGCAGTAGCGAGCATGGGCTCCACGCGTCCATTCTTGGGTAAGGAACCCTCAACTTGTGGTCGACACGGACGGAGCAGGCATGCGCTCGATCTGGAAGGGCAGTATTTCCTTCGGGCTGGTGAG
>DASRSG010000211.1:0-4796 GCA_035656595.1 Jatrophihabitantaceae bacterium | reverse complement strand
GGCTCGCGATCGGCGGGGATGTCGAGAGTGGCGAACCCGCTCTCGCAAACGGTCAGTCGCGTCGTTGCTCCCTCGGCCGCCAACTGAAACTCGACCAGCGTCGAGTTCGACTCGTCCGCCTGCACCCCCGGGAAGGCACTCGCCCACCGATAGGAGAAATGGTGCGGAGGATCGACCTTGACGATTCGACACAGATATTTTTCGCCCGGCGGGCCGGGCTCGATCACCATGACGCCATTGGGCCGCAGGTCCACCGTCGCCGGAGTGCCCGGTCCGAACCAGCCGCCGATGTGTTCGGGCTGGGTCAGGACGTCCCACACCCGGTCAGGGGTCGCGGCGATATGGACGGTCCGTTCGATGCGATCTTGTTCCACGATGTGGCTCCTCTGGCGTCTCAATGTGCAAGTACACACTTGCACATTGATAGATGACGCGCAAGCACGCACTTGCGTGTCATCTGCAGGTTGGCGGTCCGCCGACCGACGAGCCGGCCACACGCGCGTCCACCGTCTGAGAAGGTGGCGTCATGATGTCGGGGCAGACGATCGCAACGTCATGGCTGTGACGCCACCAGGCGACGACCTCGTCTCCTGCGTCAGCGCACTACCCGTCGACAGCGAACAACTGCTGCACGTGATCGACACGCTGACGTCGATCGGTTCGTCAGAGCTCGGTTACCGCAACACCGGCACACCCGAGGACGCCGCGACTGCGGCCTTCGTCGCCGAGGAGATGCGCGCCATGGGACTATGCGACGTCGGGTTGGAGGACGTCCCGGTCGATGCCTGGCGGTTTCTGTCTGCAAGCCTGAGCATCGCCGGCGAAGCGCAGCCGCTGCATGCCAGCAGCTTCGGCGGAGTGCCCGGGACGCCCGACGACGGCATCACCGCTCGGCTGGTCGATGTCGGCGATGCCAAACGCGCCCGCCTCGACCGTGTCGAACTCGACGGGTGCATCGCCCTTCTCGACTGGCGCACGAAGCGGGTGCATCCCTCGGTCGTCGTGCTCGAACTGGCGCGCCGGGGGGTGGTCGGGGTCATCGTGAACTGCCCCGCGCGCGGTGCGTGGTTCCAGGGCGAAGGTGCGCTGGGCGCCTTCGACGCGCAGTGGCCGACCGGCGCGCCACCGATGATCATGGTCAGCCGAAACGATGCCGCCCACCTGCGCGAACGGCTGCGACGCGAGCCGTGCGAGGTCACGCTGGCGCTGCACGTCGAGAGCACCCGAAACGCGCTCGGTCACAACGTCGTCGGCTTCCTCCCTGGCACGAAACCGGGACCGATCGTCGTCGGGGCTCATCACGATGCCTGGTTCCGTGGCGCGTTCGACAACGCGAGCGGCGTCGCGGCAATGCTCGCGGTGGCGAACGCGTTGGTCACGACCGGCTACCGCCCACAGCACACGATCTGCTTCACCAGCCGGACCGGCGAAGAGTACGGCCGCCTGGACGAGCAGTACGACTGGTGCATCGGCGCCTGGGAACAGATCGCGACCACACATCCGACCTGGGCCGACGATGCGCCCATTCATCTGTGCCTCGAGGCATCGGGTCATCCAAGCCTGCGCACGATCATCGAAGCCCCGGTCGAATACCGCGCCTGGGCGCGCACGGTGTGCACCGCCGCCGAAGCGGTGGGTTGGACGCCCACCGGGTGGCGGGTGGCCGCGCCGGTGGCCGGCACCGAGCAGTGGCCGTACCTACTGCGCGGCGTTCCTGGCGTCGCTGCGTATGCGTGGGAGACGTCCTTCGCCGACAGCGATTACCACACGCAACTGGACACCTCGGCCAATGTCGACGGCAATATCCTGGCCGCACATACCCGGCTGTACGCGTTGTTGCTGCTCGATGCCGACCGCCGTCCCGATGCCATCGTCGACCATCGCGCCCGCGCGCGGGCGCTCGCGAGGATCGCCCGCCAGACCAGGCACGAGCCGCTTGCCGCGGCGGCCGAAACGCACCGCGAGGCCGAAGGACGCGCCGCGTTCACCGCAGTCGGTCGGCACCTGCACGCTCTGGACGCCGAGACAGTCGCGAGCTATCCGCACCAGCAGGCCTTGCGCGATGCCGCCGCGCTCGCGGCCGCGTTGGCTGCCCTTGATGAAGGCAATCGGCGCGAGGCGTTGCGCCAGTTGAGCAAGGTCGGCAGCAACCGGCTGCACCCGTACCTGTCCAAGCCGGCCCTGCAGGCACACCTCGACCAGTTCCGCCCCGATGCTGTCGCCTCGTCATGGGGTTCGGCCAGTCACCTCACCGAGACAGTCAACCTGTGGGACGAGATGACGGCGCTGAGCGGTGGTGACGTGGACGATGACTGGTTGCACTCCTCGCTCGAACTGGCCCACGCGTCTGCCCAACGCGAGGTGTCCGGACGCCTCGATGCCATGGCGCTCGCGATAACGACGCGCTAGGAAGTACGACGTGATCGAACCGTGGCGCGCGCGCGTGCTGGACTACCTCGACGAGCATGCGAGGCAGATCGTGACGTCGCTGGCCGACCTCGTACGGACGCCGAGCGTGTCCGGCTCCGATGAAGAGAACTCGATCCAGCACACCCTGGCCGCGGAACTGGAGCACTCAGGATTCGAAGTCGATCGTTGGCAGATCGATCTATCGCAGACGATTGCCGCCGACGACTTTCCCGGCGTCGAGGTTGATCGCAGCGACGCGTGGGGCGTCGTGGGCCGCCTGCCCGGTCTAGGCAACGAGCACTCGCTGATGCTGAACGCGCATGTCGATGTGGTACCGCCGGGCGATCTTGCGGCCTGGGCCCACGCGGACCCGTTCAACGCAACGGTCGATGCCACCGCGGTCTACGGTCGAGGCGCCTGCGACATGAAGGGCGGCCTCGTTGCCGCGCACTGGGCGGCACGCGCGATTGCCGCACTCGGTGTGCCGCTGCGCGGTGATCTGCTCGTCGCGTACGTTCAGGGCGAGGAGGACGGCGGCCTGGGCACGTACGCCACCTTGCAACGGGGCTGGCGGGCTGATGCCTGCATCATCCCGGAGCCCACCTCGCTCGACATCTCGCCGGCCAGTGCTGGCTCGCTGACGTTCCGGCTGAATGTTCCCGGCTTGGCCACGCACGCCTCACGGCGCACCGCTGGGGTGAGCGCGATTGAGAAGTTTTTCCCTATTTTTCAGGCTATTCGTCGTCTCGAGGCCAAGCGCAATCGTGATCCGGCGCCGCTGATGGCGCCGTGGGACATCGCGTATCCGATCGAGATCGGTGTGGTGCACTCAGGCGACTGGCCTTCGACCGTTCCGGGTCGGCTCACCGCCGAGGGACGCTTCGGCGTCGGCCTCGGCGAGGGCGTCGACGACGCCCGCATTGCTTTCGTCGACGCGGTGGCCGAGGCATGCGCGCACGATCCGTGGTTGCGTGCGCATCCGGTCGAGGTCGAGTGGTGGGGTGGCCAGTTCGCGCCAGGGTCCACCGACCTCGACAGCGACATCATCAGCACGGTGCGACGGGCGCACAGCAGCGTGTCGTCCCACGAGCAACAGACGTGGGGCAGCCCTTATGGCAGCGATCTGCGCTTGCTCACCACGATCGGTGGCATCCCGACGGTGCACTACGGTCCAGGCGACGCGCGCGCGGCGCATGCCCCCAACGAGTACGTCCCCATCGACGAGGTGCTGACTGCGACACGAGCACTGGCAATCGCCGCGATGGAGCACTGCGGCGTCGGCTGAGGCTCACGCGACCAGCCACTGCACCCAAACCTCGGCAGCGGGACGTGTCCACGTTCGGGCGACCACCTCGCGCGCGCCCTCGGCGGCTGCGTCCATCTCGACCTCGCTGCGGCGCGAGCCGTGCAACACGACTACCGGCCACGGCGCCACCGCGCGGCGGCCGAGCACGCCGGTCGCGCTGTGTACGCAGCAGACATGCACGTCCTCGGCGGTCAGGCCGAGAGCGGCCGCGACCTCGGCAGCCACCTGTCCGAGCGCCCGCAGCTCGTCGTCGGCACAGTCGAGGGCCGGCGCGGTCACGGTAACGACCGGCATGCTCAGTCGGTCTGCACGGAGCGTGAAAGGTACCGGGGGTTGTCGACGTCGCGGCCGGCTTCGGCCGCCAGGCGCAGGGCGAGCCGATGGACGGTCGCCAGCTGGGCCACCGGGTCGAGGTCGGGCACGACGACCCGCGCGCCGGTCGCTTCGATCGGGTCGCGTACCGACGCCGGCATCGGTGACAGCGACCAGACCAGCGACGCCGGGCCGGCAACCGAGATGGGCCCGTGCTGGTACTCGTTCATGGCGTAGGCCTCGGTCCACCCGCCGGCCGCCTCGCGCACCTTGAGCGCGGCTTCGTGGGCGAGACCGATCGTCCAGTCGGCGCCGAGGAAAACGACGTGTTGCGGGCTCGGGTCGGGCACGGGCAACTCGAGCGCTGTCCGGCCTTGATCCGGCAGGTCGGCGAGGTCCTCGCCGAGCGATGCCCGCAGCAGCACCATCGCCGAGGTGGCGAAGCGGGTCTGCACCACCGACTGTTCGTCGGCGTAGTCGAGCAGCACGTGGCGGTCGCACTCGGCGATGACCGGCGTGCCGGCCTCGCCGACGATGCCGATGACGATGGTGCGGTCACCCAGCTCGCGCAGGACAGTCACGACATCGCTGGTCGTGCCCGATCGCGAGAGCGCGAGCACCGTCTCGCTCGGGTCCAGATAAGGGATCTCGGACGCGATGGCGGCCCGCGTGCGCCCGAGGCCGAGGCTGTTGCGCCGGCGGGCGTACGCCTCGCCGACGTAGTAGGACGTGCCGCAGCCGATGAACAGCACCGGGGTGCCGGCGGCAG
>DASRSG010000210.1:0-2199 GCA_035656595.1 Jatrophihabitantaceae bacterium | reverse complement strand
TGCCGAGTTCGCTCAGCACCATCGAGCGGTGGGCGAGCGGCAAGAACGCCGACGCCCAGCCGACTGACCCGAACGAACAGCCCACAACTGCACAGGCACTAACGCACGAGCCGGCGTCCTGAGCGTCGTTCACCTTGCAGGCAGCACTCGCAGTTGCGGCGGACGGCGGTCATCGCGCATCGGCACGTACTGGCCATGTCCGGTGGCGAGATACTCGAGGCGCGGGCCGTTGGCGGCCAGCACAGCCAATGCCTCGGCCACCGCGTCGATGTCTGCCCGGGTGGTGCTCAGTCCGGCACTGACGCGGACGGCGCCGGGCAGCTCGGGATCCTGGCCGGCTCGCATCTGCGCGTGCAGGCGCAACGCGGTCTCAGTCGGCACATCGAGCAATTCCAAGAGCAGCGGGTGCGCGCAGAAGCAACCGTCGCGCACGGCGATGCCGTGCTCGGCAGAGAGCGCGGCACCGAGCAGGCCGTGCTTCCAGCCGGCGAGATTGAACGTGATCAGTGCGATGCGCGGGTGGTCATCGGGCCAGCGGCCGTAGCGCGTGAGTCCGGTGAGGTTCGCGCATCGCTCGAAGGCATAGCGGCACAGCGCCTGGTCGTGCTCGAAGATCCGCTCCATGCCGTATTCGGCGAGCACGCGGCACGCGGTGCCCAAAGCGACGATTCCGATGACGTTCGGCGAACCGGCCTCGTACCGCGCGGGTGCGCAGTCCCACGCGACGTCGCCCTCGGTCACGAACCGCACCGCACCGCCACCGCGGATGAGCGGTTCGCCGGCGTCGAGCCAATCGCGCCGACCCACGAGGGCACCCGCGCCGAACGGCGCGTAGAGCTTGTGCCCCGAGATGGAGATCCAGTCGACATCGGCGGCCGCGATGTCGATAGGGACGTGCGGTGCCAGCTGCGCTCCGTCGACCGCGATACGCGCGCCGTAGCGGTGCGCGAGCGCCGCCAGCTTCGCGATCGGCCAGATCTCGCCGGTGACGTTGGACGCCCCGGTGACTGCGACAAGGGCCGGGCCGCTGCACCCGCTCAACGCGTCCTCGAGCACGGCCAGCGCAGCGTCCTCGCCCGAGACGACCGGCAAGGTGATCAGTGTGTGGTTACGCCATGGCAGCAGGTTCGCGTGATGCTCGCTCGCGAACCCGATGACCGTGCAGTCGCGCGGTACCGCGGCAGCGAGCACGTTGATCGAGTGCGTCGTGTTGCCAGTGAACACGACGACGTCGTCCGGGCGCGCGCCGACGAACCGCGCGACCTGATCACGGCTGGCCTCCAACGCCGCGGTGGCGACCTGCGACTTCCACCCGGCCCCACGGTGCACGCTCGAGTACCACGGCAGGAACTCGGCCACCGCGTCGGCAACCTCGGTCAACGCTGGGGTGCTCGCGGCGAAATCGAGATTCACCTCGCGGGCACGACCGCCGTCGACCAGCGGGACGAGGACGCCGCCGCCGACCAGTGCAGGTGCAGTCAGAGTCGACACGTCGTGCTTATCGCGGTGAGCGGGATCCGCTGCGGCACCGCGACCAGTTCGGCGGCGGCCTGCAACCAGCGTTGCGCGTCGAGCGCGGCAGCGCAGCCGGTGCCCGCTGCGGTGACCGCCTGCATGTAGGTGGTGTCGACGACGTCGCCGCACGCGAAGACACCGGCGAGGTTCGTGCGGGTGGACGGCGGGTCGACGAGAATGTGCCCCTGCGGCCCGAGCTCGACCTGACCGCGGACAAGGTCAGTGCGCGGCTCGTGGCCGATCGCGATGAACACGCCCTGTACCGGCAGCTCGCGCACCGACCCGTTGACCGTGTCGCGCACCAGCACGCCGGTGACCTCAGCGTCGCCGGCAATGTCGGCCACCTCGCTGTGCCACGCGAACTTGATCTTGGGATCGTTGTGCGCGCGCTGCTGCAAGATCGCCGATCCGCGCAGCGTGTCACGCCGGTGCACGATCGTCACCGAGCGTGCGAATCGGGTGAGGAACGTCGCCTCTTCCAGTGCCGAGTCGCCGCCACCGACAACAACCAGGTCTTGGTCGCGGAAGAAGTAGCCGTCGCAGGTCGCGCAGTACGACACCCCGCTGCCGGCCAGGCGACGCTCGGCAGCCAGGCCCAGCTCGCGGTAGCGCGAACCGGTGGCGAGGATGACGCTGCGTGCGCGGTGCACCTCGCCGCCCTGCACCAGCTCCTTGATCTCGCCA
>DASRSG010000209.1:0-9701 GCA_035656595.1 Jatrophihabitantaceae bacterium | reverse complement strand
AAACCGGGAATGGCCGTCTGGCTGAACGAGTGGGCGCGGGCGTTCGCCGCGCAGACTCGTGAGTGCGTGCCGACGGGAACGTTCTATCCCGAGCCGTCGGCCGCGTCGTACGTTCGGGCTGCGCTCGATGCGGGGACGAGGGTGTTCAAGGTGCACGTTCAGGTCGGCGCCTTCGATCCGCGCGACGACCTGCTCGAGCCGGTGTGGGCGATGCTCGCCGACGCCGGCGTGCCGGTGGTGGTGCACAGCGGCAGCGGTCCGTTGCCTGGACGGCACACCGGCCCCGGACCGTTCGGCGCGGTGCTCGCGGCGCACCCGACGCTCACCGCGGTGATCGCGCACTGCGGCGCGCCCGAGTTCGCCGAGCATCTCGATCTTGTGGAGCGGCATCCGAACGTGCATGTCGACACGACAATGGTCGGTACACCGTTCATGAACCGGCTCGCGCCGGTTCCGTCCGATGTCGTGGCGCGTCTCGGACAGCTGCAAGATCGCGTCGTGCTCGGCACCGACTTCCCGAACATTCCGTACCAGTTCGCCGAGCAACTGGCCGCGCTGACCGAGTTCGGGCTGGGCGACGAGTGGCTCCGGGCGGTGTGCTGGACGAATGGTGCGCGACTGCTGGGTAGTTTGTAGTCGTGGACTGGATCGCCGGACTCGTCGTCGCGGTCGTCGTTGTCGGGCTGCTGCTCGGGCTGCAGGCCCGCCGCCGCCGGCAGGCACGTCAGCTGGCCGAAGAAGCCGGCGCGACCCCGGTCAGCGTGCCGGCACCCTCCGGCTTCGTGAGCGGCGTGGGCGCGCCGAATCCGGCGCTGCCGCCGCCGGCCGTTGTGCCCGATCAGAGCACCGGGATCGCGCCCAGCGGCGCGACCGTGCGCCTCACCGTTTGCGGACTGCCCGCGTTGGCCTGGCAGCGCTCCGAGTTCGGGCCGAACACCTACCAGGGCATGCGTCTGGCAATGATCGTCGACGCCGGCGTGGGGCTGCCCGCGCTGCAACTGTTCCACCACGCCGGGCTGCTGCAGCGTTTCGCCGGTGCGCACGGCCCGTCCGGTATCGGCGCGCTCGATGAGAAGTACCGGATGGCCGGCGACCTGGCGGCGTGGCTGCCGATCCTGAGCACGCCGGTCGTGCAGCAGGCGCTGATCAGGTACCCGCTGGAGACGTTCTCAGTGCTGGGCGGGCGGCTCACGTTCGTATCAGGCGATGGGGTGCATCTCGACGCTGAGGCGACCTCGGCGATCTCGTGGCTGGCGGCCACGATCATCGCGGCGATTCCGCCGCAGGTGACCAGCGCCGCGCCCATGCCTCCGCCGACCGCGATGGTCGGCACCGACGTCACCGACGTCGACTCGATCGTGTCGAATGTGCTGGCCAAGTCGAACCTGTCGCCGGAACAGCAGCAGGCGATGCTGGCACTGATCCGCGCCAACCAGCAGCACTGAGTCATGGGCGCCAGCGACGACCTGCGCGCGGCACTGAGTGCCGATCGGCTGATGGCGATCGTTCGCTACCGCAACGGTGGCGACCTTGCCGGCGCGGTTGATGCGCTGTGCGCGGGTGGGGTGCGCGTCGTCGAGATCACCATGAATTCGGCGGGTGCATGGACGGAGCGGGTGGACGTCCCCGATGGCGTGCTGCTCGGCGCGGGAACCGTCACCACGACCGACGAGGTGCGACAGGTTGCCGAGCTCGGCGCCCGGTTCGTCGTCAGCCCGGGGTTCGATCCGGCGGTCGTTGCCGCCGCGGCCGAGGCCGGCCTCGCGGCGATCCCCGGCATCTCGACCGCGACGGAGGTGCTCGCCGCGCGACGAGCTGGCGTCGAGTTCTTCAAGCTGTTCCCGGCCGGCGCGCTCGGGGTTCGCTATCTCAGCGAACTGCGTGGCCCCTTCGCCGAGGAAGCCTTCGTCGTGACGGGCGGGATCACCGTCGATGACATCGGCCCGTGGCTTGCCGCCGGCGCCTTCGCCGTGGCGCTGGGCAGCAACCTGTGCGGCGCCGAGGCTCCGTCATCCAGTCCCGACGCTGCGGCGTTGACCCAGCGGGCCCGGGCGGCGGTCAACGCCGCTCGGGAGCACGCATGAGAGTGCTCACGCTGGGCGAGACGATGGGCCTCGCCGTCAGCGGATCGGGTGAGCCGCTGCGCCACGCGACATCGGTACGGTTGTCGGTGGCCGGCGCGGAATCGACGGTGGCGATCGGGCTGAGCCGGCTCGGCGTCGAGGCGTGCTGGGTCGGTGTCGTCGGGGCGGACGAGCTGGGTGCGCGGATCCGTCGCGAACTGCGTGCAGAAGGCGTTGACGTGCGGTCGGTGCGCACCGCTGCCGATGCCGCAACGGGTTTCATGCTGCGCGAGCTGCGTACCGCGGAGCTGACCCGCGTCACGTACTACCGATCGGGCAGCGCCGGCTCGCGGCTCGCACCGCGCGACGTCGACGCGGCGTTCGAGCGGTTCGCCCCGGACCTGGTGCACATCACCGGCATCACGCCTGCGTTGTCCGATGACGCGTGCGCGGCGGTGTTGCGTGGTGTCGAGCTCGCCCGGTCGGCAGGTGCCGAGGTGTCGCTGGACGTGAACTACCGGCCGTCCCTACCCGGTAGCGCCGACGCGATGAAGATCGTTCGGAGCGTCGAGCCCGACGTGCTGTTCGTCGGCGGGGACGAACTGCGCGCGGTGTGCGACGAGCCCGACCCCGAGCGTGCCGCGCAGGCACTAGTGGCGGCCGGCGTACCGGAAGTTGTCGTCACGCTGGGCAGCGCCGGTGCGCTGGCGCGGGTGGGCGATTCGGTCGAGCGGATCGCTGCCCTTGCGGTGCATGTTATCGATGTGGTCGGTGCCGGTGACGGGTTCGTCGCCGGGTACCTTGCAGCCCGCGCCGAAGGGCTGGCGGTTGCCGAGCGGTTGCGGTGGGGGACGATTTGCGCGGCGTACTCGGTCGGCTCGCAGGGCGATTGGGAAGGCCTGCCCACCCGGGCCGAACTCGAGCGCTTCGCGAACACCGCGACGACGGAGCGATAGGGATGCAGGCGACCCAACTCACGCAACCGCTGGCCTATCACGGCGAGGGACCGGTCTGGATCACCGGTACGCGGTGGCCGGACGGTCTTTACTACGTCGACATGCTTGCCGGCGACGTGCTCCACCTCGGCCCGGACGGCGAGGTAGCGCGACGGCACGTCGGATCGATCGCCGCAGTCGTCCGCCCGCGCACCAACGGCGGACTCGTCTATGCCGTCGAGCGCGGGTTTGCCATGGACGACGGGCCGTCCTCGTCGCTGCGCGTCCTGCCCGAGGTGTGGAGCGATCCGACCGTCCGGATGAACGAGGGCGGGTGTGATCCGGCCGGAGCGTTCTACTGCGGATCGATGAGCTACGCGGCGGTGCCGGGTGCGGGCACGCTGTACCGGCTCGATGTCGACGGTGCGGTATCGGTCGTTCAGGACGGGTTGACGATCTCGAACGGGCTGGACTGGACGCCGTCCGGCGAGCGCGCCTTCCACAACGACACGCCGTCGGGACGCATCGATGTGCTCGATTGGGATCCGCGCCACGGGCTGCACAATCGCCGCCCGTTCGTGGCGGTGGAAAGACCGGACGGGCTCACGGTCGACGCCGAGGGCGGCGTGTGGACCGCGCTGTGGGGCGGTTCGGCCGTGCACCGCTACGCGCCGGACGGAACGCTGTCGTTCGTGGTCGAGCTGCCGGTCGCGCAGGTGACCGCGTGCACGTTCGGTGCAGCGGCACTCGACGAGCTCTTCATCACCACCTCGCGTGAGAATCTCACCGATCCGGAGCCTGCTGCCGGAGCAGTGTTCGTCGTCCATCCCGGTGTCTGCGGGATGCCAGTGCGCCCGTACGGCGGCTGAACTTGCCGGTGCCGATAGGCTGGACGGTATTACCAACCTGGGGGTGAATGGTCTCGACTCCGGACGTCGAGACAGGAGAAGCGGGCCGAGGAATGCGTTGCTGACCTCGTTAAAAAAGCGACGCAAACAAAATAAGCGCCGATTCCAATCGCGCTGATCTCGCTCTTGCTGCCTAGTCAGCGATAGCGGATCTGTCAGCCCGGGTTCGTCACCGGCCCGGTCGCTGGCATCAGCTAGGTGACTTACCGTCCGCATCGGTCGCGGATTCGGACGGGACAACAAACAGCGGCTGGGCCCGTCACATCGGCTTGTGTGCATGACCGATGGGGCCGAGTAGAGACAACGCACACTGCGCCCGGAGAAGTCCTGTCAAAGCGACGGAGGACGCGGGTTCGATTCCCGCCACCTCCACCATGGGGTGTTCGCGAATATCGCGGCACCCAGTTCGCGAAATTCGGGGCCGGTCGGCACTGCTGACCGGCCGCGAGTCGCTGGTCAAACTCGCGTCGCTCTGGCCTTAGGTTCTGAGGACCCGCGGATTCTGAGGACCAACGCAATTGCCAGCGGCCGCCGTATCGATTGCGGGATCGTTCGGCGCACCGACAAAGGCAAGGAAAGCAAGAAAAACCACCCAGGACGTCCTAGGGCTTAGGTTTCGCGTTGTTGGCCGATGCCGGTCACGTCCAACCCGGCGTGCGTCCCGCTTGCTCGATCCACTTCTGCAGCTCCGGTCGGTTCGCCTGCTGCAGGCTGGTCACCTTGACGTACCGGGTCCGGTCGGTCGTGCCGAGCGGGGGCGGGGCGTCGAAGTCAGCGCCGCCGAAGAACACGACATTCGCCGAAACGTCGTAGGCGGCCAGCTCAATGATCCATCCGAGGTCTGGTAGCCCGTAATACGCCCTTTTCCACTTGACGGCGAAGTGAAGGCCCGGAACTGTCGCCCGGATCGACTTATCCAACCTTGTGACGATGGGCTGCAGATCCGGCACCAGGCGGCGGCACCAAGCGTCGATGTCGGAGTGGTTCGCCGCCGGCGCTGGCGGCTTTCGGCCAGCATTACCCTTGATCTCTTTCGGCATCGCGTGTCGTCCTCCACTGTCTGGCGTCCTGGTCGTATTTCCTACCCCAAACGTTTACGACGACGAGGATTCGTTTCGAGCGCACTAGGAAGCACCGCAGGCGGTTCCCCCAGCGAGACCAAGGTCCAGCGCGGACCGGTAAGGCATTTGCGGCGCCCGGGCGCGAAGCGGCGGTGCAGTGTTCACGTCAACACTGCACCGTCCGCATCGGTGATAGTCACAGGCGGTCCGGGTTTGCCGGGAGCATCGGTGATCGCGACCGACACGTGTCGGCGGCCAGCATTGTCCGCTATGCCGCCGCGACGTATCGTCCTCGGTATTGCGCGGAGGAGGGCCTTCGATGCGCGCTACATCGCGTCTCGGGATGATCGTCATGGTCATCGTCGCGTCCGCGTCGTTCGTGTCCGCCCCCGCACTCGGCCAGGCTCGTGCCACGCAACGGCCGGCGGTCACCGGCCCGACCGGTTGGCAGTTGGTGCCGGCCGCGAACGTCGAGTCGACACCTGCCCAGCCCTCGGGCCCGAACCAGGCGCTGTACTCGACCTCGTGCGTGGGCAGCACCTGCATGGCGGTGGGCGACAGCATCACGACCCCCGACGACGGCTACACCGCGCGCCACACCGTGGCCGAGACCAATGCCGGTGGCCGGTGGACCACGCTGCCGACGCCCGATCCGTCCGGTCCGTTCGGCGACACGTTGCACGGTGTGTCGTGCGCATCGGTCGACTACTGCGTCGCGGTCGGTGAGCAGAACGGCCGGGGGATCGACCAAGGGGCCGACGGCGCGATGACCCTCACCGAGAGTTGGGACGGCACGGCCTGGACGGAGGTGCCCACGCCCGACCCGGTACTCGGCGGCACCGATGCCGACCCCGGGAGCTCGCGCGATGCGCTGCTGTCGGTGTCGTGCCCGGAAGTGGCGCACTGTATGTCGGTCGGTCTGCAGGCGGCGCAACCGCAGACGGGGATCCCGTCCGGCCAAGCGGCCGGCACTCAGCAGCTGCAGCCGGTGTCCGGCGACTACGCCGGCCCGAATGGCGGCACCACCGTCACGACCGCGCAACCCGCCTCCTCACCCGACGGCACGTACACGGCGACCTGGGGCAGCGGCAACGTCGTGGTCAAGAAGGGCGCGACGACGGTGCTGACCGCCGCGGGCAGCTACGGCGGATTCAGCGGCGACAGCCACGAGTTCGTCGTCGCAGCGCTGAACAGCGCGACCGCCGTCAATCACGTAGCGCTGTACAACTTGCGCGGCGCCGATCCGAGCACGCCGATCTGGACGACTGCGCCGGCGGTGTCCTCGAGCCGGATCGCGTTCAGCCCGTCAGGGCACTATCTGCTGTACGCGAGCACCAACGGATCGCAGAGCTACCTCACCATGGCCGACGCCACCGTGCTCAACCCGGCCGGCGAACATCCCTTCACCACCGGCGCCATCGCCACCGCCGGTGCACCGCAGATCGGCGGCGATCCCGGTGACGGCGACGATCTGCCGTCGACAGGCACGCTCGCCTACGGGTTCGGACCCGACGACTCGCGGTTCCTCTACGTCTACCTCGCAGCCGGCCCGGGGGGATCGCAACGCACCGAGTGGCGCTGGGTCGATCTCGCGTCGCCGAACCGGGCAGTCCACTCCCTCGAGACCACCGATCCGTCCGCGTACGCGCAGTTCAGCCCGGGCGGCAGCGTGCTCGGAATCGTCACCGCCACCGCACCGTTCGCCGTAGGGGACGCGAACAGTGTGAGCGTGCATCTCTACGCCTCGGCGACCGGCGCCCCGATTGCCGCCGGTGGCCCGTACCCGACCAAGTCGCCGCTCAAGCTGCATTCCAGCACGACACAGAACCTGTTCACCGTTGGTTCGAATGACTACGCCCTCGCGCCGAACACCGATTCGCGCTGGATCGTGCAATCCCTGCCGACACCTACCTATACCGTGCCCGACGGCTTCACCGCCGGCAGCTACCAGGGCGATCTGCTGCGGTCCATCGCGTGCGTGTCGCTCACGAATTGCACGGCCGTCGGGCAGTTCACGGCCACCGCGTCGTCACGCAACGGCACGTCGGTCGACCTGGTCGGCGCGCTCGTCGATCATCTCGACGGCTCCGGGTGGCACCAGGTCGATGCCGAACTGTCGGCCGGCGGCGGGCCGCTCCAGCTGTACGGCGTTTCCTGCGTGGGCGTCGACGGGCAGCCGGACGCGGCCGACTGCACCGCAGTGGGCCAGGGCCTCGGCGGGCAGGCGATCTCGCGCGAACATGCCGCGGCTGACGCGTGGACGACGTGGTCGGCAAGCGCTCCGGCGCAGACGGCACAAGGCGCCGACTACATCCTCAACAGCGTGTCCTGCATGAGCGCTGCTGACTGCACCGCAGTTGGGACGGGCCGTCCGGACGGTGCGTCCGAGAGGGACCAGGTATTGATCGAGCACTATGACGGCACCGCCTGGAAGCAGCAGGTCACACCGGATGTCGTCGGCGGAGCGGCGGTTGACGTCGAAGGCGTGTCGTGTACTGCCCACGCAACTTGCACCGCGGTCGGTCGCGCGCTGGGCGGACGACTCGACAGCACCGGTCCGCGGATGAGCAACGACAGCTCGCTCGTGCTCAACGAGGGCGGCGGATGGGACACCGGCATCACCGTCAGCCCGTCCGCGCCCGCGTGGAACAGCCTCGTTACCATCGCGGTGCACCTGAGCGGGCCGGGCCCGGGACCTGCCGGCATCGTCGCGTCACTGGGGTCGTGCCAGATCGTGCTCAGCGACGGCGCCGGCACTTGCACGGTGAACTCCGAGGACATCGGTGCGCAGCGTGAGGTGCAAGCGACCCTGCTTTTCGGCACGGGCGGCGGGGCCGACGCGGCACTCACCGGCACGTGGACCGCGCCGGTGACGGTCGCCCCGGCACCGACGACCACGACGCTCTCGATGTCGCAGCCGACGGTGACGGCGGGACAGTCCGTCGGTTACACGGTCGGCGCAACCGAGGACCTTCGTGGCACGCAGCACGCCGTCGGCGGACTGATCACGGTGACCGCCGGTGCAGTGCAGCTGTGCCAGGTCTACGTGTCCACCGGCACGTCCATGTGTAACTCGACAATCGCTCCCGTCGGCACCGACGAGGTCACCGCACGCTATCTGGGCACCGACTCGACGCTGCCGAGCGCGACCTCCGCGCAGCTCATCGTCACACCGGCGAGTGACGGTGCGTCGACCCAAACCGCGGTGTCGGTGACGCCCGGCACGACCACGAACGGCACGTCGGTCGAATACTCGGCGACGGTGACCGCGGCGACAACCGGAGTCGTCGACTTCAGCGTCGGCGCAACCGAACTCTGCGCGGCGCAGCTGGATGCAGGCCGCGGGTCGTGCGCATCGTCAGCCGCGCCGACCGGATCGGACACGGTCACCGGAACCTTTGGTGGCGACGGCACGCACGCGCCCTCGAGCGGCACGGCTTCCCTGGCCGTCGTGCCGGCCACGACCAATCCGCGGGCGATCGTCACCAACTCCGAGGCCGGCACGCTCTCGACGTACGTCGCACCCACCGACGGCGACACCGCGCCCACCGCCGTGCTGTCCGGCCTCGCCGCCCCCAGCGCCGATGTCGTCGACTCCCTCGGACGGCTCTGGGTCGCAGATTGTGGTAGCGGCTCCGTAGTCGAGTTCGCGGCCACGGCGATCGACGACACCGGCAGCCCCAACCCGATCGCCAAGATCACCGGGCTCGACTGCCCGAACGGCCTTGCCTTCGACCGGGCCGGCGATCTCTGGGTGCTCGAGCGGGACGCGAACGACGTCGTCGAGTATCCGGAGGCGCAGCTGAGCTCGGCGCTTCCCACGCCGAGCGTGCGGATCACTGACAAGAGCGACGACGCGACGTGCGGTGACACGATCCTGCGACCTGCCGCGCTCGCGTTCGGCGCCGACGGCGCTCTATACGTCGCATCCCCAGGCACCGCGTGCGTCGCGCAATATTCCGCCGACCAGTTGGGCTCCTCCGCCGCGGCCGAGCCGCACGCGTTCTTGATCGCAGTGCAGCCTTCGGCGCTGGCGGTCGATGGCGAGGGTGCGTTGTGGCTGGCCACCAACGACAGCCTCGAGAAGTTCTCCGCAGCTACGCTCGCGGCGCTGGCTGCCGACGAGTTCCCCGCTGCTGCGGTTCAGATCGGCGAAGACGGGTCCGAACACCTCGACGCGCCAGGACAACTGATCTTCGACACGCGCGGCGATCTGTGGGCGGTGAGCGCCGGCGGTACCCGCGTGCTCGAGTATCTGCCCGAACAGCTCAACTTCAGCGGCATCGTCCGACCGCATGTGATCATCCAGGGCACCGACACCGGACTGTCCAGCCCGCTCGGCATCGCCGTCGACGAGACCACCCAGGCGCCGTCAACGGTGACAACATCCGGCACGGTCGGGTTGACACCGATGTCGGTTACCTCTGGAAGCGAGGTTTCCTATTCGGCGGCGCTGACGCCCGGCGATGCAGCGGGCACGGTCGTCTTCTCAACCGGCCAGACGCAGTTGTGCTCAGCGACGATCGCGTCGGGTGCCGGCTCGTGCACATCCTCGGCAGCGCCGGTCGGCAGCGACTCGATCTCGGGTGCGTACTCGGGCGACCCGACCCACAGCCCAGCGGCGCTGACGCCTGCCACGCTGACGGTCAGCGCGGCAATACCGCCGGCCGTCGTGCCGTCCGCGCCACGCTCGCCGCGTGCGGCGGCGGCCAAACGGGCCGTCACGGTGAGCTG
>DASRSG010000208.1:0-2869 GCA_035656595.1 Jatrophihabitantaceae bacterium | reverse complement strand
CGTTCCGGAGCTGTTGCGGGCGTTGTGGATCAACGTTCAGATCATGTTGATCAGCGAACTATTCATCTTGGTGATCGGCGCAACGGTTGCAGTACTACGCACGCTGCAAGGGCCGGCGTTCTTCCCGGTTCGCTTCCTCATGGCGGCGTACGTCGACGTGTTCCGTGGACTTCCGCTGCTGATCGTGCTGCTGGCCGTTGGCTATGGCATCCCTGCGCTGCGCCTGGCGGGCGCACCGAACAGCGAGTTCGTGCTGGGCATCATCTCGCTGGTGTTGTGCTACTCCGCGTATGTGGCCGAGGTCTTCCGCGCAGGCATCGAGTCCGTGCACTACTCCCAGCGCGCGGCCGCTCGATCGCTGGGGCTCACGACGTGGCAGACAACCCGCCATGTCGTGTTGCCACAAGCGGTGCGTCGGGTGTTGCCGCCGCTCTTGAACGACTTCGTCAGCCTGCAGAAAGACACCTCGCTCGTGTACACGCTCGGCGTGATCGAGGTGACGCTGACCGCGCAGAACCAGGTGTCGAGAGACTTCAAGTTCGTTCACTACATCTTCGCCGGACTGATCTTCCTCGCGCTCACCGTGCCGGCGACGCGGTTCACTGACTGGTATTCGCGGCGCAAGGGTTGGATCGGCGGCGGGGTCATCAGGTGAGCGCGTTCGTCAAGACTCACTCGTCGCCGGCGCTAGCGGTACGCGCGCTGCGCAAGTCGTTCGGCGACGCCCTCGTCCTCGATGATCTGTATCTGACGGCAACGGACCGTTCGTGCATCGCGTTGATAGGCGCGTCCGGGTCTGGTAAGTCCACGCTGTTGCGCTGCATCGACCTGCTCGAGGTGGTCGACGACGGGGTCATCGAATTCGACCGCGAGGACATCACCGATCCGCGCGTCGACGCCAACAAGGTGCGCACGAAGATCGGCATCGTCTTCCAGTCGTTCAACCTGTTCCCACACCTGCGGGTGATCGACAACGTCACGCTGGCACCGCGGCGCGTGCACAACGTGCCACGCGAGCAGGCCGAGGCCGAGGCGCTCGCGATGCTCGAGCGGGTCGGGTTGCGTGACCGGGCCAGCGCCAGGCCGGACGAGCTGTCCGGCGGCCAGCAGCAGCGGGTGGCCATTGCGCGGGCGCTGGTGAACAAGCCGCGGCTGATGCTCTTCGACGAGGTGACCAGCGCGCTTGACCCTGAACTGGTCGGCGAGGTGCTCGATCTCATCCGCGGACTGCGTGATGACGGCATGACGATGCTGCTCGCCACCCACGAGATGTCCTTCGCGCGTGAGATCGCCGACGCGGTGTGCTTCCTCGACGCCGGCCGGATCGTCGAGCAGGGGCCGCCCGCGCAGCTGTTCGGCGATCCGCACGAGCCGCGTACCCGGCAGTTCCTGCGCCGCATCATCGACGCCGGGCGGCTGTAGCTCGGATGGCCCCGGTTTGCTGCCGGACCTGCCTTGCCCCGCTTATGCACGCTGTGCGGCGCGGGCCGCGTGGACACGCGGGGCAAAGCTGGCTAGCGCGTACGGGAGAATGATCCGGTGAGCGATGCGCGCGAGTTGGCGAACGCGCTGCGCGCCGCCGGTCTGCGCCACGTCGATGACTCCCCGCGCCGTCGCGCCGAGTACTCATCCGACGCGTCGAACTATCGAGTCGTCCCCACCCTGGTGGTCTTCCCGCACGACCGGGACGACGTTGTCGCGGCCCTCGCGGTCGCTCGTACGTACCGCGCGCCGATCACCGCGCGCGGTGCCGGAACGTCGACGGCGGGCAATGCCGTCGGGCCAGGCATCGTGCTGGAGTTCTCCCGGCACATGAACCGAGTGCTGTCCGTCGATCGAGATGCCCGCACCGCACTGGTTCAGCCCGGTGCGATCCTCGACGACATCACCGCCGCCGCCGGTGCGCACGGCTTGCGTTTCGGTCCCGATCCGTCCACCCACGCCCGCGCCACCATCGGCGGATCGATCGGCAACAACGCCTGCGGTTCACGGGCCTTGCGCTACGGCCGCACCGCCGACAACGTCGTCGCCCTCGACCTGATCACGGCGCAGGGCGGGCGGCTTACTGCCCGCGGCTACGGGCGCGACGGGCTGTCGGCAGCAGGCCCGATCGGTGCCGACCTGATGCGGATCGTGGACGAGAATCGCGCGCTGATCCGCACCGAGTTCGGCCGATTCCGCCGGCAGGTCTCGGGTTACTCGCTCGAGCATCTGCTGCCCGAGCACGGCGCCGATCTCGCCAAGTTCATGGTCGGGGCGGAGGGCACGCTCGCGGTGCTCACCGGCGCTACCGTACGGCTCGTCGAGTCGCCGCCCGCCGTCGCACTGGCCGTGCTCGGCTACCCGGACCTGGCCACGGCCGCGGAGGCCGTGCCTGCGCTGCTGCCGCACGAACCGGTTGCGCTGGAGGGCATGGACGCCCGGCTCGTCGAGGTCGTGCGCACCCGCCGCGGTCCGGCTGCCGTGCCAGACCTGCCCGACGGCGCCGGCTGGCTGTTCGTCGAGACCTCGGGTGCGACCGAAGCCGACGCGGTCGCCAACGCCGACAAGCTGATCGCCGACGCTGGTTGCCTCGACTCAATCGTGGTCACCGGCGCACCGGCGCGCGCGTTGTGGCGCATCCGCGAGGACGGTGCCGGGCTCGGTGGCCGCACGCCGTCCGGCGCACCAGCGTGGCCCGGCTGGGAGGACGCCGCTGTCCCGCCCGAGAACCTGCCCGCCTACTTGCGTGACTTCGACGCGCTGATGCACGAACATCGGCTGGACGGACTGGTCTACGGGCACTTCGGCGACGGCTGCGTGCATGTGCGTATCGACTTCCCGTTCACCGACGACCCGGGTCGGTTTCGGCACTTCGTGGTCGCCGCGG
>DASRSG010000207.1:0-1903 GCA_035656595.1 Jatrophihabitantaceae bacterium | reverse complement strand
CAGCACCCAGACCCGGTCGTTTTCTGCGGGGTCGCGGAACACGGTTGCGCCCTTGGATCCGTGCTCGGCGCGCTTCTCGGCACCCTTCGTCGAGAAGACCTCGAGGAACCGGTCATAATCTTCGACCTTCGTCGTTGCCAGGATCATTGCCTTGTCCTTTCGTGGGTGGTGATCGGTGTGTACGGTGATCTTCTGCGTCGCTGGGAGGCCAAGCATCGGGAGGTTTCCCCATTTCTGAAACCTCGCTCCGCCTCGGCGAGCTCGTCGCCACCTTCGCGCTCGCGCAGGACAATGCGTTCGGTCAGCCGCTGGAATCGCAGCTGCGCTCATGCCTGCTCGCGTCCGCGCTGTGCGAAGAGGCCGGGTTCGATTCTGACGTGCGCGAGACGGTCTATTGGGTCGCGCTGCTGCGGTACATCGGTTGCACCGGCCACGCCCACGAAGTCGCCACTGTATTCGGCGACGAGATTGCGATACGAGCCCAAACGCTCGTCCACGACGCGGCCAATCCGGCTGAATTAATGCGCGACATCCTCGCGTTCGCGACCGCCAACCATCCCGAGTCAGAACGCGAGCAGGTCGTTATCGCGATCCAGGCCGGGGCGCACGACTGGGCCGTCCACAACTTCGCGGCCGGCTGCGAGGTCGGCGACATGTTGGTCGCGCGGCTCGACATCGGCGCGGACGTGCGCGACGCCCTGCGCTTTACGTTCGAGCGGTGGAACGGCACCGGCTTCCCGGCCGGTGCCAGCGGCGACGACATCCCACTGGCCATGCGGATCGTGCATCTCACCCACGACATGGAAGCCATCGGCCGCCGGTTCTCGCCCGCGCAAGCGATCGAGGCCGCCCGCGATCGACGCGACCGCACGTATGACCCCGCGTTGTCCGATCTGTTCGCCGCGAACGGCGCGACCTGGTTCGAGCAGCTGAGCAAGGTCGACCCATGGGACGCCGTGCTCGGGCTCGAACCAACGCCGCGCCGAGAGTTGCGCGACGGCGCGCTCGATGAGGCCCTCGACGTGGTCGCCGATTTCATCGACTTGAAGTCACCGTTCATGGCCGGCCACAGCCGGCGCTGTGCAGCACTCGCCACCGCGGCCGCCCAACTGCTCGGGTGCACCGACGACGAGATCACCCCGCTGCGCCGGGCCGCGCTCGTGCACGAGTTCGGCACGACGGCTATTCCAAACTCGATCCTCGACAAGCCCGCATCGCTGACCCGAGCCGAATTCGACCGGGTCGAACTCCACCCGATGTTGACCGAGCAGATGCTGCGCCGCACGCCCGCGTTGGCCGCGCTCAATTCAATCGCCGCCGCGCACCACGAGAAGGCCGACGGTTCGGGGTATCACAAGCGGCTCGACGCCGACGCGGTCGACCGCTGTGGACGGGTGCTCGCTGCCACCGACATCTATGTCGGCCTCACCACCGACCGCGCCGACCGCCCAGCCTTCTCGGCCGACTATGCCGCCACCGAACTGCGACGACTCAGTGCCGCCGGCGTGCTGGATCAACCCACCACCGACGCCGTGCTCGAAGCGGCTGGTCACGGTGCGTCCGTCCGTCCACAACCGCGTCCGCCGCACGGATTGACCCGCCGCGAAGTCGAGGTCTTACGGCTGGCGGCCCGCGGTCTCAGCACCGCCGACATCGCCACCGAACTGTTCATCTCGGCCAAGACGGCCGACCACCACATCCAGCACGTCTACACCAAGATCGGCGTCTCGAGCCGACCCGCTGCCATGCTCTGGGCCATGCAGAACGCGGTCATCGGCCTATAAGGCGGCTGCCATCGCGACCGGCCTTTGGTCCGAGTACGGGACCGATGAGATCGGTGCAGAACTCGATCCTCGGCCACTTCGGGGACTGCCGCTGCCGCTGCCGCGCAGGCGCTCGCCCT
>DASRSG010000206.1:0-10583 GCA_035656595.1 Jatrophihabitantaceae bacterium | reverse complement strand
GCCTTGCTCGGGCCCGTCTCGGGCTCCGCACCCGCTAGCTCGCTGCGCTCGCGCGGGCGGGGGGTCGGACCGAAGCCCGTCGTCGCCGGCGCTCCTCGGGGCTTGATCCTCCCGCTGGCAGGCTAGAGGGAGGCGCGGAGGCTGAGCCCGCCGTCGACGACCAGGGTCTGGCCGGTGAGCCAGGCGGCATCGCTGCTGGCTAGGAACGCGGCCGCGGCGGCGACGTCTTCGGGCTCACCGAGGCGGCCCAGCGGGTAGCCGGCTGCGGCCTTGGCCTCGTCCTGCTCGTAGAGCGCCGCGGCGAACCTGGTCTTGACGACCGCGGGAGCCACCGCATTGACGCGAACTCGCGGCGCCAGCTCAGCGGCCAGCTGCATCGTCAGCCCGATCAGCGCGGACTTGCTCACGCCGTAGTACCCGATCCCGGGCGAGGGGTGCAGCCCGGCCACCGACGCGATGTTCACCACAGCTGCGTGCCCGTTGGCACCCAAGCCGGCCTCGAGGGCCTGCCGGGTCCAGGACAGCGCGGCCAGCACGTTGACATCCATGATCTTGCGGGCGGCGCCCTCGTCGAGTTCGGTGAGCGGTCCGTAGGCCGGATTGATCCCGGTGTTGTTCACCAGTACGTCCAAACGGCCGAACTCGCGCACGACACGATCGAGGGCCTCGGCCTGGTGGTCGGCGTCGTCGCTGCGGCCAGCGACCGGGATCGCCACCTCGGGACCGCCTAGCGCGGCGATCGCGTCGGCGAGCCCTTCCGGTTTGCGTGCCGTCACCACAACGCGCCCACCCTCGTGCACGATCCGGGCCGCGATTGCCAGCCCGATGCCCCGGCTCGCACCGGTGACGATGGCGGTCTTGCCGGCGAAGCGCTGACCGTATTGCTGACCCTGTTCGACCGGCGCGGAAGACTGTGCAGTCATGACGCCGCAGCGTAGCTGCGCCGGCGGGCGCGATTCAGGTCAGGCTGCGCACCAGGTCGACCACCTGTTGCGGATGCCGGGTCGACACGACCCAGTACGGCGTCGGATCCTCCGGGTCGTCGACCCATAGCTGCACGCCCGAACCGATCCACGGACGGATCGAGACGAACGCTGCCGGATCGGCCTCGCGACCGACCAACCTGCGCATTGTCAGCGGGTCGAGCGCGACCGCGCCGCTGAGTTCGTTGAGCGGGATGTGCGCGCCGCGCACGCGCAGCTCGCCGCGCGAGATCTCCAGCTGCCCCCGCCCGAACGCCCACACGAACACCACCGAGAGCGGCAGCAGGATGCCGAAGGACAACCAGTCGGTGAGCTGCAGACCACTGATGTGGAACTCGGCCGCGAGCAGGCCGCCGACGAGCAGTGCGACGAGATACCACCAGAATGGGGTGCGCAGCGACTCGCGGTATACCGGTCCCACGGGCTGCGCCCCGGCGCGGTGCTCGTTGCCGGTGGTCATGTGATCGAGGGTAGCGTTGCCGCCCGTGAGTGAGCGCAGCCAGCGAACCGTGGGCACCGGACGGCACGGCGAAACGAAGTGAGCTGGGCCGTGGGTGAGCCGGGCGAGGAGGGGACGGTGCGGGTGCTCGTGCAGCGTCTTGACCGCGCACTCCCGCTGCCGGTCTATGCCTTGCCCGGCGATGCCGGCGCGGACATCGTCGCCGCGGAGGACATCGCCTTGGCGCCGGGCGAACGGGCCGTCCTGCCGACCGGCCTGGCGATAGCGCTGCCCGACGGGTACGCCGCCTTCGTACATCCGCGCTCCGGACTCGCTGCACGTGCCGGGCTCGGCCTGGTGAACGCCCCCGGGACGATCGACTCCGGCTACCGCGGTGAGATCAAGCTGATCGTGATCAACCATGATGGCAGTGCGCCGCTGTACCTGGCGCGCGGCGAACGGGTCGCTCAGCTGGTCTTCCAGCGCGTGGAGCGGGCCACCTTCGTCGAGGTCGCCGAGCTACCGGCATCCGATCGCGGTGCTGGCGGACACGGATCGACCGGCGGCGCGGCGGCGCTGTTCGCGGCAGACAGCGGGAGTACGAAGGGGGGCCGAGCGTAGTGGCGCTGCGGCGTAACCATAAGAGCAAGCAAAAACGCACCGAGCAGTCGAAGCTGGACGCGACACCGCCGTGGGATGCGCGCGTCCGCGACGAGCCCGAGCCGACGACCGGACCCTACGATCAGCGCGACGCGCCCGACGACGAGGTCACCCGAGCTGATCTGGGTGCGCTCCAGATTCCGGTTGGCGCCGGCCTCGACCTGCAGGTTGAGGTGAACGAGGCGCAGCAGATCGTCAGTGCGACGCTGGCGACAGCGCAGGGCAGCATGCAGCTCGGCCTGTTCGCAGCGCCGCGCACCGAGGGCATCTGGGACGAGGTCCGAGCCGAGATCGCCGCATCGATGAAGCAACAGCGTGGCACCCCGAGCGAGCGAGCCGGCGGTGCCTTCGGCACCGAACTGACCGGCACCGTCGCCGGTGACGGCGGGAAGGTGCCGGTGCGCTTCATCGGCGTCGACGGGCCGCGCTGGTTCCTGCGCGCGATGCTCGCCGGCGCGGCGGCCGATCCGACCAAGGCCGACCGGTTCGAGCGCGCGTTGCGCAACGTGATCGTGGTTCGCGGCAACGAGCCGTTGCCGGTGCGCGACCCGGTACCGCTCACGCTCCCGAAGGACGTGGTGCTGCCGACCGACGATGAAGCGCCCCAGGCCGAGCGCTAGGTCGGGCAACGCTCTACAACTGCGGTGTTTTGGTATCGGGTGACCAAATCTGGCACCCCTTTCTGGTCACCCGATACCAAAACAGGTGGTGGCGGTTACCCTGGGATCGTGGGTTCCAGGATGTCCTTGCGGCACCGCTTGACGGCGAGCACGCATCGCCTCGACGCGGCCGAACTCGAGTCCGAGGTCGACAAGCTGCCGTGCGCGAAGCTCAGGGACGTCGAGCGTGGTGAGACCACCGTTGTTGGTGGCCGGCTGCGATCGGTGAAGTTCACCCCCACGGCCAACGTTCCGGTGCTCGAGGCCGAGCTGTTCGACGGCTCGTGCCAGATCCAGCTGGTCTGGCTCGGCCGGCGCCGCATACCCGGGGTCGAGCCGGGCCGCAAGCTGCTCGCGCGCGGGCGGGTCGGACTGCACGACGGCAAGCTCGCCATCTACAACCCCTGGTACGAACTCCAGTGACCGAGCGGGCTGACCTGCGCGAGACGTATCGCAAGCAGCTGCTCGAAAGCATTGGCGGATGGACCGGCACGGCCATCACCGCGCTGCCACCAGTCGTTTTCGTCATCGTGAACAGCACGGCCGGGTTGCGGCCGGCCATCATCTCCGCTGTCGGGACCGGAGTCGCGCTGACGATCTATCGGCTCGCCCGCAAGCAGTCGGTGCAGCAGGCGATCTCGGGGCTGTTCGGTGTCCTGATCGCGGCGCTCATTGCAGCGCGTACCGGGCAGGCGCGCGGCTACTTCCTGCTCGGCATCTGGGGCAGCTTTCTCTACGCCGTGCCGTTCGCGGTCTCGGTGGTCGTGCGCCGCCCGCTGGTCGGGCTGTTGTGGGAGTTCCTCGACCTGGCCCCGGACGATCCCGAGCATCCCGACCTGCCATGGCACAAGCGCAAGCCGCTGCTACGCGCGTACACGATCGCGACGTTGATCGGCACCGCGCTGTTTCTCGCCCGCGGCATCGTGCAGGCCACCCTCTACCACGACAACGCGACCGGCTGGCTCGCCTTTGCCCGGATCGCGATGGGCTACCCGCTCTACATCGCCGCAGTAGGTGCCAGCTACTGGATCGTGCGGCGTGCCCGGCACGACCTGTCCGCGCGGATCACCGACCAGCTGGCCGCGGCCAAGTCGGCGCCCGAATCCTCAGCCGATGATGGCGCGCCGGATCGAGGCCTCGGCCTCGGGTAAGGCCACAAAGAGCAGCTCGTCGCCCGATTCGACCGGCTCTTCAGGCGTGGGCGTGATCACCCGGTTGCCGCGGATGATCGCGACCAGCGCGGCGTCCTTGGGCATGTCGAGGTCGCGCATGCACTTGCCCGCAACCGGCGCACTCTCAGGCAGTGTCACCTCGACCAGGTTCGCCTGGCCCTCGCGCAGGCCGAACAGGCGCACGATGTCGCCGACCTCGACGGCCTCCTCGACCAGCGCGGCGATCACCCGCGGGGTGGACACCGCGTGGTCGACCCCCCATGCCTCGGTGAACAGCCATTCGTTGGACGGATGGTTGATGCGCGCGACCACTCGGCGCACGGCGAACTCGGTCTTGGCGAGCAACGACACCACGAGGTTGACCTTGTCATCGCCAGTCGCGCCGATGACGACGTCGTAGGTCTGGAGATCGGCGTCTTCGAGATTGGCGACCTCGCACGCGTCGCCCACGAGCCACTCGGCCTCGGGGATGCGCTCAGGCGTGATCTTGCTGGGCTCCTTGTCGATGAGCAGCACGTCGTGCTTGTTGCCGATCAGCTCGCGCGCGATCGATCTGCCAACCGCACCCGCGCCCGCAATCGCCACCTTCACCGCAACACCCCGCTCACCGCAACACCCCGCTCACCGCAACACCCGCTCATCGCGATTCACCCTCCGGGGCGTGGCCGGCGACCTCGCGCACCACCATGACGTGATCCTCGACGGTGAGCACGTGCAGGCTGTCACCTGCTTGGATCAGCTGCTCGGACTTGGGCAACTGCCCCGCACCGAATCGGGTCAGGAGTCCGACCCGGGATCCGGTGGCCGACTCGAACGCGGCGACCGTGTGCCCGACCCAGCCCTCGTCCGGCGACACGTGCAGCATCGCGATCGCGCCGGACGGATCGCGCCAGGCCTCCGTGGTCCACTCGCCGAGCACGCTGCGCAGCAGCCGGCTCGCCGTCCACGGCACGGTGGCAACAGTCGGGATGCCGAGCCGCTCGTAGACCTCGGCCCGCTTCGGGTCGTAGATGCGAGCGACCACGCGTTGCACGTTGAACGTCTCGCGAGCCACCCGCGCGGCGATGATGTTGGAGTTGTCGCCGCTGCTCACCGCGGCGAACGCGTCAGCTTCCTCGACCCCGGCCGAGATCAGCGTTTCGCGGTCGAAGCCCACCCCTTTGATGACCTTGCCGGCAAAGTCCTCACCGAGCCGGCGGAACGCCAGCGGGTCCTGATCGATGACCGCCACGCTCTGCTGGCGCTTCACGAGCTGCAGCGCAAGCGACGAGCCGACGCGCCCACACCCCATGACCACGATATGCACGAGATCTCCTCCGGCGGGCGTGCCCCGCGAGCCGGACGCTACACAAGCCGCGGGACGGACGGAACTGCAGACGGGCGCTGGACGAGGCAGGTGCCCCCCGCCGGCGTGCGAGGTGCGTATCCTGCCGCTTTGTGGCCTTGTTGACGCGCGTGCTCAAGCGGGTGATCATCGGCAGCCCGGTGTCGTCGGAGCGCGCCGGGCACACGCTGCTTGCCAAGCGGCTGGCGCTGCCGATCTTCGCCAGTGACGCGCTGTCCAGCGTCGCCTACGCAACACAGGAGATCCTGCTCGTCCTCACAGTCGGGGGCACCGCGTTCTTGTACCTGGCGCCGTGGGTGGCGCTGGCCGTCGTCGTGCTGATGGGTGCGGTGGTCGCGTCGTACCGGCAGCTGGTGCGCGCCTACCCGACCGGCGGGGGCGACTACGAGGTCGCCACGAAGAACATCGGCAAGCCGGCCGGCGTGATCGTTGCGAGCGCGCTGCTCGTCGACTACGTCATGACGGTCGCGGTGTCGGTCTCGTCCGGCGTCGACAACATCATCTCGGCCGCCCCCTCGCTGCACCGTGAGCGGGTGTGGATGGCGATCGTGTTCGTGATCCTGCTGGCCGCGGTGAACCTGCGCGGCCTGCGCGAGGCCGGGCTCGCCTTCGCGGCGCCCACTTACCTGTTCGCGACCGGCGTGTTCATCATGATCGCGACCGGCCTCTTCCGGATCATCGTCGGCGACGCGCCGGTGGCCGAGAGCGCGCACTACGGCGTCGTCCCGCACTCCGGGTACACGACGCTCGGCTTCTTCGCGTTGATGTTCTTCGCGCTGCGCGCCTTCTCGTCCGGCTGCACGGCGCTTACCGGTGTCGAGGCGATCGCGAACGGCGTCCCGGCGTTCAAGGAGCCCAAGGCGCGCAATGCGCAGTTGACGCTGGTCGCGATGGGTGCGATCGCCGTGACGATGTTCGTCGGGATCACCATGCTGGCGCTGGTGGCGAAGGTGCACATCACCGACCCGACGTCGGACAGCTGCCACTTCCTCAACCCGGCCACGAACTGCCTGCATCAACCGCAGCGCACGGTCATCGCGCAGGTCGCCGGCTCGGTGTTCGGCGGCCCGCACTCGGTCGGCTTCTTCTACATCCAGGCCACCACGGCGCTCATCCTGGTGCTTGCCGCGAACACCGCGTTCAACGGCTTCCCGCTCCTCGGCGCGATCCTCGCCCGCGACAAGAACCTGCCGAGCCAGCTCAACAACCGCGGCGACCGGCTGTCCTACAGCAACGGGATCATCGCGCTGGCGATCGTCGCGGGGATCCTGATCGCCATTTACAAGGCCGACGTCACCAGGTTGATCCAGCTCTACATCATCGGCGTGTTCACGTCCTTCACGCTCGGCCAGACCGGCATGGTGCGGCACTGGAACCGCAACCTGAAGTCCGAGGCCGATCCGAACGAGCGCAAGCGGATGATGCGCTCTCGCATCATCAATGCCTTCGGCGGCTCGCTGTCCGGTGTCGTGCTGGTGATCGTGGTTATCACGAAGTTCACCAAGGGTGCGTACCTCGTGCTGATCGCGATGCCGATCCTCTACATGATCATGCGCGCGATCAACAAGCACTACGTCCGGGTGTCCGAGGAGTTGGTCAGCGATGACACCGGGCTCGTGCTGCCCGCACGCAACCACGTCGTTGTGCTCGTCTCGAAGGTGCACAAGCCGACGCTGCGCGCGCTCGCCTTCGCCAAGGCCACCCGACCGGACACGCTCACCGCGCTGACCGTGAACGTCGACAAGGACGACACCCGGCGGCTGATGTCGGAGTGGGAGAAACATGACCTGCCGGTGCCACTCACCGTGCTCGAATCGCCGTATCGCGAGGTGACCCGGCCGATCATCGGCTACATCAAGTCGCTGCGTGAGGAGCGGCCACGCGACGTGGTGAGCGTGTTCATCCCGGAATACGTCGTCGGGCATTGGTGGGAGCAACTGCTGCACAACCAGTCGGCGCTGCGGCTCAAGGGCCGGCTGCTGTTCCAGCCAGGCGTGATGGTCACCAGCGTCCCGTGGCAGCTCGACTCCAGCTCGGGCGCTGAGGAGCGGCTGCTGGCCCGCCCGGACGGACCGGCCGCGCCGGCGCGCTACAAGACTCCGGTCGCCCCGAACGGGGCGGCCACGACCGCCACGACGCCGACGACCGATCCGACAGGTACCCCGGCGGGCCGTGACTGACTGGTCGGGTCGGCTGCTCGAGGTCGAGGTCGGCGCGCCCGGGCACGGCGGGTTCTGCGTGGCCCGGGCCGACGGCCGGGTCGTCTTCGTCCGGCACGCGCTGCCCGGTGAGCGGGTGCGCGCGCTGGTCACTGAGGACGCCGGCGGGTCGTTCTGCCGCGCCGACGCGGTCGAGGTGCTCACCGCGTCGGCCGACCGAGTCGCCCCACCATGCCCGCACGCCGGTCCGGGAAGGTGCGGCGGCTGCGACTGGCAGCATTCGTCCGGCCCCGCGCAGCGGGCGCTGAAAGCGGCGGTCGTGCGCGAGCAGTTCGCGCGCCTGGCCGGCCTCGAGGTCGACCTGGACACCGTCGAGGAACTGCCGGGCGGCCTGCTCGGCTGGCGCACCCGCGTGCTGTTCGCGGTCGATCCCCAGGGGCGAACCGGCCTGCATCGGCACCGATCGCACGACATCGAGCCGCTCACGGCCTGCCCGCTCGGCGTTGCCGGCGTCGCCGGCGCGCCGCACCCGCCCGACGGGGTGACCGGTATCGAGGCCGCGGTCGGCGACGCGGATGTCGCCGATGTAACTGTGCTCGCGCACCGCCCGGGCCCGGGCCGGCAGGCGCGCGGGCAGCGCCCGCCCGACCAGGTGCAGGTGGTGAGCGGGCCGGAGCGGCTCAGGCACCGGCTAGGGGAGCGCGCCTTCGAGGTGAGCGCGGCCGGGTTCTGGCAGGTGCACCCGGATGCGCTGAGCACCTTCGCCGCTGCCGTGCTGGCGGTCACCGCGCCGCGCCCAGGCGAGACCGCGCTCGACCTCTACGCCGGTGCCGGACCGCTGACGGCCGTCCTTGCTGACGCGGTGGGTGCGACCGGGCGAGTGCTCGGGATCGAGTCGTCGAGGCAGGCGGTGGCCGACGCCGCCGAGAATCTGGCCGACCTGCCGTGGGCGCGGGTGGAGCAGGGCCGGATCACCCCGGACCTGCTGAACGGGCTCGACTTCCGGCCGGACGTGGTCGTCATGGACCCACCGCGCGCCGGTGCCGGCGCGGCCGTGATGGCTGCGGTGCTCGGCCGGAACCCGCGCTGCGTGGCCTATCTCTCGTGCGACCCGGCCACGCTGGCCCGTGACGTCCGGGCGGCGGTCGGGCGCGGCTGGCGGCTGCGGACGTTACGGGCTTTTGACGCTTTTCCGATGACATCGCATGTGGAGTGTCTGGCGCTGCTGGTGCCCGACACGGCCGCCGGTGTTGATGTAGGCAGGTACACAGACCCCCGGTAACCCGTAGGCTGGCGGCGTGAGTTTTGTTCTTGAGCGGGTGGGCTCGCCAGCCGACCTGCGCGCGCTGACCCGCGAGGAAATCGCACTCCTCGCCGCAGAGATCCGCGATCTGCTGGTGCAGACTGTGTCGCGCACCGGCGGGCATCTCGGGCCGAACTTGGGCGCGGTCGAGTTGACGATCGCGTTGCATCGCAGTTTCGACTCGCCGACCGAGCCGATCCTGTTCGACGTCGGTCACCAGGCATACGTCCACAAGATCCTCACCGGGCGGGCCGACCTGATGCCGAGCCTGCGCCAGAGCGGCGGGCTGTCCGGGTACCCGAACCGCGCCGAGAGCGCCGATGACTGGATCGAGAACTCGCACGCCTCCACGGCGCTGTCCTACGCCGACGGGATGGCCAAGGCCTTCGCTGTGCGCAACGAGCGCCGCCCGGTCGTGACCGTGGTCGGCGACGGTGCGCTCACCGGCGGCATGTGCTGGGAGGCGCTGAACAACATCGCCGCGAGCGACCGTCCGGTGATCATCGTCGTCAACGACAACGGACGGTCGTATTCGCCCACCATCGGCGGCCTTGCCGAACGGCTGGCGGGCCTGCGGCTGCGGCCCGGCTACGAGAAGATGCTCGGCCAGGTGAAGGGCGCGCTGGGCCGCACCCCGGTCGTCGGCCGGCCCCTCTACGACGCGCTGCACGGCGTGAAGCGGGGCATCAAGGATCTGGTCGCGCCGCAGGGCCTGTTCGAAGACCTCGGGCTGAAGTACCTCGGCCCGGTCGACGGACATGACGTCGACGCGCTCGAGAACGCCTTCGCGCTGGCCCGCGGCTTCGACGGCCCGGTGATCGTGCACTGCGTGACCCGCAAGGGCTACGGCTACCCGCCGGCCGAGAACGACGAGGCCGACCAGATGCACCAGTCCCGTGGCTTCGATCCGGTCACGGGAATCCCGCGGGTGAGCGGTGGCCGGACCTGGACCAGCGTGTTCGCCGACGAGATGATCAACATCGGCGAGCAGCGTGACGACATCGTCGCCGTCACCGCCGCGATGTGCGAGCCGACCGGGCTGGGCGAGTTCAACCGGCGCTTCCCGGAGCGCACCTTCGACGTCGGCATCGCCGAGCAGCACGCGGTGACCTCGGCCGCCGGGCTGGCGATGGGTGGCATCCACCCCGTCGTCGCGATCTACGCCACCTTCCTCAACCGGGCCTTCGATCAGGTGCTGCTCGACGTCGCCCTGCACCGGCTGCCGGTCACCTTCGTCCTCGACCGCGCAGGCATCACCGGCGAGGACGGGCCCAGCCACAACGGCGTGTGGGACCTCGCCGTGTTCAGCGTGGTCCCGGGGATCCGCATCGCGGCGCCGCGCGACGAGACCAGGCTGCGCGCCCAACTGCAGGATGCGGTGTCCTGGCAGGACGGGCCGACCGTGGTCCGCTTCCCGAAGACGCCGCTGGGTCCGGACCTGCCGGCGGTGCGCCGGGTCGGCGGTGTGGAGGTGCTCGCCGAGCCAGCAGAGGACGAGGACGTCGACGTGCTGGTGGTCGCGCTCGGTGCGATCGCTGCCGACGTGCTCGCCGCGGCGGACTCGGTGCGCCAGGCCGGCTTCTCGGTGCGGGTCGTCGACCCCGGCTGGGTGATCCCGGTCGATCCGGCGCTGGCCGGGCTGGCCGCTCGGGCCAGCCTGGTCGTCACCGTCGAGGACGGCAGCGCGGCCGGCGGGATCGGCACTCGCATCGGGCAAATGCTGGCCGAGCGCGGCGTCCGTACTCCCGTCCGGCAGATCGGCGTGCCCAGCCGATTCCCAGCTCACGGGTCCGTAACAGATGTTAAGTCTTGGGCAGGTCTGACAATTCAGGACATTGGCAGGCGAATCGTCGAGTGGTCTGT
>DASRSG010000205.1:0-15603 GCA_035656595.1 Jatrophihabitantaceae bacterium | reverse complement strand
TGTCCGGCGTGTTCACGAAGAAGTTCGGCCGCATGTGCGCAGCCGACTCGGCGAGTTCGGTGACGTAGTCGGCCAGCTCGGTCTTCTCGGTGCGCCACGTGTAATACGTGTAGCTCTGGTGAAAGCCGACCTTGGCGAGCTCGGCCATGATCGCCGGACGGGTGAAGGCCTCGGCCAGGAACAACACGTCGGGGTGGGTCTTGCGGACCTGGCCGATCAGCCACTGCCAGAAGTTGATCGGCTTGGTGTGCGGGTTGTCGACGCGGAAGATCTTGACCCCTGCGTCGATCCAGTGCCGCACGATGCGCAGGCACTCGGCGTAGAGACCCTTCGGGTCGTTGTCGAAGTTGAGCGGATAGATGTCCTGATACTTCTTGGGCGGGTTCTCGGCGTAGGCGATGCTGCCGTCGGGACGGGTGGTGAACCACTCAGGGTGTTCGGTGACCCACGGATGATCGGGCGCGCACTGCAGCGCGAGGTCGATGGCGATCTCCATGCCGAGTTCCTTGGCCCGCTTCACCAGCGCGGTGAAGTCGGCCATCGTCCCCAGCTCGGGATGGATCGCATCGTGACCACCGTCACGCGAGCCGATCGCCCACGGCGACCCGACATCCCAGCTCGCGGCCACCAGGGTGTTGTTCGGACCCTTCCGGTTGACCTCGCCGATCGGGTGGATCGGCGGCAGGTACACGACGTCGAAGCCCATCGACGCGACATAGTCGAGATGCTCGGCGGAGTCCTTGAACGTGCCGTGCCGGGCGGGACGAGCCGGTGCGGTCGGATCGCCGGCCAACTCTGCGCCGATCGAGCGCGGGAAGAACTCGTACCAGGATCCGAACAGCGCAGTTGACCGGTCGATCCAAAGCGGATACCGCGGCGACGCGGTGACCAGGTCGCGCACCGGGTACTGGTGGGCGAGGTTCTGCAGGAAGCCGTCGAGAGCGGGCGCCACCCGGTGTGCCACGTCAAGGCTGGTGTCACGCAGCGTGCGGGCTGCGGCTGTTGCACGCGCCCGATCGTCCTTCGGCAGTGCCTTGGCCAGCCGGTCGAACACCCGCGCACCGTCTTCGAGGTCGTTCGCGAGATCCTCGGCGCCCTGGCCGGCCTCGATCTTCGTGGTCACCGCGTGGTGCCACGTCGACACGGGGTCGCTCCACGCCTCGATGCTGAAGCTCCACTGGCCCGGGCGATCGATCACCACGGTGGCATGCCAGCGATCGGTGCCGGGCGCACCCTTGTCCATCCGGGTGAACGCGCCCTTTTTTCCGGTGGGGTCACGCAGCACCACGTTGGCGCCCACCGCGTCATGTCCCTCGCGGAAAACCACCGCGGAAATGGGGACAGGTTCGCCGACCGCGCCATACGCGGGGTGCTCGCCAGAGGCTGTTGAGCTCACGAGCGGGCTGATGTCCGAGATTGCGAATCGTCCGACCACGAATTTCAACCTACCCAGGTTCGCGCCGGTCGTAAGCCTTTACGGAGATGATCAAGGTCGGCAACCCGGCCGTAACACGGTGGTTTACGTAAACGGTTTCAGGGCTGCTAACTTCGGCTGCATGAAGGCGTTACGACGGCTGACGGTGCGCGCCGCGCTGCCCCCGGAGTTGCAGCCGCTGTCCTACCTCGTGGACAACCTGCGCTGGTCGTGGCATCCCGAGTCCCTCGACCTGTTCGAATCGGTCGATCCGGACCTGTGGCAGGCGTGCAATCACGACCCCGGAAGGATGCTCGGCGAGGTGAGCGCGGAGCGGATCGCCAAGCTGGCCAAGGACCGTAAGTTCCTACGCGCGCTCGCCGACGTACACGACGACCTGACCGAGTACCTCACCGCGCCACGCTGGTACCAGGACCAGCAGGATGCCGACGAGCAGCTGCCGGCTTCGATCGGCTACTTCAGCCCGGAGTTCGGCATCACCGAGGTGTTGCCGCAGTACTCCGGCGGCTTGGGCATTCTGGCCGGCGACCATCTCAAGGCGGCCAGCGATCTCGGCGTGCCGATCATCGGCGTCGGCCTGTTGTACGGGGCCGGGTACTTCCGCCAGTCGCTGTCGCCGGACGGCTGGCAGCTGGAGCACTACCCGTCGATGGATCCGGGCGGCCTGCCGATCAAGGCGCTCAAGGACGACGACGACCAGCCGGTGCGCATCTCGATCGCCCTGCCGGAATCGCGCACGCTGCACGCACAGGTGTGGGTGGCCGCTGTCGGCAGGGTGCCGCTGCTGCTGCTCGACAGCGACATCGAAGAGAACGACACGGGCGCGCGCCAGGTCACCGATCGGCTCTATGGCGGCGGGCGCGAGCACCGCCTCGAGCAGGAACTGCTGCTCGGTGTCGGTGGCGTTCGGGCCATCCGTGCGTACTGCGCTGTGACCGGCGCGACCGCGCCGGAGGTCTTCCACACCAACGAGGGCCACGCCGGCTTCCTCGGGGTCGAGCGCATCCGCGAACTGATCGACGGTGCGGGGCTGTCCTTCGACGAGGCGCTGCAGGCAGTGCGCGCCGGGACCGTGTTCACGACGCACACGCCCGTCCCGGCCGGCATCGACCGGTTCGACCGCGATCTCGTAGCGCGGCACCTGGTCGGCATGCCCGGCGTCCCGATCGAGCGGGTGCTCGACCTGGGCGCCGAAGAAGACCCGGCCATGTTCAACATGGCGCACATGGGCCTGCGACTCGGGCAGCGCGCGAACGGCGTCTCGGTGCTGCACGGCGCGGTGTCGCGCGGCATGTTCGCCGGGTTGTGGCCGGACTTCGACGAGGACGAAGTCCCGATCAGCTCGATCACGAACGGCGTGCACGCGCCGACGTGGATGTCACGCGAGATCCTCGAGATCGCCGAGCGCGAGGTGGGCGCTGCGGTTATCGCGCAGGGTGGTGGCTGGGAGGCCATCGAGAAGGTCGGCGATCGCGAGCTGTGGATGGTGCGCAACATCCTGCGCGAGCGTCTCGTGCACGAGATCCGCCGGCGGATCCGCGCGTCCGCCCTCGAACGCGGTTCGATCGAAGCAGAACTCGCGTGGACGAACGCCGCCTTCGACCGTGACGTGCTCACCATCGGCTTCGCCCGCCGCGTGCCATCCTACAAGCGGCTGACCCTCATGCTGCGTGATCCGGAGAAGCTGCGCGCGTTGCTGCTCGACCCGGACCGGCCGGTGCAGATCGTCATCGCGGGCAAGAGCCACCCTGCCGACGATGGCGGCAAGCAACTCATCGCGCAGATGGTGAAGTTCGCCGATGACCCCGCAGTGCGACATCGCATCGCGTTTCTTCCCGATTACGACATCGCGATGGCGCGCTACCTGTATTGGGGTGTCGACGTCTGGCTCAACAACCCGTTACGTCCGCTCGAGGCATGCGGGACGTCGGGAATGAAGGCCGCGCTCAACGGCGCGCTCAACCTGTCCATCCGCGACGGGTGGTGGGACGAGTGGTACGACGGCGAGAACGGGTGGGCCATCCCGTCCGCCGAAGGCATCTCCGATCCGGATCGCCGTGACGACCTCGAAGCGCATGCGCTGTATGAGCTGATCGAGAAGAGCGTGGCGTCGCGGTTCTACGACCGCGAGCGGTCGATCCCGACGCGCTGGGTGCAGATGGTGCGGCACACGCTCAAGTCGCTCGGCCCGAAGGTGCTCGCGACGCGGATGGTGCACGACTACGTGCATGAGCTCTATGCACCCGCCGCGATCTCGTCCAACCGGATGATCGAGAACGACTACGCGGCCGCGCGCGACCTGGCCAACTGGCGCGAGAAAGTGCTGGCCGCGTGGCCCGGGGTGCGCGTGCTGTACGTCGACTCGCAGATGGCCGGCGACGCCACCCTCGGATCGCATCTCACCCTGCGGGCCGAGGTCGCGCTCAACGGCCTCTCGCCCGATGACGTGTGCGTAGAAGCCGCCTACGGATCGGTCGACGTCGACGATCGGCTGGTCGACTCGACCTCGGTCGCGCTCAAGGCGACCGAACCATACGACGGCACGACGTGGTTCGAGGGCGCGGTGCCGCTCGAGCGCACCGGGCCGTTCGGCTACACCGTGCGGGTGCTGCCGAACAACGACCTGCTCGCCTCGGCGGCCGAACTCGGAGTAGTCGCCACCGCCTGACCTTCCGGCCGCTTCCGGTGGCTTTGCCCCGCGTAGGTGTGCTGGCCGGCGATTTCAGCGTGCATAGGCGGGGCAAAGCGAGCCGGACAGTAGGGTGATCACATGTCGCGGACGGTTCGGGAGTGCCTCAACGAGGGACGCCCCACGGTGTCGTTCGAGTTCATGCCGCCCAAGACGGTCGAGGACGAGCGACGGATCTGGAAAACGATCCGTGAGCTCGAACCACTGCGCCCGTCCTTCGTGTCGGTGACCTACGGCGCGGGCGGCTCGACCCGCGACCACACGATCAAGGTGACAGAACAGATCGCGTTGGATACCACGCTGCTGCCCGTCGCGCACCTGACCGCGGTCAATCACTCGATCGCCGAACTGCGCGCGATCGTCGGTCGCTTCGCCGATGCAGGCATCGCGAACCTGCTGGCGCTGCGCGGTGACCCACCCGGCGACCCGAACACGGCATGGGTGAAACATCCCGAGGGCGTCGAGTACGCGTCGGAACTCGTCGAGATGTTGCGCGGCTACGGCGACTACTGCATCGGCGTCGCCGCATTCCCGTACAAGCACCCCCGCTCGCGGTCGATCGAGCACGACACTGACATGTTCGTGGCGAAGTGTGCGGCCGGTGCCGACTACGCGATCACGCAGATGTTCTTCGACGGCGACGACTACCTGCGGTTGCGCGACCGCATCGCCGCGGCGGGGTGTGACGTGCCGATCATTGCCGCGCTCATGCCGGTCACCACGATGAACACGATCGCGCGGTCGGAGCAGCTGTCCGGTGCCCCGTTCCCGCCACGGCTGCTGGAGCGGTTCAACGCCGTGGCCGAAGACCCAGCCGCGGTGCGCGCGCTGGGGATCGACGAGGCTACCAAGCTGGCACAGCGACTGCTCGACGAAGGCGCTCCCGGCCTGCACTTCGTGACCTTCAACTACTCCAAGGCGACCCGCGAGGTGATGGCGGGCTTGTCATTGCCGTCACGCGTGTAGTCGCAATGCACGCGGCCGACTGGTCAGAATTGCACCACGGCATCAATCCGGACCGCGTCCCGTTGCTGCGCGGCTGGCTACGCCTGGTGTGGCTCATCGCCCGTCCGCTGTGGTTCGTTCCGCCGATCGTGCTCACCGTGCTCGGCGCGCTGTTTGCCATCGATGCGCTGCTGCTCGCGTCGACCCAACCGTGGGTCGCGCTCGGATTGGTGCTGTTATCGACGCTGTGCGACGCGCTCGACGGCGCGGTCGCCGTCGTCGCGCGGAAGGCGAGCCGGCGCGGCGCGATAGCCGACAAGATCGCTGATCGGATCGCGGACACCGCCTTCGCGCTCGTCCTCTGGCGCTGCGGCGCGCCCTGGCAGCTTGCCGCGATCGCAGCCGGAATGTCCCTGCTACACGAGGGACTCCGCGAGATCCGCGGCGGCGCACTGCGCGCGCGCATCACTGTTGCCGAGCGGCCGACCCGCGTCGCGTGCACCGCGCTCGCCTGCATCTGTGCCGGCGTATCGACCGCGGCGTGGCCGCCCACGGTGTGCGGCGGCGTCTGGGTCGCGGCAGCTGCCGTCGGCCTCGCGCAACTGGCGCGCGCATGACGGCACTCGGCGCGCCGGCAGTTGTCGTGCTGGTCGGCGCGTCCGGCTCGGGTAAGTCGACCTGGGCCGCCGAGCAGTTCCGCCGCAGCGAGGTCGTGTCCTCGGATCAGCTGCGCGCAATCGTCGGCAGCGGCGAGCACGACCTCGACGCAACGTCCGACGCGTTCGCGACGCTCGAAATGATCGTCGCGGCGCGGTTGCGTCGCGGGCTCACGACCGTGGTCGACACACTGGGGACCGACCGCGCTCGGCGCCGCGGATGGCTAGCGCAAGCCCGCGCCGCTGGGGTACGAGCCGTCGTCGTGCACTTCGACACGGCGGCCGACGAGTGCCGCCGTCGCAACCGGTCGCGTGATCGGCCGGTGCCGGCAACCGCGCTCAGCGCGCAACTGCGCCGAGTCGCGACGGCTGCCCGCGAGATCGCCGCCGAGCAGTGGGACGAGGTGATCCGGATCGAGTCGGGTAGCGCGACCCGTTCCGCCGAGGCTCCCGCCGTCCCTGCTGCACCAACGCCGGCCGCGCTGCGCTTCGTGCTGCAGGTATCGCGGTTTCCGTGGGACGACGCCGACCCCGCCGGCTGGCTGACCGCCGTCGCCCGCACCGCATCGCAAGCCGGGTTCGACGGCATCGCGCTGATGGATCACCTCATCCAGATCCCGCAGGTCGGTCGGGCGTGGGAGCCGATTCCCGAGCCGTGGGTGACCCTCGGCCTGCTGGCCGGCCTGCCCACCGGACTACGGCTCGGCACGCTGGTCAGTCCCCTGTCGTTGCATTCGGCAGGACGGCTGGCAAAGACTGCGGCGACGCTGGACGCGTTGAGTGGCGGACGGGCGTTCTGCGGCGTCGGCGCCGGCTGGTGGGAACGTGAGCACCTCGCGTTCGGCATCCCGTACCCGCCGGCGAAACAACGGGTGGACGATCTGGAGCGCGCGTTGCCGGTCATGCGCGCGCTGTGGGCGCCGGGTACCAAAGCCGCAGCTGGATTGCCGGAAACGACAAGCTATCCGCGCCCGGCCGGCAGTCTTCAGCTGATCGTCGGCGGCCGTGGCGCTCGCGTGCTCGACATCGCGAGCCGGCTCGGCGATGCCTGCAACGTGCCGTCGGATCCCGAGTCGGTGGCCCGCGCGACGAAGCTGATGGCCGGCAAATCGGTGACCGTGCTCGACCTGCCGGTCGTCGGCCGCGACCGCGAGCACGCGGCGCAGCTCGTCGAGCGGTTGCGCGGTCGGGTGTCCGCAGCCGCGTACGCACGCCAACACAACGCCGGGACGCCCGCGGAGCACGTCGAGAGGTACCGCACCCTGGCCGGCAGCGGCGTGGACACGATATTCGTCGCGCTGCCCGATCTCAGCGGGCCCGACGAGATCGAGCGGTTCGCCGCGGTGATCGCGCCCTTCAGCTGACGGCCCGTCCCTTCCAGCGCAGCGACCCGCGCTGATGCAGGACGTGCGAGCGTGCCGTCAAATAGCCAAGTACCGCGATCGAGGCCGGCTGCCAGGGTGCATCGGCAACCCGGCCCCCGGTCCGACGCGCGGTGATGACCCGCCCGACTACCGCTGCCGCGTACCCGAGCGCGCCGATCCGCGAACCGCGCAACGCCGCGAGGGGCGGCACGAGATAGGCCAGCGCGAGCGCACCCAGCACCGCCGCTGACCGCACCGGTGATCCGAACGCCGACCACAACGACTTCGCGTAGCCATCGCGCACCCCGGCCCAGCCCGCGTACATCCGGCAACTGGCGAGGTCGGTGCCGTCGACGAGCGCGCCATGTCCGCCCGCGCGCTTGATCGCGCGCAGCAGCGCCAGGTCGTCGAGCACGGCATCAGGTACGTGGCCGCCGGCGCGTTCGTAAGCCGCGCGGCGCACCACGAGGAACTGCCCGTTGGCCGCGGCGAGCGAGGGCCGGCGCGAGCGTTCGGCCAGGCGCAGCGGCAGGAACGTCAGGATCGACCACTGCAGCAGGGGCTGGACGAGCCGCTCCGCCACCGTCGCGACCTCCTGGCGAGGGTGCGGCGAAACGAGGTCCAGCCCGCTCGTCTCGAGCAGCGCGACCGCGGAGTCAACCGCGCCGGGGGACAGCCGCACATCTGCGTCGAGAAACACCAACACGTCGCCTGCGGCGGCTGCCGCGAGTTGCATGCAGGCGTGCGGTTTGCCGAGCCAGCCCGGCGGCAACGGTTCGCCCACCACTACCCGCACGCCGCGCGCCTCGGCGCGCGCGGCGGTGTCGTCGCGCGATCCGTCGTCGAGCACGAGCACTTCGGGGCCCGCGTCGATCGAGGCGAGGCAGGCGTCGATCGTTGCCGCCTCATCACGCGCTGGGATGAGCACGGACACCGAGGACGCCGGCTGGCCCGCGGGCACGCGGCGCAGCAGCCTGGTGTTCACCGCGGCGTGTGCCGTCGCGGCTATCGCCAGCGCGCTGCCCAGCGTCGCTGCCTTCAGCGCGACCTCGACAGCGATCGCGCGAGCGGCAAAGCAACCGTCCCCATCGCGACGAAGCCCCACGCGGCCGCTGCGGCGAGGTCGAGGAACGCGGCCAGCGCGAGCGTCGATGAAGCCCACGTCCACAGGTAGAACGCGAGCGGCCAGCGATCGGCTTCCTCGCTCGAAGTGAGGACGCGCTGCAGCACGTAGGACATCAACGCTGAGACGACGAACCAGCCGGCGTAGTCGGTGAGCGGGACGGCGGGCACTCCAGGTAGGTGTGCAGAGACGTCGAGCCAGTGCCAGTGCCCGGCGGCCACCATCTGCGGATCGAGGAACACGTCCCACGCGGTGAGCGCCCACGCGCCGAGCGCGATACGTGCGGCGAACGAGTCCGCGAGCCGACGCGCCGCCAGCGCAGCGGGCCACGCCAGCATCGGCCAGGCGAACGCGATGACCACCGGCACGCCGAACAGCGACGCACCCAGCGAATCGCGGTACTCGTAGCGTCCGAAGGGGACGCCGGTGTGCACGCCGAGTACCTCGACGGCGAATCCCCCGACCACACTCACCGCGGCGAGCGCGGCAGCGACACGACGGCCGCGGGTGATCGCTGCGTGGCACAGCGACGCGACCGCGACGACCACGACGATCAGTTCGGTCAGCACGTCGCGCGCGTCGCCCGAGACGAGCGGGTAGGCGATCTGGGCGACTACCGCCCCGCCGAGCAGCGCAGGAACGGTCCGCACGGCGGTCTGCGGCGGAGCGTCAACGGTCATCGGGCCGCAGCGGCAGGCGGGCTCCGAGCACGGCGAACGGCCGGACATCGCCAGGGAACAGGTAGTGCCGGCGCAGATCGACGAAGCCGAGGTGCCGGTAGAGGCGGAAGGCGCGCGTATCGATGTCGGGTGTCGAGAGCAGGATCGCGTCGTGCCCGATCGTCTCGGCCAGTTCGGTCAGCAGCAGGCGTCCCGTCCCCGCGCCCTGGTATTCCGGCAACACGTGCAGTTCGGACAGCTCAAATGCGTTGTCGAGCCATTGCGCGGCCTGGTCGCGAGTGAGGGCCTTGCGCACGAGATCGTGCCACCACTGGCCGGGTGTGGTGCTGTAGCCATAGCCGAAGCCGACGAGAGCGCCGTCGTCGAGCAGCGCAGCCTGGCAGGCGAAGCCGTCGTGCGTCGCATGCCGGCGGGCGGTGACGGCGCGCTGACTACCGGCGTGTGACGGGTAATTCATCGCCCGGACATAGATGTCCATCGCTTCGTCCACGCGCATTGCGAACTGCTTCGGAGCCCAGGCGACGATGCGCGGGTCCGCGGTGGTGGACTGTTCGGTCGACTGCACATCTTCGATGGTGCCGTATCCAACCCGGCGCTGGCGAAGAAACCGGTCATTACGCCCCGTCGCTGGACGGCGGCCATCGGGCGAGCGACGATGAATCATGACCACCGTGACCGTGCTGCCTTCCACGGGTCGTCCCTACTTCGACGTCCGCGACGGCGGGCGATCGATGCGGGTGAGCTGGCATCCGGACGCCGACCTGTTCGTCTTCAGCCTGTGGCGCGACGGGGTCTGCACGGGGACATTTCGGCTCGATCGCGGATCGACGCCGGATCTCATCGACACGATGGTGTCGGGCCTGGCCGGCCGATGACGGCGGACGGTTTCCAGCTCGACCGGTTCGTCACCGCGCAAGAGAGCACCTATCAACGCGCCATCGACGAGCTTCGGGCGCACGCTGGACGCCTCGACCGAGAAGCGGGTGTGTAGATGCTCGACGATCAGCAGCTGCGTTGGGTGCTCGGAGTGGCCGGAGCCGAGCCGCGTGAGGTTCACGGGTTGCGTAGCGGCGGCGCGCCGTGGCTGCTGCAATTCGATGATCGCGAGTTCGTGCTTCGCGTCGCGCCGGATGCCGAGACAGTGCAGATCGAGCGCAAGGCTCTGGTGCTGGCCGGCGCGCACGGCATCGCGGTGCCTCGACTGATTGCCGCGTCGAATGATCCGCCGCTGCTGCTCATCGAGCGCGTGCGGGGATCGAGCGCGATTCCTCGGCAGCGACCGACTGCCCGCCTACGCCGGCTGGGCGAACTCGCCGCGCGCGTGCACAGCATCCACGTCCCGTTCGGCTTCGGACTACCCGAGCGTGAGCGCTCGATCGCCGACGTCGACTTCGACGCATTGCGCGCGGCGCAGCCGTCCCAGCCGCTGCTCGTGCAGGCCGAAGAGGTGGCGCGCTCGTACCGGCCATCCGGCCCGGCCGGCCTCGTCCATGGTGACTTGTGGCAAGGCAATGCGATCTGGGACGGCGACGACCTGATGGCGGTCATCGATTGGGACTGTGCCGGAGCGGGTCAGGCAGGGATCGACCTCGGTTCGGCGCGATGCGATGCGGCGACGGCCTTCGGCGTCGCCGCCGCGGATGACGTGCTGGCCGGATGGCAGACGGCCGCGGGACGGCCGCCCGACGACGTCGCGTACTGGGATGTGGTGGGAGCCCTCAGCACGCCGCCGGACATGGGCTGGTTCGTGGAATCCGTCGTGGGCCAGGGACGATCCGATCTGCGCCGCGACGTGATGGTCGAGCGGCGCGACGACTTCCTGCGCGCCGCACTCGACGCGCTCTAAGCCACGTGAGCCGGCTCGCCGCCGGTCAGCATGCACAGCTCGTCGTAGGTGGTCGGGAAGACGGCGTGCGGGATGCCGCCGGCGGCCCAGATCTGCGGGTAGTCGGCCAGCGCGATATCCACGATCGTGCGCAACGGTTTCGGGTGCGCGACCGGGGCGACCCCGCCGATGCGCTGGCCGGTCGCGGCGAGCACGAAGTCGGCGGAGGCTCGTTTGAGGGCGCTGGTGCCGACCAGCGCAGCGACCTTGGTCGTATCGACCCGGTGCGCGCCGCTGGTCATGACGAGCACCGGCTCGTCGGCAGCGGTAGCGAAGATGAGCGAATTCGCGATCGCACCGACCGCGACGCCCAGTTGCGCCGCGGCCGCGGCTGCCGTGGGTGCGGCGTCGGGCAGGAGTTGGACGCGTCCGGTGCACCCGGCTGCTTCGAGCACGGCGTCGACCGCTACGCAGTTGGGATGCATGCGCGCACATTACTCAGTCGTGGATGCCACATTCGGTCTTCGAAGTACCCGCCCAGCGGCCGGCGCGCAGATCCTCGCCCGGCTTGATCCGTCGCGTGCACGGCCCGCAGCCGATCGAACCGTAACCGTCATAGAGCAGCGGATTGACCAGGACGCCGTTCTCGGCGATGTAGTCGTCGACCTCATCCTGGGTCCACGCGGCGATCGGATTGAGCTTGACCATCGCGCGCCGTGCGTCCCATTCCACGAGGCGAATGTCGCCGCGCGACTCGCTCTCGTCGCGACGCAGCCCGGACGCCCAGCCGCGGTAGCCCTTCAACGCCTGGCGCAGCGGCGTTACCTTGCGCAGCGCGCAGCACTGGTCTGGATTGCGTTCGTAGAGGCGCACGCCAAAGCTGGCGTCCTGCTGCTCGACCGTCTGCCGCGGCAGGATCGTGCGCACGGTGACGGGCAAGGTCGCGGCCACCGCGTCACGCGTGCCGATCGTTTCCGCGAAGTGGTAGCCGGTATCGAGGAACACCACGTCGACACCCGGACGCACCCGTGATGCGAGGTGCGGCACGACCGCGTCAGCCATCGACGATGTCACGCACCACGAGCCGCCGAGGTTGCCGTCGGCCCACTGCAGGACCTCGACCGCGGAGGCACCCTCGAGCTCGTCGCCGGCACGCTCGGCCAGCCGACGCAATGCGTCGGTGTCCGGCAGCACGGCGGTCACGTAAGCCAGGCCTCCTCGGCGCGCAGCACGTACTTGGCGAACGTCTCGCCGTTGGTGCGCCGCGCCAGGTAACCGCGCAGCACGCGCTCGGCGTAGTCGGGTGCTTCTTCGGCTGTCACCTTCAATCCACGGAACTTGCGGCCCAATTCCGCGTTCTCACCCATGACTCCGCCGAGATGTACCTGGAACGCGTCCTCGTCGCCGTCCGGACCCTTCTGCACCATGCCCTTGAAGCCGATGTCGGCGACCTGGAAGCGCGCGCACGAGTTGGGGCAGCCGTTGACGTTGATCGTGATCGGGGTGTCGAAGTCGGGCAGCCGCTTCTCCATCTCCTGCCGGATCGTCTCGGCGCGGTTCTTCGTCTCGACGAGGGCGAGCTTGCAGAACTCGATGCCGGTGCACGCGATGGTGCCGCGCAGGAACGCCGACGGGCGCACCGAGAAGCCGAGCAGATCGAGCTCGCTCGCGAGCTCTTCCGTGTTCGCTTCAGGCACGTCGAGCACGACCACACCCTGCTGCGCCGTCAATGCCATCCGGGCGCCGCCGAGCTGCTCGGTGAGGCCGGCCAGATTGCGCAGCGCCGTACCGGACGTCCGTCCTGACTTCGTGGTCGCGCCGACGGAGAACAACCCGTTGTTCTGGGGACGGATGCCGGTGTGATCGCGGTGCGCGGGCGAGGCCGGCGGCGGCGGCCCGTCCGGCAAGGCGCGGTGCAGGTATTCGTCCTGCAACACCTGTCGGAACTTCTCCGGACCCCAGTCGGCCATCAAGAACTTCAGCCGAGCGTGGTTGCGTGAGCGGCGGTATCCGTAGTCGCGGAAGATCGAGGTCACGCCTGCCCAGACTTCGCTCACCTCGTCCGGACGGACGAACACGCAGAGCCGTTCGGCGAAGCGTGGATTGGTCGACAGGCCGCCACCGACCCACACGTCGAAGCCGGGCACGCCGTCGGGACCGATGATGCCGACGAAGGACACATCGTTGATCTCGTGGTTCGTGCAGTGCTGGGCGCATCCCGACACCGAGGTCTTGAACTTGCGGGGCAGGTTCGAGAAGGCCGGGTCGCCGAGGTACTTGTCGACGATCTCGCGTAGTGCCGGTCCGGCGTCGAGCACCGAGTCCTCGGCCACTCCCTCGAGCGGGCACCCGAGCATCACCCGTGGGGTGTCGCCGCAGGCCTCGGTCGTCGACAGGCCGGCCGCTTCGAGCCTTTCCCAGATGGCCGGAACGTCTTCGATCCGGATCCAGTGCAACTGTATGTTCTGCCGATCGGTGACATCGGCGAGATCGCGTCCGTAGTCTTTCGCAATGTCGGCGACAACGCGCAGTTGCGCGCTGGTCATGCCGCCACCGTCGATGCGGATGCGCATCATGAAGAACTCGTCCTCGAGCTCTTCCGGCTCGAGCGTCGCGGTCTTGCCGCCCGGAATGCCCTGACGCCGCTGGGTGTAGAGGCCATACCAGCGCAGCCGACCGCGCAGGTCAGCCGCGTCGATACCGGCGAAGCCGGTGTGCTGGTAGATGTCGATGACGCGTTGACGCACGAGCAAGCCGTCGTTGTCGCGCTTGCTGCGCTCGTTCGGGTTCAGCGGTTCGCGATACCCGAGGGCCCACTGGCCCTGTCCCTTGCGTGGTTTGCTTGTCTGCGCAGGCATGCCTGCGTCCCTTCGATCGGTGGCTTGCGGAGAGGCGCTTCGAACCGGCAGAACGGCGACAGTGCCGTTCGCGCGCGTCAACAGACCGCGCCGGCCACCCGTACGAGATCGATGTGGCGGCGCGAGGTGAGGAGGAAATCCACCAGCCGCATCCGACCATGGTGTCACACGCACGGGCATCGCCGAAGCTGATGTGGCGTAGGCGGTATGTCTATTCCACTTATAGAGAAGGATAATCTGGGACGTGACCGGGTTCCCGCTGCTGCTCGACGTGTCCGGCCGCGACGTGCTCGTGGTTGGTGGCGGCGCGGTGGCCACCCGGCGAGTGGGTGCCCTGCTGGCCGCGGGGGCTTTGGTGCGCGTGATCGCCCCCGACATGGCGAGCGAGATCGAATCGTCGGCCGCTACGACGCTGCGCCGTCGGTTCGCTACTTCCGACATCGATGGTGCGTGGCTGGTCTTCGCGTGCACGGCCGACCAAGCGGTCAACGCCGAGGTCGCCGAGGCGGCGAGCGCGCGGCGGGTGTTCTGCGTGCGGGCCGACGTCGCTGCGGGAGGGACGGCACGCACGCCCGCCGTGCTGCGTCGTGGTGGCATCACCGTGGCTGTCAATGGCGGTGACGACCCGCGCCGCGCCGTAGCGCTGCGCAATGCGATCTCGCTGGCCCTGGATTCGGGGGAGTTGCCGGCACGCCCGTCGCGTCCGGCCGCGACCGGATCGGTGGTGCTGGTCGGCGGGGGTCCCGGCGATCCCGAGCTGATCACGGTGCGCGGACGGCGCCTTGTCGCTGCGGCCGACGTGGTCGTGGTCGACCGGCTCGCGCCGCGCGCGCTGCTCGCCGACCTGCCCGATGGTGTCGAGGTGATCGACTGCGGCAAATCGGCGCACCGGCACAACCTCAGCCAGGATCAGATCAACGAGGTCATCGTCGACCGCGCGCGGGCCGGCAAGCGGGTGGTCCGGCTCAAGGGCGGCGACCCGTTCGTCTTCGGCCGGGGTGGCGAGGAATGGCTGGCTTGCGTCGCGGCCGGCGTGCCGGTCACCGTGGTGCCGGGCATCAGTTCAGCGCTTGCGGCACCGGCGATCGCCGGGATACCGCTCACGCATCGCGGCCTGGCGGCGGACTTCACCGTGGTGTCCGGACACCTCGACCCGGGTCGCGCGCCGGATCATGGCGTCGACTGGCCGGGGCTGGCTGCCGGCGCAGGAACACTCGTGCTGCTGATGTCGATGGATCGCCTCGAGCTCATCGCCGAGGAGCTGATCAAGCACGGGCGGGCGGCCGACACGCCCGCCGCCGTCGTGCATCGGGCGACCCTCGAGGGCGAGCAGGTGGTCCGGGCGCCGCTGGCCGAACTGGCTGATGCGGTGCGCGCCGCCGGCATCGGCGCGCCCGCCGTCATCGTCATCGGGGCGGTGGTCGACGTCCTCCAGCCGTGATCATGCACGGTGGCCGGTCCTAGCAGGCAGATTTGCAGGCAGATTTGCAGGCAGATTTGGATGATCACGCCGGTGGGGACGGAAATTGTCAGACCCGGTTGGCAGGCTGCGACACGTGGCCGACGAGGTAGTTGCATGGTTCGAACGCGCGGGCTAATATCATCGAACAAGGGTTCGATGTGAGCAGTAGTGAGGGGACGGCACGGCGATGGCGGCATACGGATCGGCGGGGGCGCTGCTCGGCCAGGCCCGGCTGGTGCTGGCCGAGGCGGCGGGGGCCGCCGAGGTCGGCGAGCGGTTCCGTCTCGCGCACCTCGCCGCGCTGCGGATCGCCGCCGCCGTGCTCGCCGAGCGCGGCCGGCCCGCGTCGGCACGCCGGCGCCTGATCAGCGTGTGGGTGTTGATCGACACGGTGGCACCAGAGTTCGCAGAGTGGGCCGGCTACTTCGCCGCGGGGGCGCCCGCCCGAGCCGCGATCGAGGCCGGGTCGCGGCAGGTCGTGTCCGCCCGCGAGGCCGACGACCAACTACGCGCCGCGCGCGACTTCCTCGAGCTGGTCGAGCCGTCGCTCGGCATGCTCGCCGCAC
>DASRSG010000204.1:0-7885 GCA_035656595.1 Jatrophihabitantaceae bacterium | reverse complement strand
ATGCTGACCCGCCTCGCCAACCTGGGCATCCGTGCCCCGCGCCGCGTGCTCGGTCTGGGCGGCCTGCTGCTCGTCCTGGCCGCCGTCTATGGCATCTCGGCGGCCAGCCACCTCAGTTCCGGCGGCTTCTCCGATCCCAAGTCGCCGTCGAGCACGGCGGCCGACGTGCTGGACAAGACGTTCAACGCGGGCTCGGCGAATCTGCTTCTCGAAGTCACCTCGCCCGAGGGCGCGACGGGCAGTGCCGCCCGCGCCACTGGCCTGCGCCTGGACAACGCCATCTCGCAGGCGCCCCACACCAGCCAGGTGGCCTCGTACTGGACAGTGCCGCGGCAACAGGCCGGCGCGCTGTTGAGCAAGGACGGCAATTCAGCACTCGTCATCGCCCGGGTGGCCGGCGACGACAGCACGGCACCGAAGCGGGTCGCCGACATCGCCGCACCGCTGACCGGCAAGCACAACGGGATAACCGTGATCGCTGGCGGCCAGGGTATGGCGTTCAGCCAGGTCAACGATCAGACCAAGGCCGACCTCGCCAAGGCCGAAGCCATCGCGATTCCGCTCACCGTGCTCGCGCTCATCTGGGTGTTCGGCAGCCTAATCGCCGCTCTACTGCCTCTAGTCGTCGGCATCTCGTCGATCATCGGAACGATGGCCATCCTGCGCGGGCTGGCCTCGCTCACCGACGTGTCGATCTACGCCTTGAACATGACGACCGCGATGGGCCTGGCGCTCGCCATTGACTACAGCCTGTTCATCGTCAGCCGCTACCGCGAAGAAGTGCGTAACGGCGCAACGCCAGACGATGCGGTGCGGCGCACCATGCAGACGGCCGGCCGCACCGTGCTGTTCTCAGCGCTGACAGTCGGGCTGTCGCTCGCTGCGCTGCTGGTGTTCCCGGTCTTCTTCCTGCGCTCATTTGCCTACGCGGGCATCGCTGTCGTCGCCCTCGCGACGTTGGCCGCGCTGATGCTGCTGCCGGCAATGCTGACGTTGCTCGGCGCCCGGGTGGATTCGCTCGATCTGCGGGTGTTCGCCCGCCGGGTGTTCCGACGACCGCCGCCGATGGTCAAGGCGGTCGAAGCGACGTTCTGGTACCGCGTGGCCAACGGCGTGATGAAGCGGGCCGTGCCCGTCGGGCTGGTCGTGACCGCGTTCCTCGTCGCGCTCGGGTTGCCGTTCCTGCATGCTTCCTTCGGCTACCCCGACGATCGCGTGCTGCCGCACTCGGCATCGGCGCACCAGCTCGGCGACGACCTGCGCACACGGTTCGCGGCGAACGCGGCCTCGACGATCTCCATCGTGGCCACCGACATCTCGGCCGGCCCGTCCGCCATCGGTACGTACGCAACAACGCTGTCGAGAGTGCCGGGCGTGACGGCGGTGTCGTCTGCAGTGGGGACCTTCGCCAACGGCAGTTCGATCGCGCCCGGCTCGTCCGCGATGCGCGCCGGCAACGAGACCTATCTCGATGTGCACAGCGACGCCGACGCACAGTCCGATCCGGCGAAGGAGCTGCTCGATCGCGTCGAGGCCGTCAACGCGCCGTGGTCTGTCGAGTTCACGGGCCCGACCGCGGTCAACCACGACAGCCTTGCCGCGTTGGGCAGCGCCCTGCCATGGGCGCTCATCCTGATCGCGCTGGCCACGTTCATGGTGCTGTTCCTGTTCACCGGCAGCGTGATCCTTCCGCTGAAGGCGCTCGTGCTGAACACCTTGTCGCTGTCGGCAACCTTCGGAGCGATGGTGTGGATCTTCCAGGAGGGTCACTTCGGCTCGCTGTTCAACGACCTGACCACGACCGGTTACTTGGTGCCGACCATGCCGCCGCTGATGTTCTGCCTGGCCTTCGGCCTGTCGATGGACTACGAGGTCTTCCTGCTTTCGCGTATCCGCGAAGAGTGGCTGGCATCAGGCAAGACGTCGAGCGACAACACCCGAGCCGTGGCCCTGGGCCTGGGCCGCACCGGGCGGATCGTCACCGCCGCGGCACTGCTGATGGCGATTGTGTTCGCAGCCATGGCAGGCTCGAAGGTGTCGTTCATGATGTTGTTCGGGACAGGGCTTACGCTGGCTGTGGTGATGGATGCGACTGTGGTGCGCGGCATCCTGGTGCCTGCATTCATGCGACTGGCCGGACGGTGGAACTGGTGGGCTCCGCGGCCGCTCGCCCGGCTGCACAGCAAGATCGGCCTGCGCGAAGGTCCGTCCGCACCAGTCCTCCATAAGGAGACGGTGACTGTCTAGATGACCCAACGACGGCGACGCGCATCGCGCGGTTCGGGCGAGCAGCTTCGCGAAGAGATCATCATCGCGACGAAGAAGCTGCTCGCCGAGTCGGGACGCGCTGACGACGTGTCGATACGCGCGGTCGCCGATGCGGTGGGCGTGACGTCGCCGTCGATCTACCTGCACTTCGCCGACAAGAACGACCTGCTCGGTGCCGTGGTGGCTGACGTGTTCCGCGAGCTCGACGACGCGATGCTGGCCGGCGCCGCGGAGGCGCAGACACCGATGGCCCGGCTGTTCGCGTACGGGCTGTCGTACGTGCAGTTCGCGGTATCGCACCCCGAGCAGTACCGGATCGCCGCGATGGACCCGTGCCCGACGCCGAACGTGGAGGTTGACGAGGTGCTGCGCTCGTCGGCCTTCGAACACTTCCGGGCAACGGTGGTCGAGTGCATCGAGGCGGGCATCTTTGCCGGTGGCGAGGAATTGCCGATCACCTTCGACCTGTGGGCGGCTGCGCACGGCGTCGCATCGCTGGTGATCGCCAAGTCATACCTGCCCTGGGGCAGCGTCGAGGACTTCGCCCGGCGGGTGCTGTGTGCGGCCGCCGCAGGGCATGTGGTGGCAACATTGATCGACGAGCCGTTGACGCCTGAGACGATGACGGAATGGATCACCGTCCAGCGCAAGGCTCAGCGGCGGCGCGTGGCGCGTTGACCCGGTTGCGCCGGCTGCTCCCCCGCGAGCTGCATGACACCGACCGGCCGAGCGCGACCGCGCAGGCGGTGACGCTGTACCGCGCGCTCGAGCTGCGCCGACCAGGCGTGCAGCGCATCGTCAGCGACCCGTTCGCGCCGTTGTTCCTGACAGCTGGCACGCGTGCGTTGTTGCGCCCGCTGGCGCTGGCGACGCCGCTGCGTGATCTCGCCGCGCAGCACGACCTCGGCGGACTCTCGACGTACGTGCTGTGCCGGCATCGCTTCCTCGACGCGCACCTGGAGCGCGCGCTCGACGACGGCACCGAGCAGGTGCTGATCCTCGGCGCCGGTTACGACAGCCGCGCGTACCGGTTCGCGACCGAACTGGCCGGACGTCCGGTCTACGAAGTCGACCTGCCACCGCTGTCGCAGCGCAAGGCAACGATCGTCGCGGCCCATCCGGCGCGGTTCGGCGTCGGTGCGATCACTCGCGTTGAGATCGACTTCCGCACCCAGACGTTGCCCGATCGGCTCGACGCGGCCGGATTCGTGCGGGGCCGGCGCACGTTCGTGGTGTGGGAAGGCGTCGCGCCCTATCTCGACAGCGCCGCGGTCGATGCGACGTTGTCGGCGCTCGAGTCGTTGTGCGGAGCAGGCTCCACGCTCGCGCTCGATCTGTGGGACGGCACGGGTGGGCCGGGACCGTTGGCACCGCTGCGGCGGCTCGGTGCGCACGCGATCGCGCTCATCGGAGAGCCGGTGACGTTCGGCGTCGCGCCCAGCGCAGTGTCAGAACTGCTCGGCGCACATCGCTTCGGCGTGGTCGACCTGGCCAATGCGGCCGAGCTGACCGACCGATACGCCACCGCCGGCCGGCAATCGTTCGAGTCGCTCTACGTAGTGGCCGCCGAACTCCTCCCGGTGCCAAACCGCTAACCTTCGCCGCTTTGCCCCGCGTATGCACGCAAATCTGCGTGCGCAGCGTGCGCAGGCGGGGCAAGGTAGCTAATGCAAGCGGTCTTCGAACTTGGCAGACAGGACGACGGTGGTGCGCGTGCGCGCGATGCCGGGCACCGCGTTCAGCGCGCGAATCACGTGCTCGAGGCCGCCCATGTCCGGGCTGGACACCTTGACCACGAACGTCTCTTCACCCGCGACGAACCAGCAGTCCTCGACCTCCGGCAGCTCGGCCAGATCGGTGGCGACCTGATCGGAATCGGCGTCGTCGGTGATGAAGATGCCGATCAACGCGTTGGTCGACTTGCCGAGCGCACCCGGATCGATCGCCGCGTGATAGCCGGTGATCACCCCGGACGACTCGAGCTTGTTCACGCGGTCGTGCACGGCAGGCGCGCTCAGGCCCACCGCTCGCGCCAGCTCGGCATACGTGGCGCGCGCATTGCTACGCAGCGCGGCGAGCAGCCTCCGGTCGACATCGTCCATCGTCACCGCCTCGCGTTCCCGAGGTCTCCCGTCCAGCGGGTGATCAGGTCGTGCTCGACCCCGATCACGTCGAGCACCTTCGCCGCGACGAAGTCGACGAGCTGCTGCACGGACTTCGGCGCGCTGTAGAAGCCGGGACTCGCCGGCATGACGACTGCGCCGGCGTCGTGCAACGCGAGCAGGTGCTGCAGCGTCGATCGGGTGTAGGGCATCTCGCGGGGCACCACCACCAGCGGCCGCCGTTCCTTGAGGGTGACATCGGCCGCGCGTTGCAACAGATCCTTCGACAGCCCGATCGCGATCCCAGCCACCGCCGCAGTCGATGCCGGGACGATGATCATCCCGCACGTCGGGTACGAACCGCTCGATGGACCGGCGCCGAGATCGCCCGGGCTCCAATGCACCACGTCGTCCTTGATGTCACGCTCGAGCCAGGAACCGAGATCGTCGCGCCAGTGACCGTCGCGGAACGACAGGCCGACCTCGTCCAGCAACGTCAACCGGGCCGCGCGCGACACGACGAGATCGATCGGCACACCGGCATCGAGCAGCGCGGTGAGCACGGCGCGCGCGTACGGGGTGCCGGACGCCCCGGACACCCCGACCAACCAAGGCATCCGCGTCATCGGCTCAGCCCGTGGGCCAGCAGGTCGACCAACGCGAATCCGAACAGGCCGATGCCGATGACACCGTTGGCCGTGAAGAACGCCCGATTGACCCGAGACAGATCATGAGGACGGACGATCGCGTGCTCGTAGATCAACACCACGCCGGTCAGCAGCGCGCCCGTCCACCACCATGCGCCGAGTCCGGCAGCCGCACCGAACCAGATGAAGCAGGCCAGCGTGATGGCATGCACGACCGATGACGCGCGCAATGCGGCAGCGATGCCGAAGCGAGCCGGGAACGACCGCGACCCGATCCGGCGGTCGATCTCGGCGTCCTGGCAGGAATAGATCAGATCGAACCCGCCGATCCAGGTGCCGACCGCGAGACCGAGCGCGACCGGCGCCCACCCGACACCATTGGTTACTGCCAGCCACGCACCGACCGGCGCGACGAACTGGGCCAGTGCCAGCAATACCTGCGGAAAATCGGTGAACCGCTTGCCGTACGAGTACAGGACGAGCACGAATACCGCAATCGGCGCGAGTGCCAGGCACAGCCATGACAGCGCCGCTGCCGAGGCCAGGAAGATCACCAGCGCGACGATCGTCCCGACCCAGGCCGAGCGGACCGTCAGCTCGCCGGTGATCAGTTCACGGCGAGCAGTGCGTGGATTCAGCGCGTCGAAGCGCCGATCGAGGATCCGGTTGGCCGACATCGCGACGGTGCGTGCCGAGACCATCGCCACGGTGATCAACACCAACTGCGCCCAGTGCACCGAACGCGTCTGCTGCCACATCGCCGTCAGTGCAGCGATATAGGCGAACGGCAGCGCGAACACCGAGTGCTCGATCATCACCAGCGACAGGAACGCGCGGATCTTGCCGCGTTCCGCGGGGACGACGGTCGTGCTCACCTGGCCAGTCTCTCAGAGGCCGTACTCGAGCCAGCGCCGCTCAACGGTTGCCAGCGTCGCGGGATCGAGCACGCATTCCTTCGGCCAGCCGCCGTCGCGTCGATACCCCTCGCTCGGCAGCTTCGCCGTCGCGTCGATGCCGAGCTTGCCGCCGAAGAACTGCTCGTAGGACGCATGGTCGAGATGATCGACGGGGCCGATCGAGTGCAGCGCATCGTGCGCGTAGTCGACATTTCCGAACGCGCGCCAGGCGACCTCGGCATAGTCGTGCACGTCGCAATCCGCATCCACCACGACGATCAGCTTCGATAGCGACAGCAGGCCCGCCCCCCAGACCGCGTTCATCACCTTCTGCGCGTGCTTGGGGAACCGCTTCTCGATCGACACGATCACGCAGTTGTGAAAGACCCCGGCTTCGGGCAGGTCATAGTCGATGATCTCCGGGATCATCGTGCGGATCAGCGGCAGGAAGATCCGCTCGGTCGCCTTGCCGATCGGCCCGTCCTCCTGAGGCGGACGTCCGACGATGATCGATTGGTAGAGCGGATCGGCTCGCATCGTCATCGTCTCGACGCGTACGTACGGGAACGGCTCTACCGGCGTGTAAAAACCGGTGTGGTCGCCGAACGGCCCTTCCGGCATGCGTGCATCCGGCTCGACCCAACCCTCCAGCACGATCTGCGCTGCCGCCGGAACCTGCAGTGGAACCGATACGCAGTCGACCATGTCGACCCGCTCACGCTGCACGAAGCCGGCGAACAGATACTCATCGATGTCGGCCGGCAGCGGCGCCGATGCCGCATACGTCACCGCGGGCGGGCAGCCGAACGCGATGGCCACCGGCAACCGCTCGCCACGGCGCTGGGCGATTGCCGCGTGCGAGGTCGAGTCCTTGTGGATCTGCCAGTGCAGGCTGACCGTGCGCGAATCCTGCTGCTGCAGCCGGTACATACCGAGATTGCGGGCGCCGGTCTCCGGATGCTTGGTATGCGTCAGCCCGAGATTGAGGAAGACCCCACCGTCCTCGGGCCAAGCCTTGATCCCGGGCAGCGCATCCAGATCTACCTCGTCGCCACGCAGCACGACCTCCTGGCACGGCGCCGACTTCACCCGCCGGGGCGGGACGGCCCGCAGCTGGCCGACCTTGGAAAGCGCGTCCTTCAACCCACCGATGCCACGCGGCAGTTCCGGCTTGAGCAGATCGGCGATGCGCGCGCCGACCTCATCGAGATCGTTGACTTCGAGCGCGCGCGCCATCCGACGCTGGGTGCCGAATGCGTTGATGAGCAAGGGCATTCGCCCCCTGGCCGGGTTCTCGAACAGCAGGGCCGGACCGCCCTCGCGAACAACCCGCTGCACGATCCCGGTGACCTCGAGATGCGGGTCGACGCGCGCGGTGATGCGCTTGAGATCGCCGTCGCGTTCGAGCGCGGCGACGAATTCCTGGAGATCGCTCAAGGCCACGCCCTCAGTATCGTCCCTGGCTTTGCCGGTACCGTCGCGCGCATGGTGCAAGTGCTGCTGGTCGAGGACGACGCGGCGATTCGCACCGCCCTCACCCGTGCGCTGCGCGAGCAAGGGCACAGCGTCACCGCGATCGCCTCGGGCATGCCTGCGCTGTCGGCGGCTGTCGAGCAGAAGCCGGACGTCGTGCTGCTCGACCTCGGCCTGCCAGACGTCGACGGCGCCGACATCCTGTCGATGCTGCGCTCGGTGAGCGATGTCCCGGTGATCGTCGCGACCGCGCGTGATGACGAGGCCGAGATGGTGCGCGTACTCGACATCGGTGCTGACGACTACGTGATCAAGCCATTCACCGCCGGTCAGCTCAACGCGCGCATTCGCGCCGTGCTGAGGCGGATGGGACGTACCGACGAGGATCCGGTGATCACCGTCGGTGGACTCGTGATCGACACCCGCAGTTACGAAGTGACGGTGGACGGACGGCACGTCGAGCTGGCCCGCAAGGAGTTCGAGCTGCTGCTCGCCCTGG
>DASRSG010000203.1:0-6186 GCA_035656595.1 Jatrophihabitantaceae bacterium | reverse complement strand
GAGCGCCTCGCCGAGCAGCGGGGTGGCCTGCAACTTGACGTCGTAGTTGGCGAGCGCGCGACGGTAGGAACCGACGTTCTCCCACTCGGTGACCAGCAACCAGGCGCTGTCGTCATCGGTGCTGCGTCCGAGCGTGCCGCGCACGAAACCTGGACGAGCCGACAGCGCTGCCAACGCGTGCTGTGCGCGCACCGCGAATTCGTCATCATCAGCTCTGAAGTGGGTTATTGAGATCAAGGACGATCCTCCGGCGCCACCACAACCGGGCCGGCGGCGCCGAAGCGCCGGTTGCGCTGCGCGTACGACGCGCAGGCCGCCCACAAATGCCGCCGGTCGAACTCGGGCCACGGGGTGTCCATGAACATCAGCTCGGCGTAGGCCGCCTGCCAGAGCAGGAAATTGGACGTGCGCTGCTCGCCCGACGTGCGGATGAAGAGGTCGACGTCAGGAAGATCGGGTTCGTAGAGGTGTGCCGCGATCGTCCGCTCGTCGATCTTGCCGGGATTGAGCTGCCCGCTCTGGGCCCTGCGGGCGATCGCCCGAACGGCGTCGACAAGCTCGGCCCGCCCGCCGTAGTTGACGCAGAACTGCAGGGTGAGCCGATCGTTATCGCGGGTGTACTGCTCGGCGTCCTCGAGCTGATCGATGACGCTGCGCCACAGCCGGGGCCGGCGACCGGCCCACCGGATGCGCACCCCGAGTTCGGCGAGCTCGTCGCGACGCCGCCGGATGACGTCCTTGTTGAAGCCCATCAGGAAGCGGACCTCTTCGGGTGTGCGTCGCCAGTTCTCGGTCGAGAAGGCGTACGCCGAGATCGTCCCGATGCCGAGCTGTATCGCGCCGTACAGAACGTCCATGAGCGAGGCCTCGCCGGCCCGATGCCCCTCAGTGCGCGGCAGGCCGTGGCTGTGCGCCCACCGGCCGTTGCCGTCCATCACGATCGCGACGTGCTTGGGCACGGCGCTGGACGGGATCTGGGGCGGTTGCTCGCCGGACGGGTGTGGTGGCGGATCGGGCCACTTGCGCCGGCCACGACTGAAAGCGCGGACGGGCGTGGTCACCGCGACAGGCTATCTTGCGGACACTGGCAATCCGGCTAAGGATTAGGCACGATCCACCAACGGTAGTGATCGCAAGCCGCGCTCGAGATGCCATTGCAGGTGTGCCGCGATCAACCCGCTGGCCTCGCGGCGCGCCGACACCGCCGACCGGTCGGCCGCGGCCCAGTCGCCACCGAGCAGCGCACTCAGCAGGGTGAGCGTCTCGGGCTCAGGACGCGCCGAGCCGGGCGGGCGGCACTGCGAACACACCGCTCCTCCGGCGGCGACGTTGAACGCAGCGTGCGGCCCAGGCGCCGAGCACTTCGCGCACTCGGTCAGGGCCGGTTCCCAGCCCGACATCGCCGTGCCGCGGATGAAGAAGGCATCGAGGATGAGGCTGGGATCGTGCTCGCGAAGGGCCAGCGCGCGCAGCGCGCCGACGACTAGCAGGAACAGCCGCAGCGACGGCTCTCCCTCGTCGGTGAGCCGTTCGGCGGTCTCGCAGATCGCCGACACCGCGGTCCAGCGCGGGTAGTCATTGGCGACCTGAGCGCCGTATGCGCCCAGCGAGTCGGTCTGCTGCACGATGTCGAGGCCGCGCTCGCCGCCCGGCTCGCGTTGCTCGGGTGAGAGCCGGGTGTAGAGCTGCACATCGATGTAGCTGCCCGGTTCGAGCCTTGCCCCGAACTTCGAGGTAGTACGCCGCACGCCCTTACCAACCGCGCGCACGCGACCGTGCCTGCGGGTGAGCAGGGTGACGATGCGGTCGGCCTCGCCGAGCTTGTACACCCGGAGCACGACCGCCTCGTCACGGTAGAGCGGCATGCTCCGATCGTCCCACCGCTGTCTGACCCGTGTCCGCGGACGCGCGCAAGCGCGCGTGGAGCGCGACTGCGCACACCCCCATGACCAGCCCGGCGGCGATCGTGACGGTGAACGCGATGCGCGCGCCGTGGGCGTCGGCGATGCCGCCGACGACGGCGGCCCCGGCGCCATAGCCGAGGTTGATGCCGGTGATCACCCAGGCCAGCCCTTCGGTGAGCGACCGGCTCGGCACGAGATCCTCGACGAGCCCGAAGGCGGTGATCAGCGTCGGCGCCGTGCCCAGCCCGACGACGAACGCGCACACCGACAGCGCACCGATATTGACCGCAGCGAGGTAGACGATCGGCAGGACGGCGAAGATCAACGCTTGCAGCCGGAACCGGGTCAGCACCGCGATCCGCCACCGCTTGGCGCCATACACCAGCCCGGACACCCCACTGCCCCCGGCGAACAGTGCGAGCGGCAGCCCGCTCAGGCCGCGGTGGCCGTGCTGCCCGCAGAAAGCCACCATCGTCACCTCGGCGCTGGCGAACAGCGCGCCCATCGCGACCATGGCGAGGGTGAGCAGGATGACGCCGCGATAGCGCACCGCAGCAGGACGCTTCGGGCCGCCGACCGGATGCGGCGGCGGTTCGGTCGCGCGCTGCACCGACAGCCACACCGCCCCGACTCCGATAAGCGCGCAACAGACATAGAGCACGTACACGGGGTCGGCCTGCGTTGCGATCAACGTGGCGATCAATGGTCCGAGGACAAAGATCAGCTCGTCGAGCACCGACTCGAGCGAGTACGCCGTCGTCAGTTCCGGCGTTCCGGCCAGCACGAGCGACCAGCGCGCACGAACGAGCGAACCGACCGACAGGTAGGTGAAGCCGGCGACAATGGTCGGGACGACGAGGACCCAGTCGGGCGCATCGTTCTCGAGCAGGATCGCCAGGGCGATGGTCGAGCCGAGGGTGAGCGCAGAGGCAGGCAGCAGCATCCGGCCCTGCCCGTAGCGATCGACGAGGCGGGCGAGCAACGGATTGCCTGGCACCGCGCCGAGGATGTACGACGCGCTCAGCACGCCGGCGAAGCCATACTCGCCCGTCCGTCCCGAGATGATCAGCACCAGGCCGATCGGGAACATCGCTATCGGCATGCGCATGACGAACCCGGCCGCGGCGAACGCGAGTGCACCCGGGGCGCGGAAGACCGCGCGGTATGTCTCGACCATCGTCAGAAACCGAGCCGATCGAGCTTCTTCGGATCGCGCTGCCAGTCGGCTTCGATAGCGACGTGTAGATCCAGATGCACACGGGTGTCCAGTAGCGCTTCGATGCCCTGGCGCGCAGTGATGCCGATCTGCTTGAGCCGGGCGCCGCGCGTTCCGATCACGATGCCCTTCTGGCTGTCCCGCTCGAGATGGATCGTTGCGTAGATGACGGTGCGCTCCGGGGCGACGTCAGTTTCCTCGACGGTGACAGCGATGGAATGCGGCAGTTCGTCGCGCACACCCGTGAGCGCCGCTTCGCGGATCAGCTCAGCGATGCGAGTGTCGAGGTCGTGGTCGGTTGTGACGTCGTCGGGGTAGAGCTGCGGCCCTTCCGGCAAGTGGGCGATGAAGATGTCAGCGAGGAGCTCGACCTGCTCGCCGGACACGGCCGAGACGGGCACGACCTCGGCGAAGTCGGCCAGGTCGGATACCGCCAGCAACTGCTCGGCAACCTGACGTTTCGATGCGACATCGGTCTTGGTCACGATAGCGATCAACGGCGCTCGCAAGTTCGACAGCTCGTTGGCGATGTAGCGATCACCGGGCCCGACACGCTGGTCGGCGGGAACGCAGAAGCCGACGACATCGACATCGGAAAGGGTGGCGCGCACGACATCGTTGAGCCGCTCGCCGAGCAGGGTGCGCGGCCGGTGCAGCCCAGGGGTGTCGACGAGCACGAGTTGCGCGTCGCCGCGATTGACGATGCCGCGCACTGCGTGCCGCGTGGTCTGCGGTTTGTCGCTGGTGATTACGATCTTGCTACCGACCAGGGCGTTGGTCAGGGTCGACTTGCCGGCGTTCGGACGGCCGACGAAGCAGGCAAAACCCGACCGATGCACTCGTCCACGATACGGGCAGGGCCTAACGTGATTGGTGGAGCGCGGATCAGCGCTCCGCGCCATTTCGTGGAGAGGACATCGTGCGAGTTGCTTTGCGATGGGTCGGGTGCACGGCGGTGCTCGCCGCATTGGTGATGCTGACGGCCTGCACGCATGGCAGCGGCGGCCCTACGAGCGCGCCGTCCACTGTCATCCAGACGCAGGTCATCACGAAGTCGGCGTCCCCGCCTCCTCCAGTCAAGATCGTCGCGCCGATCAAGACCGGTCCGACGACTGCAGCAACTGCGAACGCGTGCCCGTTCCTGGATGAGCAGCCAGCTGTGAACAAGGTCGGCATGCGGCTGGACAAGATCACCGTGCTGCGCAGCGGCGGCAAGACCGTCGGCTGTCGGTTCTACGGGCTGCAGCACCCGAACGCCAGTTGTGACGCGTCGTGCCTAACCAAGGAGAACCTCCCGGGCCCGCATCAACCTGCGATCGAGATCGAGACGTATCGCTACCCGTCGGCAAAGGACGCCTACAACGGTTTCGTCTCGATGAGCAAGAAGGAGGGCAGCAACATCCAGCAGGATTCGATCGTCGGCAAGTCGCCTGGGCTGTGCTTCGAGACCCACTTCTATCCAACGGACAAGGGGACCGACTGGGCGTGCGCGTTCCACAAGGGCGCGACGGTGGTGATGGTGCGAACCGTCGTGACCAAAGCGGCGCTTAGCGTGCGCAACGTTGCGCGCGCTATCGCTGCGCGAGTGTGATCACACACCGGTACGGCGCGCACCAGTCGCAGTTCGGCGAGCTGTCCATCCCGGCCGGCCAGCGCCGGGCGGGAACGATCGTGATCATTCACGGTGGCTTTTGGCGCGCCCGCTACGACCTGTCGCTCGGACGCCCGCTCGCCGCCGACCTCGTGCAGCGCGGGTACACGGTGTGGAACCTCGAATACCGCCGCATAGGCGATGGCGGTGGCTGGCCGATGACCTTCGACGACGTTGCCGCCGGAATCGATCTGCTGGCCGACCTCGATGTCGACCCGGCGCACGTGGTGGCAGTCGGGCACAGCGCAGGCGGGCACCTCGCCGCCTGGGCGGCGGGACGAGGCGAGCCCAGGGTGGCGTTGACCGGCGTCGTGTCGCAGGCCGGCGTCCTCAGCCTCGTCCGGTGCGCGCAGGAAGGGTTGGGCGATGGTGCGGCGCTCGACCTGATGGGCGGCTCGGCGGACGAGCTGCCCGAGCAGTACCTGCGCGGCGATCCGCTGGCAGCCGTCCCGATCTCCGCACCGGTACTGTGCGTGCACGCGCGGGCTGATGAAAACGTGCCGTTCACGCAGTCCGTCGGCTACGTCGAGGCGGCCGATGCGGCCGGTGGCTCGGCCGTGCTGCAGGAGGCATCCGGCGACCATTTCACCCTCATCGACCCGGCCTCGCCGGACTGGGCGATGGTGGTCGACGCGCTGCCGGGTTTGCTCGCTGGTTGAACCAGTTCCTGGGCGGGTGCGTAGCAACACCTGTGCGGGCCCTGCTGATCTTCCTCGCCGGGACGGGTTGCGCCTGCGCGGTCGCTGTTCCTGCCGTGATCGGACTGTCCGGCAACCCCTCGTTCAGCCAGCGGATTCCGGTGCGGGCACCGGCTGCCGCGCACTTCGTCACCTTCGACCCGTCCGGCCGGGCGGTCGAAGCGCCCGAGGTGGCTGACTCGAGCCCGTCCCGTACGCGCAGCGAACCCTCGCGAACTCCCACTGAGCGCTCGCGCGAACCAGAGCACTCATCCACGCCGGAGCGCTCGGCTGCACCGCGGCCCACACCGACGCCGAGTGACCGGCATCGCGGCCGACAGCGCGGCGGCGATGACGATTGACGCCACCTTGGACCGCACCGTTTCGGTCGCCGCGATCGGCGGGACCTGGGTAGTAGTCACCGAGCGCGGCGCTGCACCCGACCGGGTCCGTGCGCCTCGGCTGCGGGGCGCGCTGCTGCAGATCGGCGCCGCCGCGGTCGTCGTCGTTGCGGTCGTCGGCATCATCGGTGGGTTGATCAGCCGCCGGATCGCGGAAAGCCAGGCCGTCCACGAGGCCGCGCAACTCACCAACGTGCTAGCCGAAAGCGTCGTGCAACCGGCCCTCACCGATCCGATGGCCACGAGCACCACCGCGGCAGCCAAGCTGGCTGACCTCGTGCACTCGCGGGTGCTGTCGAGCTCGCTCGTCCGGGTCAAGATCTGGAACACGCAGGGC
>DASRSG010000202.1:0-25522 GCA_035656595.1 Jatrophihabitantaceae bacterium | reverse complement strand
CCCGCCGCCCTATCTTCCGTTCAGCGAGGCCTTCGCGCGGCTAGCGGCCGATCGTCGCGATCTGGTCGACGACCTGCTGGCTGCTCATCCGGCGATCGCCCGCCTCCTGCCCGGCCGCGGATCTCGCAGCCCGGATGACCGCGTCGACCGCGGTTACCTGTTCGAGTCGGTGCTGGCCGCGTTCGCTCAGCTCGCCGCGAACGCGCCCCTGCTGGTCATCGTCGAGGACCTGCACTGGGCCGATCAGGCCACCCGCGATCTGCTCGGCTTTCTCTACACCCGCGTCGACATCGAACGGCTCGCGATCGTCGCGAGCTACCGAGGCGACGACCTGCACCGGCGGCATCCGTTGCGGCAGACGCTTGCCCAGTGGGCGCGCCTGCCCGCGGTGACGCGCATCCAGCTTGACCCGCTGCCGCCTGCCGACGTCCGCTCACTGGTCTCGGCGATCCATCCTGCGCCGCTCGGCGAGGCCGACCTCGTCAGCATCGTCAACCGCGCCGACGGCAACGCGTTCTTCGCCGAGGAACTGGTTGCGGCCGCCGAGCAGTGTGCCGACCCGCAGCATCTGCCCTGGCAGCTGGCCGACCTGCTCCTGGTCCGCCTCGATCGGTTGTCCGACGATGCGCGCGAGGTGGTCCGGGTCGCCGCCGTCGCCGGCCGTCGCGTGCCGCACGACATGCTCGCCGACGTCATCGGCTTTGCACCCGACCGGCTCGACGTCGGATTGCGCGACGCGGTCGACTCCAACGTTTTGCAATTCACGCCGAGCGGTCGCGGCTACACCTTCCGCCACGCGCTCCTCGGTGAGGCGGTCTACGACGATCTGCTGCCTGGCGAACGGGTACGCCTGCACGCGGCCTATGCCACGGTGATCGCCGGCCGGCCCGACCGCAGCCGGGCCGAACTGGCCCGCCACGCCCTGGCGTCCCACGATCTCGAGACCGCCTACGTCGCGAGCATCCAGGCCGGCGACGAAGCGATGTCGGTCGCCGCTCCGCAAGAAGCCCTGCGCCAGTATGAAACCGCGCTGGACCTGCGCGGCCAGCTGGCCGAGCCTCCCGGCAATCCGGTCGAGCTCGTGGTTTCACTGGTCGACGCCGCGCTGGCCGCAGGACAGGCCTCGCGCGGCCGGCGGCTGGCGAGCCAGGGTCTGGCCGAGCTACCGGCCGACGCGCCCGATACCGACCGCGCCCACCTCCTCTACGCCGTGGCCCGCGCTGCAGTAGACAGCGAATCCGAAGGCGAATCGATGGACGCCGCCGCCGATGCGCTGCGGCTGACCCCGCCCGAGCCGAGCATGTTCCGCGTACGGGTCGCTGCGCTGTACTCACGCATCAACCTCATCCGCGGCCGCGACGTCGATGCCGAACGATGGGCACTCGACGCGATCGACGGCGCCGATGCGCTCGGCAAGCCGGCCGCCGCGGCCGAGGCCCGCACCACCCTCGCGATGCTGCGCCGCCGAGTCAGCGAGCCCGACGAAGTGACCGCACAACTGCACGACATCGTCGAGCAGGCCCGCGCGAACGGCGAGGTCGCCGCCGAGATCCGCAGCCGCTACAACCTCGGCAGCCTGTTCGCCGAGCAGGGCCTGCTCGCCGAAGCCGAGGACGCCTTCGAGATCGCCTGGCGCCGAGCGCGCGACCTCGGTCGTCCCTGGTCGCTGTTCGGCCTCGACGCTCGCGCGATGGTCGGCACCCTGCGCCACCAGCGAGGCGACTGGGACGGCGCGCTCCAAACACTCGACATCACCGGCGAGGCGCCGCCCGACCTCGCCGCAGCTCGACTCCAGTCCGCTGGGCTGATCGTGCGGGTCGGACGCGGCGAAGCTGACGTGGCCGCGGGCGACGCGCTGCGCGAGATGTGGCCGCTCGAGAGCCTGGTGGCCAACGGCGCCATCCTGGCGATGCTCGAGGCCCATGCGCAGACCGGTCGGGCGAAAGAAGCACTCACGCTGGTCGAGGAAGCGGTCGAGATCCTCGGCGACGTATGGCAGGAGGAATGGTTCCTCGGCCGCATCCGCATCTCGTCACTCGGCCTGCGCGCCTGCTCGGCCGCCGTGCACGACGCACCGACCGTGGCCCGCGCGGCCCTGGTCGAACGCGCCCGCAGCCTGTTCGAAGACGGCCAGATGGCCGAGCAGAAGGGCCTGCCGATCGGCCGCCGGCTCGGCGTCGAAGCGCTCGCCTGGAGCGCCCGGCTCGAGGCCGAGTGGGCCTACCTGCGCTGGGTCGCCGGCATCGACGCGCCCACTGAGGACGATCACGTCGCCGCCTGGACTCGTGCCATCGAAGCCTTCCGCTACGGCAACGAGACCGAAATGACCCGCGGCCGCGTCCGATTGGCCGAAGTGCTGCGTGCGGCCGGGCGCGGATCCGAGGCTGCCGAGCAAGCCGACCTGGCGCGCGCCTCCGCACGAGTCATGCGCGCCCAGCCGATGCTCGACGAGATTCGTGGGCTCGGTACGTCTCCGGCGGCCAGCAAGCAGGCGCCGTCCGGTTTCGGGGCGTTGACCGATCGCGAGCGCGAGGTGCTTGACCTGCTCGTCGACGCGCGCACCAACCGGCAGATCGCGTCGCGGCTGTACATCAGCGAGAAGACGGTCAGCGTGCATGTCTCGAACATCCTGGCCAAGCTCGGCGTCCGCAGTCGCGCGGAAGCGGCCGCGCTGGCCCGCACCGTGCGCTGACCGATCAGCGCACTGCGAAGTCGCGCAGCCCTTCGACTGCCACCGCGCGCACGTCGACGTCGGTCACCGAGGCGTCGCCCGGGCCTTCGCGCAGGAACCCGAGCACCTGCTCGACCGCCTCCGGCGGCCCTTCGAGATACGCCTGCACCGTGCCGTCCGGCTCGTTGCGTACCCAGCCGACGACCCCGGCCGAGCGGGCCGCCTGCTGGGTCGAGTCGCGGAAGTACACGCCCTGCACGCGCCCCTGCACCGTCACCCGGCGCGCCACGTGATCAGGCACTGGCGACCCGTTCGGTGATCACCTCGGCCAGCGTGTCGGCTGCCTCGTCCGGCAGCCAGTGGCTCGCACCTTCCAGCGCGACGAACCGGTACGGCGCGTCGACGTAGGAACCGGTCAGCTCGGCCGCCTCGACACCGAACGCGGGATCGCCGCTGCCCCAGATGTAGGACGTCGGCACTGTGACCCGCGGCAGCTCACCGGGATCGTCCAGGCCCATCGCGCGGTACCAGGACAGCGCCGCGGTCAGCACGCCGGGTTCGCTGAAGAACGCGACGTCGCCGGCCACCTGCTCCTGCGGCACGAACCCGCCGTACATCGTTTTCAGTCCAGCGCCGTCGTGCGCCAGCAGCATCGCCTCGGCGGCGCCCTGCTCGCGGAACTTCAGGATGTAGCCGAACCGCTCCCGCTGCGCCGCGTCGCGGGCCAGCACCTCGTTGAGCGCGGCCTGATGCGGCGTCGATACCGCTGTCCACGTGCGCACCAGATCCGGCCGGCGCGCCGCGACCTGCCAGCCGACCACGCCGCCCCAGTCGTGCCCGACCAGGTGCACCGATCCGCCCGAAGCTGTGCTCAGCGCCTCGATCATCGCGACCACGTCGGCGATCAGGTTCGGCAGGGCGTAGGCGGCGACGTCGGTCGGCCGGGCGCCGGGGGAGTACCCGCGCTGGTTCATCGCGACGACCCGCAGCCCGGTGGCCTCGAGCCGCTGCGCCACGCCGCTCCATGAGGTGCACCGCTGCGGGGAAGCCGTGCAGGCAGAGCACGGGATCGCCGTCGCGATTGCCCCAGGCCAGCCCGTCGAAGACCTGCCCGTTGACCTTGAGCTCCAGCTCGCTGCGCGCCATGGTCGGAAGGCTAGTGGTCCGAGCTGGTGGTCCTGGGCCTCGGCAATCCGGGCTACACTTGAGGTGCAGCTCGAGCAATCGGGCTGACTTCGCGTGCCCCGCCACCGCTCGTATCCAGGGTGGCTCGACAGCCGGCCTCGGTCCGTCCCAACAGGACGGCTCGCCGGCTGCGACACCGGGCACCAGGGCGGGCGGCTCACCCGAGCCGGTCGCGACAACCGAGGCCGCACCCAGGCTGCGAACGTCCTGCGTGCACAAGTACAGAGGAGGACGCCGGCATGCCCGTCGTCACCATGAAGGAAATGCTCGAGGCAGGCGTCCACTTCGGACACCAAACCCGCCGGTGGAACCCGAAGATGAAGCGGTTCATCCTCACCGAGCGCAACGGGCTTTACATCATCGATCTGCACCAGACGCTGTCCTATATCGACCGTGCCTTCGAGTTCGTGAAGGAGACGGTCGCCCACGGCGGCACCGTCCTGTTCATCGGCACGAAGAAGCAGGCGCAGGGCTCGATCGCCGAGCAGGCCACCCGGGTCGGGATGCCGTATGTGAACCAGCGCTGGCTGGGCGGCATGCTGACCAACTTCCAGACCGTGCACAAGCGGCTGCAGCGGATGAAGGAACTCGAGTCGCTCGAGCAGGCCGGCTGGGAAGGCACCGCCACCAAGAAGGAGCAGCTCATGCTCCAGCGCGAGAAGGACAAGCTCGAGCGCACCCTTGGCGGCATCCGCGAGATGAACAAGGTGCCGAGCGCGGTCTGGATCGTCGACACCAAGAAAGAGCACATCGCCGTCGGCGAGGCGCACAAGCTCGGCATCCCGGTGATCGCGATCCTCGACACCAACTGCGATCCGGACGAGGTCGAGTACAAGATCCCGGGCAACGACGACGCGATCCGCAGCGCTGCACTGCTCACCCGGGTCATCGCTGACGCCGTTGCCGAAGGCCTGGTCGCCCGCGCTGCGCAGGCCGCCAACGCGGGCCGCGATGAGAAGCCGGACCCCGCTGCCAGTGGCGGCCAGCTGGCCGTCGACGAGCCGATGCCCGAGTGGGAGCGCGACCTGCTCCAGCCCGCCGGGTCCGGCGAGGCTGCGCCAAGCGCCTGATCACCGCCCGAACATCGAAGAGAAAGACGAGAAATGGCGAACTTTTCCGCCGCTGACGTGAAGAAGCTCCGTGACGCCACCGGCGCCGGAATGATGGATTGCAAGAAGGCGCTCGAAGAGGCCGACGGCGAGTACGAGAAGGCCGTCGAGATCCTGCGGGTGAAGGGCGAGGCCAAGAATGTCAAGCGCGGCGACCGAGTCGCGTCGAACGGCCTCGTGGCCGCGGCCGAGGGCGCGATGATCGAACTCGCGTCCGAGACCGACTTCGTCGCCAAGAACGAGCAGTTCCAGACGCTCGCCGGCGACATCGTCACGCACTTCGCCAACTCCAGCGCGACCGACGCCGACGAGCTGAAGACCGAGAAGCTCAAGGACGGCAAGACCGTCGACGAGAGCATCCAGAACCTTGCCGCCGTGATCGGCGAGAAGCTCGAACTGCGCCGCGCCGTCAAGCTCGACGGCCAGGTGGCTACGTACCTGCACCGCAAGGCTTCCGACCTGCCGCCGCAGGTTGGCGTGCTCGTCGAGTTCAGTGGCGACAACCCCGAGGCCGCGCGTGCTGCGGCCATGCAGGTTGCCGCGATGCGCCCGCGTTACCTCACTCGTGAAGACGTCCCGACCGACGTGGTTGAGACCGAGCGCCGCGTTGCGGAGGAGACCACTCGCGCAGAGGGCAAGCCCGAGGCGGCGCTGCCTAGGATCGTCGAAGGCCGGCTCAACGGGTTCTTCAAGACCGTCGTCCTGCTCGAGCAGGAGTCGGTTCAAGAGCAGAAGAAGTCGGTCAAGCAGGTGCTCGACAACGCCGGCGTGACGATTACCAAGTTCGCCCACTTCGAGGTCGGCCAGGCCTAACCCCCACGAAAGCGCGCGCTTTGCTCGCGCTTCCGAGGGGGCCTCGGCAGGGCCAGCTAGGGTTGAGCTTCGAGTACAACGAGAGGGGCTGCCGCACATGAACGAAACTGATGCGGCGGCCTCTCCGTTTTATAAGCGGGTGCTGCTCAAGCTCTCCGGTGAGGTGTTCGGGGGCGGCCAGATCGGTGTCGATCCCAACGTTGCGCACTCCCTCGCCGGGCAGATCGCCGATGTCGTGCGTGGCGGTACCCAGGTGGCGATCGTCGTGGGCGGAGGCAACTTCTTCCGCGGTGCCGAGCTTTCGCAGCGCGGCATGGACCGCGACCGCGCCGACTACATGGGCATGCTCGGCACCGTGATGAACTGCCTGGCGCTGCAGGACTTCCTCGAGAAGGCCGGCGTGCCCACTCGCGTGCAGACCGCGATCACGATGGGCCAGGTGGCCGAGCCGTACATCCCGCGACGCGCCGAGCGGCACCTCGAGAAGGGCCGCGTGGTCATCTTCGGTGCCGGTGCCGGGCTGCCGTACTTCTCCACCGACACCGTCGCCGCGCAGCGCGCCCTCGAGATCGGCTGCGACGTACTGCTGCTGGGCAAGAACGGTGTCGACGGCATCTATGACGCCGATCCGCGCGTCGTGCCCGACGCCGTCCGCTTCGACCGGATCAGCTACGACGAGTACCTGCGCCGCGGGCTGCAAGTTGCCGACGCGACCGCGTTCAGCCTGTGCCGCGACAACGGAATGCCGATCGTCGTGTTCGAACTTGCCGACGGCAACATCGGCCGGGTCGTCCGCGGTGAGAAGATCGGCACCGTGGTCAGCGCGGCCGGCTGAGCCCCACGACACGTTTCGCAGAAGGGATCGACGGTGATCGACGAGACGCTCTTCGAAGCCGAGGAGAAGATGGAGAAGGCCGTGCACGTGGCGCGTGACGAGCTCGGTGGCCTGCGCACCGGTCGGGCCAACGCCAGCGCGTTCGCCCGCTTGGTCGTCGATTACTACGGCGCGCCGACGCCGATCCCGCAGATGGCAACGGTCAACGTCCCCGAAGCGCGGATGGCCGTCATCAAGCCCTACGACGCCAGCCAGCTCGGCGCGATCGAGAAGGCGATCCGGGACAGCGACCTCGGCGTCAACCCGAGCAACGACGGCAACATCATCCGCATCGTGTTCCCGCAGCTGACCGAGGAGCGCCGCCGCGACCTGGTGAAGCTGGCGCGGCACAAGGGCGAGGATGCGAAGGTCGCGATCCGCTCGATCCGGCGGCACGCCAAGGACGCGCTGGACAAGCTGGCCAAGGACGGTGAGGTCGGCGAGGACGACGTGCATCGCGCCGAGGCCGAACTCGACAAGCTCACCGGCCGCTACACCGGCCAGGTCGACGACCAGGTCAGGGCCAAGGAAGCCGAACTGCTCGAGATTTGAGAGATGATCCGGTGAGCGGGCTGTCGCGCGCGCGACGCATAGGTGGCGGCCGGATCGCGGCCCCGCCACCGGCAACCCGTGTCGACATGAACGCGCCGACCGCCTCGCCGCCACCCTCGCGGGCGGGTCGTGACCTGCCCGCTGCAATCGGCGTGGGTCTCGGCCTGGGCGTGGTCATCATCGCCACGCTGTTCCTGTACCGGCCCAGCTTCGCGATCCTCGTCGGCGTCGCAGTGGCCTACGGCAGCTACGAGTTGAGCCGGGTGATCGGCACTGCAGGGGCCCACGTTGCGCTCGTCCCAGTACTGGTCGGCGGGGCCGCGTCGCTGGCCGCCGCGTGGTACCGAGGCCCCGACGGGTTGGTCATCGGCATCATCCTCAGCGCTTGCGGCGTGCTCATCTGGCGCATCGGCGACGGCGCCGACGGCTTCTTGCGCGACGTCGGCGCGTCCTACCTGGTGTTGCTCTACGTGCCGGCACTGGCCGGCTTCGCCGTGCTGGCCGTGCATCCACACGACGGTGCTGCGCGCATCCTCGCCTTCGCCGTCACCGTGGTGTGCAGCGATACCGGCGGATACGCCAGCGGGGTGCTCTTCGGCCGGCATCCGCTCGCCCCCATCGTGTCCAAGGCGAAGACCTGGGAGGGCTTCCTCGGATCGTTGCTGTTCACTGGCATCGCCGGCGTGGTCTTCCTAACCCTCACCTTCCACGAAGCGTGGTGGAAGGGCCTCCTGTTCGGTGCCGCCATCTGCGTGACGGCAACGCTCGGTGACCTCGGCGAGTCGGTCATCAAGCGCGACCTCGGCGTGAAGGACATGGGCACTCTGCTGCCCGGCCACGGCGGCCTGATGGATCGCCTCGACTCCATGCTCCCGTGCGCGGCCGTCGCCTACCTGCTGCTTTCGGCGTTCGCCCCGATCTGATGCCGCGCAAGGTGTCTGGGGCCGAGGCGCTGGCCGAGATTTCGGCGTTGCCGCGTGATCGCACCGTCCTGGTCGGCATCGACGGCTACGGCGGCGCTGGCAAGACGACCTTCGCCGCGGCCGCGGCGACGATGGTGCCAGGCGCGATCGTCGTGCATGCCGACGACTTCGCCGCGCCGACCGTGCCGGAGTGGGACTTCGACCGATTCCGCGCCCAGGTGCTGGCGCCGCTGCTCGCGGGACATCCCGGCCGCTATCAGCGCTGGGACTGGCAGCGCGACGAGGGTGCCGAGTGGCACGACGTCCCGCTCGGCCGGCTGGTGATCCTCGAAGGCGTGTCCTCGACCCGCGCCGAGGTGGCTGCGCCGTGGGATTTGACGGTCTGGATCGACACCCCCGAAAGCGTGCGCCTCGACCGTGCCGTCACGCGCGACGGTGCAGCGATGCTGCCGACCTGGTACGACGTCTGGCTGCCCGAAGAGGCAGCCTACGTGGCCCGCGAGGACCCGCTGTCGCGAGTCGATCTCATCCTCGACGGTGTCGGATGGGAATGAGAACCTCGCAGCATGCACGAGACGACCGATGAGCTGCAGGCCCTGCAACTACTGCTCGACCACAGTTTCGAGCAAGCCTCCGAGCACTTGAAGTCGATCATGACCCCGGAGCGGCGGCTCAGCGTCGAGCGGCTGGTCGCCGAGCTGCCGATCCCGGCCGTGCTCAACATCGCCACCGTCACCAAGTCCGGCCAGCCGCGGGTCTCGGCCGTCGACGGGCACTTCCTGCACGGCCACTGGTACTTCACCACCGCGGCCGATTCGCCGAAGGCCCGCCAACTGCATGCCCGCCCGGCGATCAGCGCGTCGTTCACCCCGCGCGACGGCTTCGGCGTGTTCTGTCACGGTGCGGTCACCCACCTGGCCGGCACCGAAAGCGAGATGCTCCGCAACCACTTCGCCGCGACCTACGGCAGCGACCCCGAGGAGTGGGGGACGATCAGCTACTACCGCATCGACGCGAGCTGGCTGGTCGGCTTCGCGATGACCGACGCCGAGATGGCCGAGATCGAAGCCGCACGGCAGGCGTAAGCGACACTTGCCGAGCGCGCCGCCGGCGGCGCAGAGGCAGCTGAGCAGCCGGTCCGCATCGAGGGCCGCGTCTGGGAGAATCAAGTCGTCATGACCTCGCTCCCGCTCGTCTTCGAACCGCCTCGCCGGGCCAAGCCGCCGACGCATCTCGCCGACCTTGATGCCGCGGCGCGCCGGGCCGCCGTCATCGAACTCGGCCTGCCGGCATTTCGGGCCGATCAGCTGAGCCGGCACTACTTCGGCCGGCTGGAGATCGATCCGGCGGCGATGACCGACCTGCCACCGGCCGTGCGCGCGCAGATCGGGCCAGCCCTGCTGCCCCCGCTGCTCACCGAGGTGCGCTCGCTGCAGACCGACGCGGGAACGACCCGCAAGACGCTGTGGCGGCTGCACGACGGCGCCCTGGTCGAGAGCGTGCTCATGCGCTACCCGGAGCGGATCACGGTGTGCGTGTCTAGCCAGGCAGGCTGCGGCATGGCCTGCCCGTTCTGCGCCACCGGGCAGGGCGGGCTCACCCGCAACCTGTCCACCGCCGAGATCGTCGAGCAGGTCGTGGCCGCGGCCCGGGTGGCCGCCAGCGGCGAACTGCCAGGCGGTCCCGGACGGTTGTCCAACGTCGTCTTCATGGGCATGGGCGAGCCGCTGGCCAACTACGCGCGGCTGGCAGCGGCGCTGCACCGCCTGGCCGACAAGGCGCCGGCCGGGCTCGGCCTGAGCCAGCGCGCGATCACCGTGTCCACGGTCGGTCTGGTGCCGGCCATCGGCCGGCTCGCCGACGAAGGGCTCAACCTCACCCTGGCCGTGTCGCTGCACGCTCCCGACGATGAGTTGCGCGACACCCTCGTCCCGGTCAACACCCGCTGGAAGGTCGCCGAGGTGCTGGCCGCCGCCGACGCCTACGCCGCGCGCACCGGCCGCCGCTACTCGATCGAGTACGCGATGATCCGCGACGTCAACGATCAGCCGTGGCGGGCCGACCTGCTCGCCGATCTGCTCGCGCCCCGCCTCGCGCACGTCAACCTGATCCCGCTCAACCCCACGCCCGGCTCGCAGTGGGACGCCTCGCCCAAGCCCGTGGAGCGCGAGTTCGTCCGGCGGCTGGAGGCGCGCGGCGTGCCGGTCACGGTCCGCGACACGCGTGGTCGCGAGATCGACGGCGCGTGCGGGCAACTGGCCGCAGCCGAGTAACCATGGCAGAGGTCGGCCGCGCGCTGGTCCGGCTGCTGCGCGACGCAGCGCGGCTCGATCGCACGCAATCCGACCCGGTGGTGGCCTTCCGCAACGCGGTCGGGGTGGTCGTCCCGCTGCTGATCGCCACCGCGATCGGTGTGCCGTCAGCCGGCCTGCCATCGACGATCGGTGCGCTGCAGACCGGCTTCGCCGACCGACCCGGGCCGTACCGGCTGCGCGTGTTGCGCATGCTCGGCACGGCGCTCGCGGCGGCGGCGACGAGCGGCCTCGCCGTGGTGGCCTCGACGAGCAATCTCGGATCCGCGGCCCTGATCCTCGTGCTGGCCTTCGGTGCGGGGTTGCTGTTGACCGCGGGCGCGGCCGCGACGCAGGTCGGCACGGCCGGCGTTGCCGCCGCGCTGATCATCGGGCATCTCGCGCAGCCCCCGGGCAACGCGTTGCACGTCGGCCTGCTGGTCTTCGCCGGCGGAGCCGGGCAGGCCGTGCTCGCCGTGGCCGCCTGGCCGTTGCGGCGGCACCGGCCGGAGCGGGTCGCCCTCGCCGGCCTTTATCGCGACCTGGCTGACATGGCCCGCCGACCTCAGGGGCCCGACGCCGGCCCGCAGGCGGGGCCGGCCGTCGACAGCGTGCGACTGACGTTGTACGGGCTCGGTCACGATTACGGGCCAAGCGTCGAGGCCTATCGCGTGCTGCTCGACGAGGCCGAGCGGATCCGCCGCGAGGTGATCGTGCTGGCCGCACTCGTCGAGCGGCTCGCCGACGACGCCGACCCGGTCAGTGCCGGATTGGTTCGTGCAGCGGTTGCTGCCGCCGGCGGCGTCCTGGATCAGGTCGCCACCGCGCTGGCCGACGGCCGGCCGATCGAGCAGGTCACCCTTGCGCCGGCGCGCAACGAGTTCCGGACGGCCACCGAGCGGCTCGAGGCGCCCGGGCCGTCCCGTGGCGAACTGACCCGGCGGGCAACCGCCGCCCGGCTGCGCAAGCTCGCCGGGCAACTGCGCGCCGTCGTCGAAACATCGACGCCCGGGGCGAGCGAGGGTCGCCGCCCCGAAGTCCGCGACCTGATCTCGGGCCTGCACCTGCGCGATCCGATCGCGACGCTGCGCGCGAACCTGAGCCCCGACTCGGCGATCTTGCGGCACGCGGCCCGCACCGCGGTGCTGGTAGCAGGGTCGGATCTCGTGGTCCGGCTCGCCGGCTACGGCCGCGGGTACTGGGTGCCGCTGACCGTGCTGGTGGTGCTGCGCCCGGATTTCGCGTCGACGTTCCAGCGCGCGATCATGCGCGTCCTCGGGACGGTGGTCGGCCTGCTGCTGGCCACCGAGTTGCTGCACTGGATCCCGGGTGGCAACTGGTACTACGTCGCGCTGATCGCGATCTTCTACTTCGGTGTGCGCCTGGCCGGGCCGGGCAACCTGGGCCTGACCGCGGTCTCGCTCAGCGGGCTGGTCGTCGTGCTGCTGACCATCAGCGGCGTGCCGGCACACGCCACGCTGGTCGCGCGCTCGTCCGACACGGCCATCGGCGGTGCGCTCGCGCTCGTGGCCACGCTGTTCTTCCCGCTCTGGGAGCGCACGCTCGTCCCGTCACGGCTGGCCGACCTGCTCGCTGCGTACCGCGCTTACCTTGGCACGCTGGCCGATCCCGGATCGACTCTGGACGAGCGGCAGCGGGCTCGTGCCGGCGCCCGGCTCGCGCGCAGCAATGCGCAGGCGTCGGTCGATCGCGCGCGGGCCGAGCCGGTGACTGGACGAGCCGAGGTCGAACTCGGTGAGGCAGTGCTGGCCAACTCGCATCGCGTCGTGCACGCCCTGATGACGATCGACAGCCTGCGGCCGGCCGTCCAGGACGCGGGCGGCCTGCCCGAACTGGCCGAACTGCTGCACCAGGCCGACGTGGCGCTTGTCGCGTGCGAGCAGGCCGTGCGCTCCTCGTCCGCTCCGCGTGGTGCGCCCTCGCTGCGCGCGGCGCAAGAGGAACTGCACGCCGCGCTGACTGCGCGCCCGGATCGGGTCGGCGGAGTCGAGACCGCCGGCGCGCTCGCCGATGCCTCTGACCGGTTGGCCAACGCGGTCGACACGCTGGCCAGCGAGCTTCGCCGACAACTCGGTTCTCGCACCGCAGTAACGTCGAGCGCGTGACCTTCGATGATCTTGCTGCCTTCACGTCCCTGCCGCGCCTCACCGGCCTGACGCTCAGCCTCGACGGATCGCGCCTGGTTGCCGTGCTTCAGCAGCCCGACGCGAAGGGGGCGCGCTACACCTCGTCGCTGTGGGAGGTGGATCTCGACGGCGGCGCACCAACCCGGCTCACTCACTCCGACAAGGGCGAGACCGCGCCGGCCTTCCGCCCGGACGGCTCGCTGCTGTTCATGTCCTCGCGTCCCGACGTGGCCGGATCGAGCGACGAGGAGGACGACGGCGCGTTGTGGTGCTTGCCCGCCTTGGGGGAGCCGTACGTAGTCGGCCGACGCCCCGGCGGGCTCGGCGGGCCGGTGGTCGCGGCCGGCTCGGGCGAGGTCGTACTCACCGGCAGCCGGCTCACCAACTCCAGCGACGACGACGACGCGCAGCGGCGCACCACTCGCAAAGACCGCAGGATCAGCGCGATCCTGCACACCGGCATGCCGATCCGGTACTGGGACCACGAGCTCGGCGACGAGTCGCCGCGCCTGCTGCTGCTCGACGCGTCGTCCGAGCTTCGCGACCTGGCATCTGACGCGACGACCGAACTGGTCGAGGCGGGGTACTCGATCAGTGCCGACGGCGCGACGGTGGCGACCAGCTGGCGGCCGCGTCGCCCGCACGGCAAGTGCCCGTACGCGGTGTCGGTGATCGACGTCGCGAGCGGCAAGCGGACCGTGCTGATGGCCGCGGACGGCTGGCAGTACGGCAGCCCGGTCATCTCACCGGACGGCACGCGGGTCGCGATGGAACAGGAGCGCGACGGCTCGTTCGAGCAGCCGGTGAAAGACGCCGTGCTGATCGTCCCGGTGGCCGAGGGCGAGCCCGTGCAGGTCGAGCTGGACGACCTCTACCCGACTGAGTGGGTATGGTCGGCCGACTCGGCGACGCTCTACGTGAGCGGGGATCTGCACGGCCGCGGCGCTGTGCTTGCCGTTGACCCTCTCACCGGTTTCGTGGAGCGCACCATCGTCGACGACGCGGTGTACTCCAGCCTGTGCCCCGCCCCCGACGGCACCGCGCTTTACGCGCTGCGCTCGACCATCGACGCCCCGTTGCATCCGGTACGCCTCGATCCCGCCGCCGAGCGCCAGGTGCCGGTTGCGCTGGCTCCGCCGGCACCGGTACCTGACCTGCCCGGCGACCTCATCGAACTGTCGGCCACTGCGGCCGACGGGCAGAGCGTGCACGGCTGGCTGTGCCTGCCGCCGCGCAGTGACCAGCCGGCGCCGGTGATGCTGTGGATCCACGGTGGCCCGTTCGGTTCGTGGAACTCGTGGAGCTGGCGGTGGAACCCATGGGTCGCCGTCGCGCACGGGTGGGCAGTGGTGCTTCCTGATCCGGCGCTGTCGACCGGCTACGGCCAGCGCTGGCTGGAGCGGGCCTGGCCATACGTGGCTGCCGATGTCTTCGCCGATTGCGAGGCGGTGCTCGATGCCGTGCTCGAGATGCCCGATGTCGACGCCTCGAAGCTGGCCTGCCTCGGCGCGTCCTTCGGCGGTTACCTGACCAACTGGGTGGCCGGGCATGTCGACCGGTTCCAGGCGATCGTGACGCACGCCGGGCTGTACGCGCTCGACCAGCAGCACAAGACGACCGACGCCGCGCAATACAAGACCGGCGTCTTCGGTGAGCCGGCCGAGCATCCCGAGTGGTACGCGGCCAACTCGCCGCACAACGGTGCGGTCGGCGCGACGCCGATGCTCGTCATCCACGGCAGCCGCGACTACCGCGTGCCGGTGAGCGAGGCGTTGCGGCTCTGGTGGGATCTGGTCAGCGGGTGGGACGGCGAGGCAGAGACGATGCCGCACCGCTTCCTGCAGCTGACCGGCGAGAACCACTGGGTGCTCTCGCCGGCCAACGCCGAGATCTGGTACGACGCGTTGCTCGGGTTCTGTGCCCACCACGTCCTGGGGCAGGAGTGGACGCCGTCGTCGCTGCTCTGAGGCCGGCCCGGCTCAGGCAGTCACGGAGCCGCCCGGTAGTGCCAGGATCAGGCGATCCCGGCGTCGTAGGCCGGCTCGAGAGACGACGCGTCGTCGGGCACGACCACGACCGGCTCGGGCTTGCTGGGCCGGATCGCGAACGTGACGAGCAGCCAGGTGCCGACCAGGAAGGCCGTGGCCGTCCAGAACGACCTGTCGGCGGCAGTCACGAACACGTGCCGAGCGGCTTCGGCGGCCGACAGCCGCGGGTCGACGTTCGCCGCGGCGCTCTTGCTGGCCGAGCCGAACACGGTCACCAGCACGGCCAGCCCGAGCGAGCCACCGAGCTGCTGCATCACATTGACCAGCCCGGACGCCGCGCCGGCATCGGCCGGCGCCACCCCGTCCAGCGCGGTGGTCGTCAGCGGGACGAACGCCAGGCCGTTACCCAGACCGAAGATCAGCAGCGGACCGACGAGGTCGAAGTAACCGCTCGACTCGCCGAGCCGGGTCAGCCACAGCATCCCCAGTGTCGAGAAGGTGATCCCGATGATCATCAGCCGGTGTGCGCCGATCCGGTCGACGAGCACCCGCGCGCTCAACTGCGAGGACGCGAACACGATCACGGTGAGCGGCAGGAACGCGAAGCCCGTCACCAGGTCGCTGTAGCCCAGCACCGAGCGCAGGAACTGGGTCAAGAAGAAGAACATGCCCATCATCCCGGCGACCAGCAACAGCCGGGCGACGTAGGAGCTGGACCGGTTGCGGTCGGCGAACATCCGCAGCGGCGTGATCGGCGACGGTGCGCGCAGCTCGGTCAGCACGAACGCCGTTAGCAGCACGAGTCCGAGCGCGAATGAGCCGATGGTCTCGGTGGTTGCCCATCCATCGGAGGCGGCGTGGACGAAGCCGTAGACCAGGGCGGTCATGCCGATCGTCGATGTCAGCGCGCCGGCCAGGTCGAACCGGCCGTGCGCGCGGTTCGTCTCGGGCAGGATGCGTGCGGTAGCCAGCAGCACCGCACCGATGGGGACGTTGACGAAGAATACCCAGCGCCACGATGCCCACTCCGAGAGCATGCCGCCGGCGATCAGTCCGACGGCCGCGCCGCCGATCGACACCGCGGTGTAGAGGCCGATGGCCCGGGTGCGCTCGCGGCCCTGCTGGAACATGACCATGAGCAGGGCGAGCGCTGACGGCGAAGCGAGCGCGCCCCCGATGCCTTGGATGGCGCGCGCAGCGAGCAGTTCGGTCGGGTTCTGCGCGAAGCCGCCGGCGAAGGACGCCAGGGTGAACAGCGCGATTCCGGCCAGGAAGACCCGGCGACGCCCGAGGATGTCGCCGGCGCGGGCGCCGAGCAGCAGCAGCCCGCCGAAGGTAAGGGTGTAGGCGTTGACGACCCAGGACAGGTTCTCCGGGGAGAAGCCGAGATCGGCCTTGATGTCGTGCAAGGCGATGTTCACGATCGTCCCGTCGAGCACGACCATGAGCTGACTGGTGAGGATCACCGCCAGGACGAGGCCGGTTCGAGTGACGCGCCGGGGGAGAGTGAGAGACACGAGCAAAACCTCGATTGGGGTAGTAACATCGGTGAAACGGAAGGATCCTCCGGTAACAATACGGAGGGTGCCTCCGGTTTGGCAAGTGATTTACCGACGGTCTTCTCAACCGGATCTTGGAGGTGTGGTGACGGACGCATCGGCGCCGGCCCGCGCTCCCCGGAAGGACGCCGCGCGCAATCACGAAACGCTGCTCAACGCGGCTTCGGAGGTATACGCCGAGCGGGGCGTCGAAGGTTCGCTGGAAGAGATCGCCCGCCGTGCGGGCGTCGGTATCGGCACGCTGTACCGGCACTTTCCGTCCCGCGACGCCTTGAACGAGGCGGTCTACCGCCGCGAAGTCGAAGGACTGTGCGACCAGGCGGGCGAGCTGCTCGGCGACACCGATCCCGTTGCTGCGCTTGGGCAATGGATGCGGGCCTTCGCCCATTACGTCGCCCTCAAGCGTGGCATGGCAATGGCGTTGAAATCGGCGCTTGGGCCAGACAACGAGCTGTTCAGCTACAGCCATCGGCGCATCCGCGACGCCCTGGGCAGCCTGCTTGACGCCGCGGTGGCCACCGGTCGCATCCGCGCAGATGTTGATCAAGAAGACCTGCTCCGTGCGATGAGCGGCATTTGCATGGCCACCGATGTCTCCGGCGGGCCTGAGCGCACCGCGCGCCTGGTCGACCTGCTGGTCGACGGGCTGCGCTACGGGGCGGGCACGCCGGCCTAGCCGCTGCGCACCGTCAGCCGCGCAGGCCGGCTTGCAATGCACCCTGCTCAGGAATCGGCCAGCGACCTGACCGATGGCGGCACCTCGATGCCGACACGCAGATCGGGCGCCGGGCGCGGAGCTTCGTAGCTCGGACGCTGGGGGACGACGCCGGCCCATGCGTCACCGGCAACGTCGTCGTCGGGATCTTCCGGCCAGCCGTCGGAGATCTTCAGCGACCACTGCGTTATCGGCAACGAAAGGACGAGCGTGGCGGCGAGTTCCTGCTTGCGTGGGCGGCGGATCTCGACGCTGCGGCCGGGGATGAGCCGCTCGGTGATCGCGTCGAGGGCGCGTTCCCTGTCCTCGGCGATCGTGCAGCTGCCGAACAGGACGGCGCTGCGATAGTGCAGTGATGACTCGAATGCCGACCGGGCCACGACGACACCTTCGAGCGCGGTGACCGCGAGGCAGGTCGGCGCGCCGGCCGCGAGACGGCGCATCCACGGCGAGCCGGTCGAACCGTGGGCGAGGACGACATCGCCATCGCGCACGATCGCGGTCGGGATCACGACCGGCTGCCCCGACTCGTCGGCGAGCCCGAAGTGGCCGAGGATGCAGGAGTCGAGCAGCGCATCCAGCGCGGCCCGGTCGGTGCTGCCCTTCTCGCGCAGTCGGGTGATCTCAGTCCGGCTCATCGGCCAATCATGCCGTTCACCAGCGCCGCCATCTTGGACGGCCGGCCGCGCCGCTGCTCGGCCGAATCGGCCCAGGTCATCGCCTGCAGGCCGGCGTTGGCGCCCAGCCAGCGCAGCGGCTCCGGCTCCCAGTTGCGCGAGCGATGTCCGACCCACGGCAGCCGAACCAGTTCGGAGTCACGACCGGTGATGAGATCAGCCAGCGTTCGTCCGGCCAGGTTGGTCGTGGACACACCGTCGCCGACGTACCCTCCTGCCCAGGCAAGCCCGGTCGCGCGGTCCAGTCCGACCGACGCGTGCCAGTCGCGGGTGATGCCGAGCGGTCCGCCCCAGCGGTGCGTGATCTCGATGTCGCGCAGCACCGGGAAGAGCTCGCCGAGCGTGCGCTGCAGGGCTGCGAACACCCGGGGCACGCGGTCGTAGTCGGTGCGGATGCGCGAGCCGAGGTGATAGGGCGCGCCACGTCCGCCGAAGACCAAGCGGCCCTCGGCCGTCCGCTGGCCGTAGATGATCAGGTGCCGGTGATCGGAGAACGTCTCGCGATCGCGCAGCCCGATCTCGTCCCACACCGACGCAGGCAGCGGCGCGGTGGCGACGACGAGCGAGTAAACCGGTGCTGATGCGCGCCGGTAGCCGGGTAACTGCGAGGTGTATCCCTCGGTCGCGCGCACGATCACGTCGGCGCGCACGATGCCATGGTCTGTGTGCACCGCGCCGGGTTCCAGGCGCTCGACGCGGGTGCCTTCGAAGATGCGCACGCCGCGTGCTTCGATGACCTCGGCCAAGCCGCGCACGAGGCGGGCAGGCTGTAGGGCCGCGCAGTCCGGGGTGTACGTGCCGCCCAGCACGTCGGTGGCGTTGAGCCGGCCGCGGGCCTGATCGGCATCGAGGATGCTGACATCGAGGCCGTACTCGCGCGCCTCGGCGACCTCCTCGTGCGCGCGGTGCACCTGTGCCGCCGAGCGGGCGAGCACGATCGTCCCGCCCGCGGCGATGTCTGCCTCGATGCGTTCGGCCGCCGCGACGCGCTGCACTTCGGCGACCGTGTCGCGCATCGCCGCATACTGCGCGATCGCTGCGTCACGACCGGCTTCGGCAGCGAGCGTCGAGATGCTGACCGGATACAGCGCCGAACACCAGCCGCCGTTGCGGCCGGACGCGCCGAAGCCGGCGACCTCAGCCTCGAGCACGGCGATGCGCAGGCTCGGGTCGAGCTGGTGCAGGTAGTACGCCGTCCACAGTCCGGTAAAGCCGGCCCCGACAATCGCGACGTCCACGGTCGCGTTCCCGTCCAGGGCCGCACGCGGAGTGATCGGCTGCGCCAGCAGATCGAACCAGAGCGACACCTGCTGGTAATCGGTCACGTCCGCTCCTCGCCGACAGTGGTTAGCTCAGGTGGTCAGTGGTGAGTTGCAACTGACCATTGACCGCTGAAACTAACCGCTGACGGGACGACAGCGTTACGCGAGGACGGATTCCAACGCGACGGCGTCGTAGCGGTGGGCTTCGGCTACCGGACCGTTGGTCAGCTGCCCCTCGTGGGTGTTGAGGCCGAGCGCCAACGGATGGTCGCGACGCAGCGCATCGCGCCAGCCGCGGTTGGCCAGCTCCACCGCGTACGGCAACGTCACGTTGGTCAGCGCGTAGGTCGAGGTGTGCGGCACGGCGCCGGGCATGTTGGCCACGCAGTAGAACACCGACTCGTGCACCTTGAACGTCGGGTCGGCGTGCGTAGTGGGACGGGAGTCCTCGAAGCAGCCACCCTGGTCGATCGAGATGTCGACGAGTACCGAGCCGGGCTTCATCCGCGAGACGAGCTCGTTGCTCACGATCTTGGGCGCCTTGGCGCCGGCCACCAGCACCGCGCCGATCACGAGGTCTGCGTCGAGTACCGCGCGCTCAACCTCGTAGGCGTTGGACGCGATCGTCTGGCAGTGGCCCTGATAGATGGCGTCCATCTGGCGCAGCCGGGCCACGTTGCGATCGAGCAGCAGCACCTCAGCCTGCATACCGAGCGCGATCGCTGCGGCGTTCTGGCCGGACACGCCCGCGCCGATGACGACCACCTTCGCGGCGTACACGCCGGGGACGCCGCCCATCAACGTGCCGCGCCCGCCACCCTGACGCATCAGGTGGTACGACCCGACCTGCGGCGCGAGCCGACCGGCCACCTCGGACATCGGCGCCAGCAGCGGTAGCGAGCCGTCGGGCAACTGCACGGTCTCGTATGCGATTCCGGTCGTACCGGCGGCGAGCAGTGCGTCGGTACAGGGCTTGTCGGCGGCCAGGTGCAGATAGGTGAACAGCACCTGGTCCTTGCGCATCCGGTGGTACTCCTCGGCGACCGGCTCCTTCACCTTGAGCACCATCTCGCCAGTGGCCCAGACGTCGTCGGCAGTGTCGAGAATCGTGGCGCCGGCCGCGACGAAGTCGTCGTTCGGGATGGACGAGCCGACCCCGGCTTCGCGCTCGACGAACACCTCGTGCCCGTTGCTTACGAGCTCGTGGACGCCGGACGGGGTGATGGCGACCCGATATTCGTGGTTCTTGACCTCGCGCGGGATGCCGACCTTCATGGCGTACTGCCTCCACAGTTGGGCGAATGTGTCCCCGCGATTCTGGAACATCCGGTCGTCTCGGCGCCAGATGTATGACGATGATTCGCTAATCTGATGCTATGGAAGCCGAAAATTTGGTCGGCCCGGCACATGCTGCACCTGCTCTGAAGGATGTTCTGCCCGCGCTGGACCCCGTCGACCGGCGCATCCTGCATGCACTGGCCACTGACGCCCGAATGCCCAACAACGCCCTCGCGGCGCTTGTCGGCATCGCGCCGTCCACCTGCCTTGGCCGGGTCCGCGCGCTGCGCGAGCGCGGCGCGATCCGCGGCTATCACGCCGACATCGACCCTGCCGTGCTCGGCCGCCCGTTGCAGGCGATGATCGCCGTCCGGTTGCAGTCGCACGCGCGCGGGCACATCCCCGGATTCATGGCCAAGATCGCGCAACTGCCCGAGGTGATCAACGTGTTCTTCCTCGGCGGCGCCAACGACTTCCTCGTCCACATCGCCGCGACCAGCACCGAGAATCTGCGCGATTTTGTGGTGGTGAACCTGAGCGGCAATCCGGACGTAGCACTCACTGAGACGAACCTGATCTTCGAGCATGTCCGTGCTGGACTGACCCACGACACCTGAGGAGATCGCCAGTGCCCACCGTCATCAACGGCCTGCCCGCACACATCTTGTTGATCCACATCGTGATCGTTCTCGTCCCGCTCGGAGCGTTGTTCACCGTCCTCAGTGCCGTTTGGCCGGCCGCGCGCGCAAAACTCGGCTTCGTCAGCCCGCTCACCTGCCTCATCGCGCTGGTCTTCGTCCCGATCACGACCCACGCAGGCACCTGGCTCAGAGACCACCTCAGGGCGCAGCAGGGCGACAATCCCGCCATCGACAGGCACGCGAACCTCGGCGGCACCTTCCTGATCTACGCGCTGGGCCTGTTCATCGTCTCGGCCGGCGTGTGGTGGCTGGGTCGCATGTTCGAGCTGACCGGCACGACCACGGCGACACGGACCGAGACCGCGACTGCGACTGCGGCTGCGACAAAGGCCTTGCCGCAGTGGGCGTCGATCCTTATCGCAGTTGTCGCGGTCGCGGTATCCGCGGTGACTGTGTGGCAGCTCTACCGAATCGGCGACTCCGGTTCGCATGCAGTGTGGGGCGGCATCGTCAAATAGCGCATTTCGAGCGTGTTAGCCTTTCGCGCCGATCTTGACCGAAGGGTGCAGCCATGTTGTTCGCGCGTCGACGGATCGTCGTCGCGACTGCGCTGTGCCTGCTCGCCGCGACGCCGGCCGCCAGTGCAATGGCGCCGTCAGGGCATCGTCCGGCACGGCCCACGGTTGGTCGGTTGAGCATCGACACCGGGCCGACTCGTGGCGGCACAAGGGTGACCGTGCATGGCCAGCACTTCGTCAGGGTCAGGGAGGTCCGCTTCGGATCGCTCCCGGGTCGCGCCGTCCATGTCGCGTCGCCGCAGTCGTTGTCCGTCGTCGCGCCGAAGCAGGCGGCGGGAATCGTCGACGTTCGCGTCGTCACCTCCGCCGGCACGTCGCCACGGTCGGTCGATGATCGGTTCCGGTACGTCGCGCCACCGGCCGTCACGTCCGTCTCGCCGGCGCACGGCAGTGCCGACGGCGGCAGTCACGTCACGGTCCACGGCACCGGGTTTCGCAGCGTCAGCGCCGTCCGGTTCGGCACGCAACTCGCCATCCACCTTCGCGTTACATCACTAGGGACGCTGACGGCGACAGCACCCGCTAACGATGCGGGGCCAGCAGACGTCCGAGTCGTCACAAAGTATGGGACGTCGCCGCGGATTGCGGCGGACCGGTTCGGCTACGACGTCGATCCGGCACCCGTCACCTCGCTGACCGCGGCCGACACCACCGAGACATCGGCGCTGCTCACCTGGCTGCCGTCGCCGTCGGCGGACGTCACCGGCGTGAGCATCCGTCGGTTGGCCGGGCCGACGCCGCCGGGCAGTGCGTCTGGCGACCTTGCCGCCACCCTCCCGGCGGGCGCGGTCGAATTCCGCGATACCGGCCTCGATGCCGGCACCGAGTACAGCTACGCGGTGTTCGCCAATCGAAAACACGCGCCCACGCAGTCAACACCGGAAACCGCGTCGGCCACCACGGCGGCCGAGACCCGACCGGCAAGTCCCACAGACCTCACCCTTGTGCCCGCCGGCCCGCCCGCTGCGCCCGGCCCGTGCTCGGGTGCTTCGGGCGTGTTCCCCGTCGTCGGGTCGACCTTCCGCCTGGCAGCCACCGTCGCCAACCCGGATGCGCCGACCACCGGCGTACGCGCCGAGTTCGAGCTTCGCGATCTGGGCACCGACGGTGATCAGGCGCCGGTCGACCTGGTGACCGCAGCAGATTCTGCGGGCTGGACGTCGAAGTCCCCGAATGGAAACGCCCAGATCGTTACTCAGGATTTCCACGGCACCATGCTGACCGACGGCCACACCTATTCTCTCGACGCGATCGCCTCCGACGGCACGACGGACAGCCTGCCGAGCATCTCGTGCACATTCTGGTACGACGCCAGCGCGCCGAGCGTGCTCAATGTCAAGCAGGATCGCCAGGCAACGTCTGGCAAGCCGGTGACCTTCACTGTCAACTTCGCCGAGACGCCGCCGGCCGACGGCCCGTATAGCGGGCTCGACCACGTCGACTGGAGCCTCGCGCAATTCGGCTCGGCGACATCTGTCCGCGGCAACGGCACCCCGCTCGCCCGGACCGCGAGGATCACATTGACGCCGTCGGTATGGGGCTCGAACTACCTCTATCTCGTGGCCTACGACTTGGCCGGTAACCGCTCGTACCCGTATACGTATTCGTTCTACGTGACAGACTGACCGCCGCCGCGTCTCGTTCGGCGCGCCTCAGGCGCAGATGCGGCCTAGGGCAAACTGACCCTGCCGAATTCTTCTCCATTCTCGTATGGTCACGTCAAGTAGATGTGGTGTTCCAACGAGGAAGGGCGCCCATGCAGATTCCGGCCGCATTCGACTACGCACGAGCGGGCAGCGTCGAGGAGGCCATCAGCCTCCTCGAGCAACACGGTGAAGATGCACGGTTGATCGCGGGCGGACACAGCCTGCTGCCGATGATGAAGCTACGGCTCGCCGCGCCGTCCGTGCTCATCGACATCAACGACTTGACCGACTTGCAGCGCATCAGCGTCGACGGTGACGTGCTGCGGATCGGCGCCATGGTGCGGCATGCCGAACTGCTCGATTCGGCGGTGGCGGGCGAGCACTTCCGGATCCTGCACGACGCGGAACGGGTCATCGCCGATCCCATCGTGCGTAACCGGGGCACGATCGGCGGATCGTTGTGCCACGCCGACCCGGCCGAGGACCTGTCCGCGGTGCTCGCCGCGCTCAAGGCCGAATTGGTCGTGCGCGGCAGTGCCGGTGCGCGTGCCGTCCCGGTGCGCGAATTGCAGGACGGGCCGTTCGAGACGGTGTTGCGCCCCGCCGAGATCGCTACTGAGATCAGGATCCCGATCCGGGCCGGCGCCGGAAGTGCGTACACGAAGGTGCACCGGTGCACGGGTGACTACGCAGTCGCGGCCGCCGGAGCCGTCGTGTGGCTTGACGGGAACACGATCAGCGACGTCGGCATCGCCCTCGCCGCGGTCGGCGCGCCGCACAACGTCGGCGCCGCCACCGAAGACGCCGTCCGCGGACGAGCCGCTGACGACGAGACGATCGAGCTCGCGGGAAGGACCGCTAGCGAGGAGTGCAGGCCGCACACCGACCAGCGCGGCCCGGCCGACTACAAGCGCGCGCTCGTCGGCGAGCTGACCAAGCGTGCCCTGCGAAGCGCGATCGCCCGGTGCCGTGGAGAGGAACAGTGACGATGCAGGTCTCGATCACGATCAACGGCGAGGAGCACACCCGCGATATCGAACCGCGTGTCCTGCTTGTGCACTTCCTGCGTGAAGAGCTCGGGCTGACCGGCACGCACTGGGGTTGCGACACCTCCAACTGTGGCATCTGCACGGTGCAGGTCGACGGGCTTCCGGTTAAGAGCTGCACCATGCTCGCGGCGATGGCTGCCGGCCACGATGTGCGCACCGTGGAAGGGCTTGAGGGCGCCGATGGCCTCGATCCCGTGCAGCAAGGATTCATGAATGAGCACGGGTTGCAATGCGGATTCTGCACGCCCGGAATGATGATGACGGCGCGGGCCCTGCTCGATCGCAACCCCCATCCGTCCGACACCGAAATCCGCGAAGCGATCTCGGGCAACCTTTGCCGCTGCACCGGTTACGAGAACATCATCCGCTCGATCCGGTGGGCGGCGCAGCACGACTCCGAGGTGACAGCATGACCGAGCTTGCGAGGTCATCAATAGGCACGCACTTGTCAGGCGACCGACGAAGGAGGGGCGCATGACCGAGCTTGCGAGGTCATCAATAGGCACAGCACTTGTCAGGCGACCGACGAAGGAGGGCGCATGACCGCTACCACGCAGGAATCCACGGTTGGGTTCGGGCGGCGGCATCGCAAAGAGGACGCGCGCTTCCTGCGCGGGCAGGGCAACTACATCGACGACATCGTGCTGCCCGACATGCTGCACGGCGCGGTCCTGCGCAGCCCGTACGCGCACGCGAAGATCCTCTCCATCGACACCTCTGCCGCCGAAGCGCACCCGAAGGTCAAGGCCGTCATCACCGGCGCGATCCTGGAGACGCTCAAGCTCGCCTGGATGCCGTCGTTGTCGCACGACGTCGTTGCCGTTCTCGCGACCGACAAGGTGCGCTTCCACGGCCAGGAGGTCGCGTTCGTCGTCGCCGAGGATCGATACGCGGCACGCGACGCGCTCGAACTCATCGAGGTCGACTACGAGCCACTACCGCCCGTGATCGACGCGACGAAGGCACTGGACCCCGGTGCGCCGGTGATCCGCGACGACATCGAGGGCAAGACCGACAACCACATCTTCGATTGGGAAGCGGGCGATTCGGCCGCGACCGAAGCGGCCTTCGCCGACGCGCCGGTCGTGGTCACCCAGGACATCCTGTACCCGCGGGTACACCCCGCGCCCATGGAGACATGCGGATCCATCGCGGACATGGACAAGGTCACCGGCAAGCTCACCATGTACTGCAACACCCAGGCCCCGCACGCACACCGCACGCTGTACGCGATTGTCGCGGGACTGCCTGAACACAAGATCCGCGTGATCAGCCCTGACGTCGGCGGCGGATTCGGCAACAAGGTCGGCATCTATCCCGGCTACGTATGCTCGGTCGTCGGGTCGATCCTCACCGGCAAGCCGGTGAAGTGGGTCGAGGACCGGTCCGAGAACCTGATGTCGACGTCATTCGCGCGGGACTATCACATGAAGACGTCGATCGCGGCGACGCGCGAAGGCAAGATCCTCGCGCTGAAGGTCGACGTGCTCGCCGATCACGGCGCGTTCAACAACACCGCGCAGCCGACCAAGTTCCCGGCCGGCTTCTTCCATATTTTCACCGG
>DASRSG010000201.1:0-1632 GCA_035656595.1 Jatrophihabitantaceae bacterium | reverse complement strand
CGGATCGGCCAGCGGCTCCTCGCCGGAGGCCTCAGCTTCCTCGGCACCGCGCGCCTCAGACTCCTGCGCGTCCGCATCGCCCTGGTGTTCGCCCACGTCGCGCTGCTCCTGCAGCCCGGCGCTGGCCTCGCCTACGTACTCACCACGCGGCTCCCGCGAACGGGCCAGGGTGGTCACCGCGACGACCGCGGCGAACAGCAGAAACGTCTCGCCGAAGGTGTCGAACCCGCGGCTGCCGTAGACCACTTCGCTGACGACCTCGGTAGTGCCCCATTTTGGAACCGCAATCTCAAGCGCGTGCCGCGCGATGAACGGCAGGCCGGCGAACTCGCGCGGCAGATCGGTCACCGCGAGCGCGAACACGGCGGCAAGCGCGGCGACCACACCGCCGGCGAGCCAGGGCCGGTGCCAGTCGTCATCAACGGCGTGCGGTTCGCGCGCGGCATGCGCGACCGGGTCGGTGACGTCCCGCTCACTCATCGCCGCTGCTTTGTCCCTCACCCAGCTCGCCTTCGTCGCGGACATCAGCGCGGATCTTGCCGATCGCGATCAGATACAGCACTGGCAACGCGATCGTGCCGACAACGACCTCGGCCAAGGCGACGTCAGGTGCGGCGAGCACGACGAACAGCAGCGCTAGGACCGTGCCGAGCGCGGACAGGGCCATCACACATCCGTTGAGATTGCGAAGCATGACGACAAGGACGGCGCTGGCCACTATCGCAGCGAGGCACAGGTAATCGAGGATCCAGAACGTCGTCACTTCTCGCCCTCGGCCCGTTCGCGCGGTTCGTCGGTGACCGCCCCACGCCACATCGGCACTCCGGTCTTGTACGCCGCACGAGCCAACGCGTGCGCCGCTGCGGGGTTCACGAGCATCAACAGCGCCGCGACGAGCAGCGCGCGCCCGCCGTACTGGGTGATCGGGCCCTTCGCGATCGCCAGCGCGATCAGCAACGGGAGGGCGCCCATCGTCACGGTCTTGGACGAGCACTGCAGCCGGGTGTAGACATCCGGCATCCGGACGATGCCCACCGCACCAGAAACGGCGAAGAACACGCCGATCCCGCACAGGACCGCGACGATCACCTCTTTCACAGCAGTCCCCGCTCGAGGAAGCGGGCCCAGACGAGTGCGCCGAGGTAGCTGAAGGAGGACAACCACAGCGCTACGTCGGTGTAGACCGTGCGGTCGGCGAACGCGGCGTAAAACAGGACCGCGATCGCGCACTGGGTTGCGATGGTATTCAGCGCGACGATGCGGTCGGTGACCGACGGGCCGCGCGCCAGCCGGATCAGCAGGATGGCGACGATCAGCAGCTCCGCGATGCAAACCGAAATGTAGATGTCGGTCATGAATGGCTCCTCTCGGCGCGGTCGACGGCGGCGATCAACCGCTCGACCGGGGCGTTGATGTGCTCGGCCCGGTCCCGTTTCGAGCCTGCTGCCACGGCAACGGCGTGGTACTGCAGCTCGTCGCGGCTGCGGTCGAGGTCGACGATCTGGTTGTCGACGATCAGCGACGTGATCAGCGCGACCGAGCCGAGTTCGCGATCGGTTCGGGCGCTGGTCGGCACGATGACCATGCCGCTCGGAACCGGCCGGCTGGGTGCCCAGATGCGTCGGGCGAGGC
>DASRSG010000200.1:0-4210 GCA_035656595.1 Jatrophihabitantaceae bacterium | reverse complement strand
GTCCCGACCTTGATCGATCTCGACGCGTTCGTCGCCACGTTGATGCGCGTGACGGTCGAGGCCGTGTAGTTCTCCACCCAGATCGATCTGGCACCGTACGCCATGCCGCACGGCCCCGCGTCGGTCTTCACCCGGGCGATTGTCTGACCGGTTGCCGGATCGAGTCGCTTGACCACGCCGCCACTGATATCCGCGACCCACACCGAGCCTGCCGCGCCGAGCGTGGCGCACGGCTGCCCACCGGTACGGATCTTCTGCACGACCCACGGTTGCGCCGCGCTGCTCGACGTCACGCTGGACGGCGGCGACGTCGACGGCCCTGCGTTCGTCGAGCTCGGCGGGGCCTTCGACGGCGTGCTTGCATTGCATCCGGCGAGCAGCACGAGACCTGCGATCGCCAGCGGCGTGCTGAGGTGCATGGGTACGAACGGTATGCGCGCGGCATCACGAAACTACTACGATCTCGTAGTAGTTTGGGTAACGCCGATACCGAGGGGGTGGCCGTGCCGCAGCTTGACTTTCGTGGCCCGTTCCTGCTGCTGTTCGCGCTGTCCCAGCAGCAGGGCAGCCTGCTGCAGCAGGCGATGGCCGGCGCCCCGTTGCAGCCGAGCGAGTTCGCGGTGTACAGCGCGCTGCGTCTCATGCAACCCACCACACCCACGCAGCTGGCCAGCACGCTCGGGATGCGGGCGACGACCCTATCGAGCGCGCTGGTCAAGATGGAGCGGCGCAAGCACTTGCGGCGCCGGCGCAATCCCGCTGACGGCCGCTCGGTCATGCTGTCGTTGAGCAGCTCCGGGATTCGCGCGACCGAGAGCTGCTTTCCCACTTTCGGCCGCGCGATCCAGACGTTCCTGCGCCACCTCGAGGTCGATCAAGCCGACCTGCTGCGCCATCTCGAAGCGTTCAGCTCGGCGCTGGCCGAGGCCGCGGCCGAACTGGGCTCGGTCGGCCTTGACCGTCCCGCCTGAGCCCGCGTCAGGGCTTTCCGACTCGGTAGAGCCAGCGGTGGAAGAAGGTGTGCAGGTCGCGGTGCGATACGCGCTGCGCGAAGGCGATGAACTGCGGCACCGTCGCATTGCCGTACGCGTGCGCGTGCGCCCAACCCCGCATGATCGCGAAGAAGACCTTGCCGCCGATCTTCTCGCGCAGTGCCTGCAGCGCGCAGGCGCCACGGTCATACACCGAGCCGGCGAAGATGTCCTTCGCGTCGCCGGGGTCGCCCGGCGGCGGGTTCACGTCAGTACCGTCCGCCAACCAGTCACGCAGGTGCTGGGCCATGGTCCGTCCCCCGTTGTGGCCGTTCCACAACCATGACGAGAACTCGGCAAAGCCTTCATTGAGCCAGATGTCGCGCCAGCGCTTGAGCGTCACGTCGTCGCCGAACCACTGGTGCGCCAGTTCGTGGGCCAGGGTCAGCGCGCTGGGCGCGCGATCGAAGATCGGCCGGGTCGCGGTCTCGAGTGCGTAGAAGACGTTCGGCGCGTTGTCGACGATCGCGCCGGCCTGGTGGAAGGGGTACGCGCCGTACTTGGCGCTGAAGAAGTCGATGATGTCGGGCAAGTTCTTGAGCACCGGATCCGCCTTGGCCCGCTGGGTCGGATCGACTGCGATCAGGTACGGCACGCCACCGGGCGTCTTGCCACGGGTCAGGTGATAGCGGCCCACGGTCGCGGTGACGAGGTAGCTCGAGATCGGCGTCGTGAGGTTCCACGTCCAGATGGTGCGCGAGCCCTTGCGCACTCGACTCTGCAGCGCGCCGTTGCCGATCGCCTTCAGCGGCCGTGGCACATTGACCGAGATCCGGTAGGTGGCCTTGTCGCGCGGGGTGTCGTTGACCGCGTACCAGGTCGGCGTGCCCTGTGGCTCATTGGCCACGAACGCGCCGTCGTCGGTCTTGATCCAGCCGTCCAGCGAGTCGTCCGGGTCGCGAATCGACTTGCCGATGCCCGCGTAGTGCACGACGACTTGGAAGCGATGGCCCTTGTGCAGCATCTTGGCCGGCCAGATCACCAGCTCCTGCTTGAGCGCGGCCGGCTGCGCGAACCGCGCCGGCGCGCCCTGCACGGTAACCGTCGCGACCTTCATCGAGGGACGCAGATCGAGGTCGAAGCGGGTGAGATCCTTCCGTGCATGCGCGTAGATGCGCTCGACACCGCGAATCATGCGGGTCGAGGGTGTGTAGTGCAGCCGCAGCCGGTAGTGGTCGACCTCGTAGCCACCGTTGCCCTGGCCCGGGAAGTAAGGATCACCTGCACCGCGCGCGCCGTGCGTCGACGGCGCGTTCGCGGGCTGGGCCAGTGCCACGCCACCTCCCATGGCGAGTGCACCGGTTAGGGCTACGGCGCAGGCAATTCGCAGGTGGCGCATACCGGTTATCTTGCAGCATGGACGAAACTGAGGAGACCATCTTTACCTGGGGGGCCACCCCGCTGAAGTTCGGCGCCGGAGCACTGGACGAGATCGGCTTCGAGCTGAGCCAGTACGACGTGCATCGGGTGCTGATCATCACCGACCCTGGTGTGCACGCCATCGGGATCCCGCAGCGCATCGTCGACCTGCTCGATGCGCGTGGCATCTCCGCCGAGGTATTCGACGGTGTCCACGTCGAGCCGACCGACGACAGCATGGACAAGGCTGCGGGGTACGCCCGCGAGCAGGGGCCGTGGGACGCGTTCGTCGCGGTGGGCGGCGGATCGGCACTCGACACCGCGAAGGCCGTCAACCTGATCACCACCGAGGGCGGCGAGCTGATCGACTACTTGAACAAGCCGATCGGCAACGCCCGGGGACCGAAGGGCACTCTCAAGCCGCTGTTCGCGGTGCCGACGACGGCCGGAACGGGGTCGGAGAGCACCGCGATGTGCGTGCTCGACGTCCTGTCGATGCGGGTCAAGACCGGCATCAGTCATTGGCGGTTGCGTCCCACGCTGGCCATCGTCGACCCGTTGCTGACGATGACGTTGCCGGTCGAGGTGACCGCAGCGGCCGGCATGGACATCGTGTGCCACGCACTCGAGTCCTACACCGCGCGCTGGTACGGCGACTACGCGCGCAAGCAGCCCGAGGAGCGCGTGACGTACTGCGGCGCCAATCCGGTGTCGGACTTGTGGGCCGAGCGTGCGCTGCGGCTGATCGCCGAGTCGTTCCGCACTGCCGTGCACGAAGGCGGGATCGCGGCGCGCACCAAGATGATGATGGCGGCGACGTTTGCCGGGATGGGCTTCGGCAATGCCGGCGTGCACATCCCGCACGCGAACGCGTACCCGATCGCGGGGATGGTGAAGGACTTCCGTCCGTCCGGCTACCCGCAGGACGAGCCGATCGTGCCGCACGGGATGGCCGTTTCGCTCACCGCACCCGAAGCCTTCCGGTTCAGCTTCTCGAGTGCACCCGAGCGGCACGTGCATGCTGCCCAACTGCTCGGATCTAACGCAGGCAGGCACGACGACCCGGCCGAGCAGCTGCCGTCGGTGCTCGTTTCGCTGATGCGCGACATCGGTATCCCGAACGGCATCGGTGCGGTCGGCTACACCGTCGACGACATTCCCGACCTCGTCCCCGGCACGATGAAGCAGCAGCGGTTGCTCAGCACGTGCGCGCGCACACCGACCGAGGACGACATCGCGACGATCTTCGCGAACTCGATGGCTAACTGGTGACGTGCGCGACGCTCGCGGAGGGGAAAAAATGAGGTTGTCGCGCGCCGACGTTCCGCGCGAGCGCAGCGAGCTGCGGAGGGGAGACGCGTGAGCGACTACTTGCAGGATCTCCAGTTCGGGGCATTCCTCACTCCGACTGCGGCGGACGCGACCGACATCGTCGAGCTGGCCCTGCTGTGCGACACGCTCGGGCTCGATCTCGTCACCGTGCAGGACCATCCGTATCAGAAGCGTTTCCTCGATGCGTGGACGCTGCTGTCGGTGATCGCCGCGCAGACCTCGTCGGTACGCGTTGCGCCGAACGTGGCGAACCTGCCGCTGCGCTTGCCGGCAGTGCTTGCGCGCAGTGTCGCCTCGCTCGACATCTTGAGCAACGGACGGGTCGAGCTCGGCCTGGGCGCCGGTGCGTTCTGGGACGCGATCGCGGCGATGGGCGGTGCTCGCCGCAGCGCGGGGGAAGCCGTGGACGCGCTGGCCGCGGCCATCGAGGTGATCCGGCGGACATGGCGGCAAGGCCCGCCACTCGCGCATCCGGTCGAGATCTGGAT
>DASRSG010000199.1:0-15415 GCA_035656595.1 Jatrophihabitantaceae bacterium | reverse complement strand
AACCGCTCCGTCGACGCCGCGGTTGTCGAGATAGACCAGCGCGCGGGACAGCCACTGTCCTGGTCGCATCAGCACCTTTTCGTTGAACGCGTCGGCGAACAGGTTGCGCCGCACTGCCACCGTTACCGGCGAGCCGACCGGCTGCACCGCGGGCACGGTACGGAACGCGACGAACGCACCGGCGACACCAAGCACCGCGACCAGCACGGTAATGAGCGTGAGCACCACAGGCGAGATGGTGTGTGCCCCTTCTTCGACGCTTGGGCCGACGGACGGGCTGAGCCAATGCTGCACGCCGCCACCGAAGATCAGCAGGAAGCCGCCGATCAACGACATGAAGCCGAGCACGATCATTGGCAATGACATCGCGGGCGGCGCTTCGTGCGGGTGCACGTCGTCCTCCCAGCGCCGCTTGCCGAAGAACGTCATCACCAGCGCGCGAGTCATGTAGAAAGCGGTGAGCCCGGCGCCGAGCAGGGCGGCGAGGCCGAGGATCCAGCCTGATGTACCGCCCTTGTCGAACGCCGCCTCGATGATCTTGTCCTTGGTGAAGAACCCGGTGAACGGCGGGATGCCGATGATCGCGAGATAGCCGCAACCGAAGACCGCGAAGGTGATCGGCATTACCCTCGCCAGCCCGCCGAACCTGCGCATGTCGATGCGGTCGTTCATGGCATGCATGACCGACCCGGCCGACAGGAAGAGCGCGGCCTTGAAGAAGCCGTGACCGAGCAGGTGGATGATCCCGATCGCATACACGCCGGGACCGAGCCCGACCGCGAGGAACATGTACCCGATCTGGCTCACCGTCGAATAGGCGAGCACCCGCTTCAGGTCGTCCTGGCCGAATGCGCAGATACAGCCGTACAGCAGGGTGATCGCGCCGATGATGACGACCACCGTGCGGGCGGCTTGGGTCTGGTTGAAAAGCGGCGCGCTGCGCGCGATCAGGTAGACACCGGCAGTGACCATGGTCGCCGCGTGGATGAGTGCCGACACCGGCGTCGGGCCTTCCATCGCGTCGGGCAGCCAGGTCTGCAGCGGGAACTGCCCCGACTTGCCGCACGCACCCAGGAGCAGCATCAACGCGATCGCGGTGGCCACGCCGTTCGAGTACTGCGTGCCCAGGACCACGCTGAACGATGTGCTGCCGACGTAGGCGAACATCAGCATGATCGCCAAGCTGAGTCCGACGTCACCCACGCGGTTGGCGAAGAATGCCTTGTTCCCCGCCGTCGCCGCCGAGTTGCGATTGAAGTAGTAGCTGATCAGCAGGTAGGACGTGAGGCCGACGCCTTCCCAACCGACGTAGAGCAGCAGGTAGCTGTCGGAGAGCACGAGCAGCAACATCGAGGCGATGAACAGGTTGAAGTAGCCGAAGAACCGGCGGCGCCCAGCATCGTGTGACAGGTAGCCGACGGCATAGATGTGGATCAGGCCGCCGACCCCGGTGATGAGCAGCACGAACACCATCGACAGCGGGTCGAGCAGCAGGCCCGCGGACACCTTGAAGTTGCCGGCGACGACCCAGTCGAACAGCTGCCGATCGATCTCGCGCTTGCCCGACCCATCGCCCTTGACGGAGAAGAACAGCATGACGCCGTAGACGAACAGCGCGGCCGGGACCAGGGCGCCGAGCAGGTGTCCCCACTTGTCGGCTGCCTTACCGGCCAGCAGCAGGATGGCTGCGCTGATCGCGGGAATCGCGACCAGCAGCCACACCGCCGACTGGATGCCGTGAGCGGTCGTCACGAGGCTCCCCTGCTAGTACTTCAACAGGTTGGCATCGTCGACCGATGCGGACCTGCGAGTTCGGAAGATGGACATGATGATTGCCAGTCCGACGACCACCTCGGCCGCGGCGACCGTCATGACGAAGAACGCCATGATCTGGCCGTCCAACGTGCCGTTGATCCGGCTGAAGGTGACCAGCGTCAGGTTGACGGCGTTGAGCATGAGCTCGATGCACATGAACACGACGATCGCGTTGCGGCGGATCAGCACGCCCACCGCGCCGATCGTGAACAACGCCGCGGACAGCACCAGGTAGTAAGTAGGTGTCATGCCTCGTCTCCAGCCTCCAGTTCACGCAGCTCGTCGCGCTCTCTCTCGCGTTCGAAGCGCGCTGGCCCGTCGGCGTGCATGCCGGCCATCACCGACTCGCGGCTGATGGATCCGTCCGGCAGCAGCGCAGGTGTGCCGATCGAGTTCCCGCTGGAGAGCACGCCCGGCCCCGGCAACGGCTGGGGGCGACCGGACCGAATCCGCTCGCGGGCCAGCATCTTCTGCGTCGGCTTGGCCTCGTCACGCTCGATGTGCGCGAGCACCATCGCGCCTACTGCGGCAACGATCAACAGCGCGGACGTGAGTTCGAACGCGAACAGATAGCGGGTGAACAGCAATTCGGCGATCGAGTTGACGTTGCTGCCGCGCGCATTCGGCTTGTCGAGATCGACCGGCTTGATGCCGGTGAACGCCCGGCCGACACTCACCGCGACCAGCACCGCGAAACCGATCCCGAACAATGCCGCGGCCCAGCGTTGCCCGCGCAGCGTCTCGACGATCGAGTCGGACGAGTCGCGCCCGATCAGCATCAGCACGAACAGGAAGAGGATCATGATCGCGCCGGTGTAGACGATGATCTGCACCAGTCCGAGGAACGGGCCCTGCTCGATCAGGTAGAACGTCCCGAGCGAAAACATCGTCGCGACCAGTGACAGCGCGGAGTGGATCGCGTTGCGCAGCAGCACTGTTCCGATCGCACCAGCGAGCGAGATCGGTCCGAGGATCCAGAACGTCACCGCCTCGCCCAACGGCAACTCGCCATTGTGCAGGCCAGCAGCGAGAATCAAGTTAGCCATGGTGGCGGCCCACTTCTATGGCTCTTCCGGTGATGGGCTTGCCAGCTACGTTCGCGGTCGACTGGGGCGCGCCATGCTGCAGCGGCTCCTGGGACTCAACGGTGTAGTAGTCCTGCTCGTCCTCGCCGAGTCGCATCGGGTGCGGCGGAGCCTCCATGCCGGGCAGCAGCGGAGCCATGAGCTGCTCCTTGGTGTAGATCAGCTCCTGCCGGTTGTCGAGGGCAAGTTCGTACTCGTTGCTCATCGTCAGCGATCGGGTCGGGCAGGCCTCGATGCACAATCCGCAGAAGATGCAGCGCAGATAGTTGATCTGGTAGACCTTCCCGTACCGCTCACCGGGTGAGTAACGCTCGGTGTCGGTGTTGTCGCCGCCCTCGACGTAGATCGCGTCGGCCGGGCAGGCCCACGCGCACAGTTCGCAGCCGACGCACTTCTCCAGCCCGTCCGGGTGGCGGTTGAGCACGTGCCGGCCGTGATAACGCGGCGCAGTCGGTCGCACGTCGAACGGGTACTGGTAGGTGAAGGTCTTCTTGAACATCGTCCCGAACGTGAGACCGAAGCCCTTCGCGAAGCCGAGCGCCGTGCCGCCGGGTTCTTGGGAGTTAGTCATCGGCGCGGTCTCCCTTCTGCAGCGAGGCGGGTGCGCTCACAGTTGCCATCGGCTTTGCCTTCAGTCCGGTTGGGACGACGAGGTCCATCGGCGGGATGGGGAAGGTCGGCTCTTCCTGCGCTGCGTCCTCGTCGTCCTCGGCGCGCCGGGCGGCCCGTCTTGCCGACGCGCCCTCCAGCATCATCAACGCGGGAACGACGACGACCAGCAGGACTATCGCGAGCGGTAGCGCGGTGGCCTTCCACGACTCCCAGCCGCGGTCGCGCAGCACGTGGATCGCGGTGACGGCGAGGATCCAGACGAGGTTGATCGGGATGAGCACCTTCCATCCCAGCGCCATGAACTGGTCGTAGCGCAGCCGCGGCAGCGTGCCCCGCAGCCAGATGAAGATGAAGATGCCGATGACGACCTTCAGGACGAACCAGATGACCGGCCACCAGCCGGAGTTGCAACCGCTCCAGATCGCGTGAACGCCCCACGGTGCGCGCCAGCCGCCGAGGAACAGCGTCGTCGCGAGCGCCGAGACGGTGACCATGTTGATGTACTCGGCGAGGAAGAACATCGCGAACTTGAACGACGAGTATTCGGTGTGGAACCCGCCGACCAGTTCCGACTCTGCCTCGGCGAGGTCGAACGGCGCGCGGTTGGTCTCGCCGACCACCGAGACCGCATAGATCGCGAAGGACACGAACAGCGGGATGATGTTCCAGGTGTGGTACTGCGCAGCCACGATCCCCGACGTCGACATGGTGTTCGAGAACAGGAAGACCGCGACCATCGACAGGCCCATCGCGACCTCGTAAGAGATCATCTGGGCGGCGCTGCGCAGACCGCCGAGCAGCGGGTACGTCGATCCCGATGCCCAGCCGGACAGCACGATGCCGTAGACGCCGAGCGACGAGCAGGCGAACACGACGAGGACGCCGACCGGCAGGTCGGTCAGTTGCAGGAACGTGTGGTGACCGAAGATCGAGACCTGCGGTCCGAACGGGATCACCGAGAACGCCAGGAACGCCGGCACGGCGGACAGGATCGGCGCGAGGAAGTAGACCGGCTTGTCGGCCAGGACCGGGATGATCTCTTCCTTGAAGGCGAGCTTCACACCGTCGGCGAGCGACTGCAGGATGCCCCACGGGCCGACCCGGTTCGGTCCGATGCGGTTCTGCATCCGGCCGACGACCTTGCGCTCGAACACGATCGAGAACAGCGTCATCACGACGAGGAACACGAAGATGCCGAGCACCTTGATGAGGACCAGCCAGATCGGCAGGTCGCCGAAGCCGGGCAGGTTCTGCACCTGCGTCGGCAGGGCCAGTGGGCTCACGATCCACCTCCGCTCAGCTGCACCGTCGTCCCGTTGACTGCACGCAAGGTCGAGCGCACCGCGCAGCCACGAGCATTTGTCGGCAGCCACACCACGTTGTCAGGCAGGTCACCGAGCTCGATCGGCACCGTCAGCGATCCGGCGTCGGTCGAGACGGTCACCGTGTCGGTCAAGCCGTGTCGCGTCGCCGTCGCCGCGGAGATGATCGCGCGCGCGAGCTTGGCAGTGCCGGCCAGATGCGGGTCACCGTCTTGACCGCGCCCGGCGTCGAGCAACTCGTGCCAGGTCGAAAGAAGCGCTTCGCCCTCGCCGGGCTCGGCGGGCTTGTGCCGGTTGGGCGCAGCGGCTCGCGGTTGCGTGCCAAAGCCGGCGAACGTGGCCAGCTCGTCGCGAGCGGAAGCGACGGTGCGCAGACCCAACGTGACGTCGAGCTCGTCGGCGAGGGCGTCGAGCACCTGAGCATCGCTCATCGCGCCGGTACCGGTGATCGTCGAGTCGAACGGGCGGCGCCGCCCCTCCCAGGTGACGAACCGGCCGGCCTTCTCGGCCACCGGCGCGACCGGCAGCACGACGTCGGCGTGCTCGGTGATCGTGCTGCGCCGGATCTCGAGACTCACGACGAAGCCGGCCGCGGCGATCGCGGCATACGCAAGACCCGGGTCGGCGAAGTCGGCCGGGTCGACGGCGCCGACCACCACGGCGCGAAGCTCCGGCTCGGCGGGCTCGTCGGCGTCGGCTTCGTCGCTGACCGGTGGGATGAGAGCCGCGAGGATCTCATCGGCGTTGCGGCCGGGCTGCTCGACACCCCAGCCGGGCACCGGCAGCGGCAGGGCGCCCGCAGCGATCGCGCCCACCTCACCGGCGCGGCGCGGAATCCACGCAAGCGCGGCGCCGGTCGTCGCGGCAAGTTCGGCGGCCGATGCCAGCGCACCCGGCGAGGTAGCCAGCCGCTCGCCGACAAGGATGACCGCGCCCTGCTGCGACAGCGCTGTGGTCACCACCGTGTCGAGCGAGGACAGTGCGGTCGCCTCGTCACCGGGCAGCGACTGCACCAGCAGGCCGCCCAGCTTGCGCACACCTTCGGACCTGAACGGCGCGACCGCCACGATCTTGGCTGCGTGCGTGTGCACCGCCTTGCGCAGGCGAAGGAAGACGATCGGTGACTCTTCTTCTGGCTCGAAGCCGGCGAGCAAAACCGCCGGTGCGCTTTCCAGCGACTTGTAGGACACCCGCTGCGGGGTCGCGCCGGCTACCTCGCTGGCGAGGAAGGACGTCTCGTCGGTCGACAGCGGCCTCGCCCGGCAGTCTATGTCGTTGGTACCGAGGGCGAGCCGGGCGAACTTCGAGTAGGCGTAGGCGTCCTCTTCGGTCAGCCGTCCGCCCGGGAGCACGCCGATGCGACCGGCCGCCGCACGCAGTCCGTCTGCGGCGGCTTCGAGCGCGGCCGGCCACGACGTCTCGACGAGCCGTCCGGACTTGTCGCGCACCATCGGCACGAGCAGCCGGTCGGACTGCTCGGCATAGTGGAACGCCCAGCGGCCCTTGTCGCAGTTCCACTCCTCGTTGACCTCGGGCTCGTCGCCGGCGAGCCGGCGGGTCACCTTCGAGCGCCGCCAGTCGACGCGAAGCGCGCACCCGGACGAGCAGTGCTCGCACACGGAGTCGGTCGAGCGCAGGTCGAACGGCCGGGCGCGGAAGCGGTAGGACGCGCCGGTGAGCGCGCCGACCGGACAGATCTGCACCGTGTTGCCGGAGAAGTAGGACTGGAACGGCTGTTCCTCGCTGGTGCCGATCTGCTGGTCAGCGCCGCGCTCGAGCAGATCGATGAACGGGTCACCGGCGATCTGCTCGGAGAACCGCGTGCAACGCTGGCACAGCACGCACCGTTCGCGGTCGAGCAGCACGTTGGCCGAGATGGCCACCGGCTTGGGGAAGGTGCGCTTCTTCTCGATGAAGCGCGACTCGGCGCGTCCGTTGCTCATCGCCTGGTTCTGCAGCGGGCACTCGCCGCCCTTGTCGCAGACCGGGCAGTCGAGCGGGTGGTTGATGAGCAGTAGCTCCATCACGCCCTGCTGCGCCTTGTCGGCGACCGCGGACGTGAGCTGGGTCTTGATCACCATGCCGGGCATGACGGTGGTGGTGCACGATGCGGCCGGCTTGGGCATGCCGCGCCCGTTGCCCATGTCGGTCACCTCGACAAGGCACTGGCGGCACGCGCCGGCGGGGTCGAGCAGCGGGTGGTCGCAGAACCGCGGGATCTGGATGCCGAGCTGCTCGGCAGCGCGGATCAGCAACGTCCCCTTCGGTACGGAGATCTCGAACCCGTCGATGCTGACGGTGACGAGATCCTCCTTCGCGGGCGCGTCCTGCGTGGCGGTCATTAGTGGACACCTGCCAACGTACGGGCGCCGGGGAACGGGCAACCGCGCCCGTCCACATGCCGTAGGTACTCGTCGCGGAAGTACTTGATCGAGGACGACACGGGCGAGGTGGCGCCGTCACCGAGCGCGCAGAACGAGCGGCCCAGGATGTTGTCGGACAGGTCGAGCAACGTGTCGAGATCCTCCTGCGTCGCGTCACCGCGCTCGAGCCGGTCATAGATGCCGACGTACCAGTACGTGCCTTCGCGGCAGGGCGTGCACTTCCCGCACGACTCGTGCTTGTAGAACTGCGACCACTTCTGCGTCGCACGCACGACGCAGTCGTCCTCATCGAAGATCATGATCGCGGACGTGCCGTTCATCGAGCCGGCCTTGACCGCGGCGTCGAAGTCGAGCGGGGTGTCCAGGTGCTCGCGGGTGAACAGCGGCGTGGACGAGCCGCCCGGCGTCCAGAACTTGAGCTCCTTGCCGCGGCTCATCCCACCGGCGAGGTCGAGCAACTCACGCAGCGTGGTGCCCATCGGCGCCTCGTACTGGCCGGGATTCGCGACCCGTCCCGACAGCGAGTACATGTTCGGACCCGGCGAGCCCTCCGGACCCATCTTCTTGAACCACTCAGCGCCGCCGAGCACGATGCCCGGAACGGACGCGAGCGTGCCGACGTTGTTCACGACGGTCGGTGCGTCGTACAGGCCGTTGGTCGCCGGGAAGGGCGGCTTGAGCCGAGGCTGGCCGCGCCGCCCCTCGAGCGAGTCGAGCAGCGCGGTCTCTTCGCCGCAGATGTAGGCACCGGAGCCGGCATGCACGGTGATCTCGCACGCAAAGCCCGACCCCATCACGCTGTCGCCGAGGTATCCCTTGGCACGTGCCTCCTCGACCGCGGCGGTCACCCGACGGATCGCATGGACGGCCTCGCCGCGGATGTAGATGAAGGCGTGATGGGCGCGCACCGCGAGGCAGGCGATCAGAATGCCCTCGAGCATCGCGTGGGGGTCGTTCATCATCAGCGGCAGGTCGCGGCAGGTGCCGGGCTCACCTTCGTCGGCGTTGACGACGACGTACTTCGGCTTCGGGTTGTCCTGCGGGATGAACTGCCACTTCATGCCGGTCGGGAAGCCCGCTCCGCCGCGACCGCGCAGGTTCGAGTCCTTGACCATCGTGACCAGATCGGCTGGGGCGATGTCGAGCGCTTTGCGCAACGCGGCATAGCCATCGAGACGCTCGTAATTCTGGATCTTCCACGGTTGGTCGGTGCCGAACCGTTTCGTGAGCACTGGAGAGAGCGGCACGTTAGTTCTCCTTCTCTCCGGTGGTCGGTGCGCTGTCGCCCGGTTCGGGCGTCGTGGCCGGGTCGGACTCCGCTGTCTTGAGCGGCGCATCGTGCGCGCTGGTCGGCTGTTCGTGTCCGGTCGTTTCCGGTTTGCCGCCGCGACCATCGGTCGACGCGTAGGACGGCGCTGAGTCGCCGCGCTCGATCGCGAGCTTGACGCCCACCTCGGTCGGCACGCCACTGCCGTTCGCATCGGGCGCGGTGGCCGCCTCGTCGTCGAAGAATCCCGCCACCTGGCGCGAGATCTGCTTGAACGTGCACAGCGGGGCACCACGGCTCGGCTCGGGACGATCGCCGTTGCGCAGCTGGCTGACGATGTTGCGGGCCGTGCCGACGGTCTGGTTGTCGAAGAACTCGTAGTTGACGGTGAGGACGGGCGCGTAGTCACACGCCGCCAGGCACTCGGCGTGCTCGAGAGTGATCTTGCCGTCAGGCGAAGTCTGGTTGTGACCGATGCCGAGCTCGCCCTTGAGCGCGGCGAAGATCTCGTCACCGCCGAGCATCGCGCACAACGTGTTGGTGCACACGCTGACCAGGTACTCGCCGGTCGGCGTGCGCTTGTACATCGTGTAGAACGTCGCGAACGCCGCCACCTGGGCCTTGGTCAGATCGACCTGCTCGGCACAGAACGCGATGCCGTCGGGCGTGATCTGACCTTGCACCGACTGCACGAGATGCAGCATCGGACCGAGCGCAGAACGCGCGTTGCCGACCGGGTAGCGCGCAACGATCTCGGCAGCCTCAGCGCGCGTCTTCTCATCGAAGACGGACGGATCGCCCGGGCGGTCGAGCTGGATGACCGAGGTGCGGAAGTTCGACCGTCCCATCTCGGCGGCGGTCGACAGATCCTCGCGGGTCGGGTCGTTGCTGAACGGCGGCGTGCCGTAGTTCGGTCCTGTGCTCGTGCTGGGACTACTCGTCACCTGTCGCAACCCCCCATGACCGGGTCGATCGACGCGACGGACGCGATGACATCGGCGACCATGCCGCCGATCGACATCGTGGCCGTGCCCTGCAGGTTGATGAACGAGGGCTCGCGGAAGTGCACCCGGTACGGCCGCGTGCCGCCGTCGCTGACGATGTGCGCGCCGAGCTCGCCGCGGGGTGATTCGACGGCTTGGTACACCTGACCGGGCGGGACGCGGAACCCCTCGGTGACCAGCTTGAAGTGATGGATCAGCGACTCCATCGACGAGTTCATGATCTTCTGCACGTGCGCGAGCGAGTTACCCAAGCCGTCCGGGCCGAGCGACAGCTTTGCCGGCCACGCGATCTTGGGGTCGTCGACCATCGTCGGACCCGGCTCGAGGCGATCGAGTACCTGCTCGACGATCTTCAGCGATTCCCACATCTCGGCGACCCGCACCACGAACCGTGACCAGCAGTCGCCACCGTCGTCGGTCGGCACCTCAAAGTCGAAGGTTTCGTAGCCGAGGTACGGCTCGGTCTTGCGCAGATCCCAGGGCAGACCGGCCGCGCGCAGCAGCGGGCCGGTGATGCCGAGCGCGATGCAGCCTTCGACGCCGATCCAGCCGACATTCTTCAGCCGGTTGATCCAGACCGTCTGGCCGGTGAGCAGCTTGTCGACGCCGGTGAGCTCGGTGCGCATCTCCTTGATCCAGCTGCGGATCGCATCGTCGTAGCCGTCGGGCAGGTCTTGGGCGATGCCGCCGGGACGGACGTAGGCGTGGTTCATCCGCAGTCCGGTGATCATCTCGAAGATGTCGAGGCACCGTTCGCGGGCGCGGAAACCGTTGGTCATCGCGGTCAGCGCGCCCAGTTCCATGCCACCGGTGGCCAGCCATACCCAGTGCGAGGACAGCCGGTTGATCTCCATCATCAACACCCGGATCAGCTGGGCACGTGGCGGCGCCTCGATGCCCAGCAGCCGCTCGACGCCCATGCTGTACACCGTCTCGTTGAAGAATGGCGAGAGATAGTCGGCGCGGGTGAGGAACGTGACGGCCTGGGTCCAGGTGCGGTACTCGGTGTTCTTCTCGATGCCGGTATGCAGGTACCCCACCACAACGCGCGCGTCGGTGACGGTCTCGCCCTCGAGTTCGAGGACGAGGCGGAGCACCCCGTGCGTGGACGGATGTTGCGGGCCCATGTTGAGGACGAGCCGCTCCTCGGTGAGCGGATCGGCGCCGGCCACCTGGGCCAGCATCTCGTCCCAGTCGCCGCCGGTGAGGTTGTAGACGCGTCCTTCGGTCGTTTGCCGCGACGGCGCATAGGCGTCTGTCGTATCTGTCATGCCTTGCCCCCTACGTTCGCGCGAGCGCTCACTTGTAGGCCCTCCGCTCGTCAGGAGGTGGAATGGTGGCGCCCTTGTACTGCACCGGGATGCCGCCCAACGGGTAGTCCTTGCGCTGCGGGTGGCCGTCCCAGTCGTCGGGCATCTGGATGCGAGTCAGAGCGGGGTGGCCGTCGTAGATGATGCCGAACAGGTCATAGGTCTCGCGCTCCTGCCAGTCGGCGCCGGGGTAGAGCGCGGTGACCGACGGGACGTGCGGATCCTCGACGCTGACGGCGACCTCGAGGCGGAGCCGCCGCCGGTAGGTCATCGAGACCAGCTGGTAGACCGAGTGCAGCCGGTTCGTCGAGCCGAGGTAGTCGACGCCGGACACGCTCGAGCACAGCTCGAAGCGCAGCGACGGATCGTTGCGCAGGATCGTCGCGATCGCGATGAGGTGCTCGCGCGCGATGTGCAACGTCAACTCGCCGCGATCAACGACCACCTTCGTCACGCCTTGGGCGAGCGACGAGTACGCGGTGCCCAGGTTGGCCATGAGCTCGTCGAAGTAGCTGCCGTACGGCGGTGTGGCGGCCGGGGGCACCCACGGCTCGCGCACCAATCCGCCGTAGCCAGAGGTGTCGCCCGATCCGGCAACGCCGAACATGCCGTGCCGCTCGACACCGTACGGCGAGTCGTTCGGACCCTCGCTGACAGTCGACTTCTGAATTTCCGCAGCCGATTGCTCGGGCGCGGAGTCCGCCGAGACGGGCCGTTCCGTCGGCGAACTCATCGGGCGTACTTGACGCTGGACGGAACGAGTTCGACGTGGGCGTCGGCGAGGCGCTTGGCGCGCTTCGGGCCGAGCGGCTCGTTCATGATCTTGTGGTGCAGCTTGAGGATCGCGTCGATGAGCATCTCGGGGCGCGGCGGGCAGCCCGGCAGGTACATGTCCACGGGGACGACATGGTCGACGCCCTGCAGGATCGCGTAGTTGTTGAACATGCCGCCCGACGATGCGCACACGCCCATTGCCAGTACCCAGCGTGGCTCGGGCATCTGGTCGTAGATCTGCCGCAGCACCGGCGCCATCTTCTGGCTGACCCGGCCGGCCACGATCATGAGGTCGGCCTGCCGCGGCGAGGCGCGGAAGACCTCCATGCCGAAGCGGGCCGAGTCGAACCGCGGCGCCCCGAAGGTCATCATCTCGATCGCGCAGCAGGCCAGCCCGAACGTGGCCGGCCACAGCGACGACTTGCGCGTCCAGTTGACCAGCTTCTCGACGCTGGCCAGCAGCACGCCGTCCGGCAGCTTCTCTTCTAGTCCCACAGCGAATCCCAGCTAGTCCCAGTCCAGTCCGCCGCGCCGCCACACATAGGCATATGCGGTGAACACGGTGACGATGAAGATGATGATCTCGACGAGGCCGAACAAGCCGAGCGCCTTGTTCGCCACCGCGTACGGGTACAAGAAGATGATTTCGATGTCGAAGACGATGAAGAGCATCGCCGTCAGGAAGTACTTGATCGGGAAGCGGTGCGGGCCCAGCGGCTGCGGAGTCGGCTCGATACCGCACTCGTAGAAGTCGAGCTTGGCCTTGTTGTAACGCTTCGGTCCGGTGAACGGCGCGATCGTCACCGAGAACAGCGCAAAGGCGAATGCGAGAGCGAACAGCAGCAGGATCGGCAGATAGGGCGCGAGCATCGAGCGCTGTCCTCCTTCTGTGTATTTCGCGGGGTTCTCGGCGCAAACTCAGGTTAGTCCGAGCGGATTTCCCGGCCTGCGCCGAGGTGTCCCTAACGCAGTGCGGGTGTCAGTTTGGTCAGGACGGAGATCACCCGGTCGGACAGGTCGCCGTCATGTGGGTCGCTCAGGTTGGCCAGCAGTTTGAGCACGAAGCGCATGAGCGCCGGGTGCGGCAGGCCGTGCCGCGTGCAGGCGCGCATGACTTCGGGACGTCCGATGAGCTTCACGAAGATGCCGCCGAGGCGGTAATACGCGCCCCACTCCTGGCGCATCCGGTCTGGGTAGGCCTGCAGCGCCCTTTCGCGGGCCGGGCCTTTAGCTCGCGCCAGCGCCTGGATGGCTGCCTCCGCAGCGAAGCGGCCCGATTCCATCGCGTAGGGGATGCCCTCGCCGTTGAACGGGTTCACCGAACCGCCGCTGTCGCCGACGAGCAGCATGCCGTGCAGGTAGTGCGGCGTGCGGTTGAACCCCATCGGCAGCGCAGCTCCGCGCGTCGGGCAGGTGGCGTTCTGCTCGCGCAGCCCCCACTCGGCCGGAGTGTTGTCGAGCCAGCGGGTGAGCATGCCGCGGTAGTCGGTCTTCTGGAACCCGGCGCTGCTGTTCAGCACGCCCAGGCCGGCGTTCACCGTGCCGTCGCCCATCCCGAAGATCCATCCGTAGCCGGGCAGCAGGTTCGACTCGTTCGGCACGCCGTCCCACAACTCGAGCCAGGACTCGAGGTAGTCGTCGTGCGTCTTCGGGCTTTCGTAGTACCGGCGGACCGCGACGCCGAGCGGTCGCTTGTCGTTGCGGTGCACGCCGAGTACCTGGGCGAGTTTGCCGCTGACCCCTTCGCAGGTCATGACGAGCGGGGCGCGGTACTCGAGCGGCGCCTTGTCGGCATTGCGTCCCTTGACGCCGACGACGCGCCCAGCACGGTCGAGGATCGCCTCGGTGACCGTGGTCTGCTCGTGCAGGTGCGCGCCGGCCTTCACGGCTTGCTGCGCGAGCAGTGCGTCGAGATCCGCGCGGGGGCGCACCAAGCCGTAGGCCGGGAAGCTGGTCAGCTCGGGCCAGTCGAGGTGCAGGCGCTGCCCGCCGCCGATCACGCGCAGGCCGCGGTTGTGCAGCCAGCCGGCTTGCTGGCTGACATCGATGCCCATCTCGATCAATGCGCGAGTGCCGCGCGGGGTGAGCCCGTCACCGCACACCTTCTCGCGCGGGAACGTGGTCTTCTCGAGCAGCAGCACGTCGAGCCCGGCGCTCGCCAGCCAGTAGGCCGCGCTGCTGCCGGACGGCCCCGCACCCACCACGATCACGTCGGCGTCGTAGCGCGCGTCCGCCGGCATCACCGAGTCCGGGCGTACCGCGGAATCGGCTGCTGTGTCGACCACAGGCATCCGCGCTCCCATCCTCGGCTCGAGTTTGTGAAAGGCTTCACGAGCCATTTCTTACCGAGTCTAAGCGGCGCGGTGATGATCACGCGCGGACGGGGGCCTCGGGCTCTTTCGCGGCAACATCACCGGGGCCATCGGCGGCACCGTCGGTCTTTGTCGGACGGACAAGGGCCAGCACCGCGAACCCGGCCAGCACGCCAACGACGCCCGACACGAGGAACGTGAGCTGCACGCCACCGACCGCGGCGGCATGCAACGCGCTGTCGAGCGCGGACCGCACCGATGCGGGGGCGGCCCGGAGGATCGCTGGAGCCTGCCCGCCGGCCAACGCCTGCGCTACACCGGCCGGGCTCGGCACGTGCCGGTCGCCGAGCACGCCCTGCGCCCGCGTCGCGAACACGCTGCCCAGGGCCGCGATGCCGAAGGCGAACCCGAGCTGGCGGGCGGTATTGACCGCGCCGGCTGCCATGCCGCCGCGCTGAGGTGGGACGGCCGACATCGCGGCCGAGCCGAGCGTCGGCGTGGCCAGCCCGACGCCGATACCGGCGACCAGAAAGCCGGGGATCAGCGCCGGCCAGGATGCCGACCCGTGCACGAGTGCGGCGCTGATGAGGCCACCGACGCCGATGAAGAGCAAGCCGCCACCGATGATCGGGCCGGGGCGCGTGCCGTGCAGGAACCGGCCGATGGCAGCCGAGACAGCGAACGATGCGATCGATAGGGGTAGCCCGGTCAGGCCGGCCTGGATCGGCGACAGGCCGAGCACCGACTGCAGCCAGATCGAGGTGTAGGTGAATGCCGCGAAGGCGGCGAACGTGAGCAGCAGGCCGCCCAGCAACACCCCGACGAACGAGCGGTTGCGCATGAGCGCCAGGTCGAGCATCGGGCGGTCGGTGCGCTGCTCGACCGCAACGAAGGCCGCCAGCAGCACGGCCGAGGCGACCAGTGTGCCCCAGGTGCCCAGCGAGCTCCAGCCGTGCTCGTTTGCGCGGATCAGGCCGTAGGTCGCCGCGGCGGCAGCCGCGGTGAAGGTGACCATGCCGGCGAGGTCGACCCGGCTCTGTATCGGCGCGTGCGCGTCCTGCAGCACGACCAAGCAGAGGGTGATCGCGAGCACGCTGACCGGCAGGTTGACGAAGAAGATCCACCGCCAGGAGATGGCCTCGGTGAGCAGGCCACCGACGATCGGGCCCACCGCGGCGCTCGCGCCGGCGACTGCACCCCACATGCCGTAGGCGGTGCCGCGGTCTCGTCCGGTGTAGTTGCTGTTCAACAGCGCGAAGGTGGTAGCGAACATCGCGGCCGCACCGACACCCTGCACCGCACGCGCCGCGATCAGCGCGCCCGAGTTGGGCGAGAGCCCGCAGGCCAGCGAGGACACCGCGAACAGTGCCAGCCCGGCGGCGTACGCGCGGCGATGCCCGACCAGGTCGGCGATCGAACCGGTGCCCAGCACCAGTGCCGCGAGGGTCAGCGCGTAGGCGTCGACGACCCACTGGAGCGAACCGAAAGTGGTCCTCAGGTCACCGGCCATGTCCGGCAGCGCGACGTTGA
>DASRSG010000198.1:0-7732 GCA_035656595.1 Jatrophihabitantaceae bacterium | reverse complement strand
ATCGCGGTCATGTACCGCGGCCAGATTGCCGGCGAGGTCCCCGCAGGGACGTCGGCTGAGGATGTTGGCCTGCTGATGGCCGGCGCCAGTGCTGACCAGGCGAAGGCCGAAGCGGGGGGTGTCGCATGACGGTGCCGGTCGACGAGGACCCGGCAGCGCCCGAGCCGGAGCCCGACCAGGCGTCGGCTCGAGCGCCCGGGCTTGGTCGGCGGCTGCTCAACGCCTATCTGTACGGCCAGACCTGGGTCGTCACGTTGCTCGCGTTCGTTTGCGCGCTGGTCTTCGGCGCGCTGTTGATCGCAATCTCGGACGCGCCCACCCGCACCGCGTCGCACTACTTCTTCCAGCATCCCGGCGACACGTTCAGCGCCGCGTGGAAGTCGATCTCGGCCGGTTACACGGCGCTGTTCCGCGGCGCAGTCTTCAATAGCAACTCGCTGTACTCCAACGGCGGGATACCGATCTTCGGGCCGATCTCGGACACCCTGGTCAACGCGGCACCGCTCATCCTGGGCGGCCTGGCGGTAGGTGTCGCGTTCCGCGCCGGCTTGTTCAACATCGGCGTGCAGGGTCAGCTGATCATGGGCGCAATCTGTGCGGGCTATGTCGGGTTCGCCTGGCATCTGCCGCCCGGCATTCACGTGCTGGTCGCGCTGGTAGCCGGCGTGCTCGGTGGCGCCATCTGGGGCGGGGTGGTCGGCCTTCTCAAGGCCAAGACCGGCACGCACGAAGTGATCACGACGATCATGCTCAACTACGTTGCCTACTACTTCCTGGGTTACCTACTCGGCTTGAGCGGTTTCCAGGCACCCCATACGAACGAAGCGACCTCGAGCAACATCGACTCGTCGGCACAGCTGCCACACCTGTTCGACGATCTGCATTCCGGGATCATCCTGGCGATTCTCGCGACGGTCGCTTGCTGGTGGCTGCTGTCGCGATCGACCCTCGGGTTCACGCTCAAGGCTGTCGGCGCGAACGCCTTCGCGGCGCGGACGGCGGGTATGAAGATCGAGCGCAGCTACGTCACCGTCATGATCATCTCCGGTGCGCTTGCCGGGCTGGTCGGCTGCTCGCAAGTGCTCGGCACCCGGCACGTGGTGACCCAGGACGTCGATGCCGGCTTCGGCTTCGATGCCATCACCGTCGCGTTGCTCGGACGTGGCACGCCAGTGGGAACCGTATTGGCCGGCCTGCTGTTCGGCGCCTTCCGAGCCGGCGGCCTGGTCATGGGCACGGACACGACCACGCCATCGGACGTGGTGTCGGTCATGGAACCGGTGATGGTGCTGTTCATCGCTGCACCGGCTTTGGTGCGCGGGATCTTCCGGCTCAAGGGACGTGGCGGCGGTAGCGGCGTCGGCCAGCTAGCCAAGGGCTGGAACGGATGATGGCCATCACCCAAGATGAAGGACTCGTCGTCACGCACGACGTCATCGAGGTCCCCGTCTCCGCGCGGAAACGCCTGCTGCGCGGTGTCGGACTGATCCTCACCGGTCTCGTCATATTCATCGCGTGGGGGCTTGGCGCCAAGAACGGCGACACCGCGTTTCAGATCTCCACACCGTTCGACAAGTACCAGGTGCCAACGGTCCGGTTCCCCGGCGGCGGCGCGGCCATGGTGATGGGTGGCATCGTGCTCGCCCTCGGCATCGGCCAGCTGATCATCGGGTTCCGGCGCCGCCCCTGGCGCTGGGCGATCGGCATCAGCGTGCTGTTCTTCGTGCTTGCATTCCTGTGCTGGATGGGCACCGGCGATCCAGCCAACGCGCTGAGCCTCACCACGATGGCAACCCAGACAGTGGTCTCGTCAATGCCGCTGATCCTCGGCGCGATCGCCGGCATCGTGTGCGAGCGCTCCGGTGTCATCAACGTCGCCATCGAGGGTCAGATGCTGCTCGGCGCCTTCGCTGGTGCGATGTTTGCCTCGTCGGCCAAGAACCTCGGCATCGGCATCGTCGCGGCAATGCTCGGTGGTGCTGTCATCGCCGTGCTGCTCGCCGTCTTCGCGATTCGCTACCTGGTGAACCAGGTGGTGCTCGGTGTTGTGCTCAACGCGTTCGCACTCGGCCTGACCAACCTCGGCTACCACTCGATCATGCAAACCGACACGAACAGCTACAACGCCGGACTCACGCTGTCGCCGATCAAGATCCCGCTGCTCGGCGACATTCCGATCATCGGGCAGGCGTTCTTCGACGTTAATATCATCGTCTACGTCACCTACGGGCTCGTCGTGCTCGTCGATGTCGCGCTGTTCCGCACCCGGTGGGGCTTGCGTACGCGTGCGGTCGGCGAGCATCCGAAGGCCGCCGACACCGTCGGTATCAAGGTGCGTGGCACCCGCTACCGCAACGTGCTGATCGGTGGCCTGATCGCCGGACTTGCGGGCGCGACGCTCACCATCGGCGGGTCGGGACCGTTCAACAGCAACATTTCCTCCGGCAAGGGTTTCATCGCACTTGCCGCGGTGATCTTCGGCCGGTGGAGCCCACGCGGTGCGGTCGCCGCCGCGCTACTGTTCGGGTTCGCCGATGAACTGCAATCGTTGGTCACGATCATCACGCCGCCCGTCGCGATCCCGTCGGCATTCCTCAGCATGCTGCCGTACATCGTGACGGTCGTTGCCGTGGCCGGCTTCGTGGGCCGCGTGCAGGCACCGGCCGCCGACGGCCAGCCCTATGTGAAGGAGTGATCGGTATGGCGATTGACTGGCCGGGATTGCGCCGCGCCGCGCTTGAGGCGATGGGGCAGGCTTACGCGCCGTACTCCCAATTCCCGGTCGGTGCCGCGGCCCTCGTCGACGACGGTCGCGTGGTCGTCGGCTGTAACGTCGAGAACGCCTCCTATGGCGTGGGCCTGTGCGCGGAATGCGGTCTGGTGTCGGCGCTGCACGCGACCGGTGGCGGCGCGCTGGTCGCGTTCGTCTGCGTTGACTTCCGCGGCGACCTGCTGATGCCGTGCGGACGGTGCCGGCAACTGCTGTGGGAGCACGGCGGTCCCGACCTGCTCGTCGACACCGTCGAGGGCCCGAAGGCGATGACCGAGGTGCTGCCGCTCGCATTCGGTCGTGAAAACCTTGGCTGAGCGAGCTGAACTGTTTTCCGCTGTAGAGATCATCACGACCAAGCGCGACGGTGGAGTGCTGTCCGATCCGCAGATCGAGTGGGTGATCGATGCCTATACCCGTGGCGTGGTGGCCGAAGAGCAAATGGCTGCCCTCGCCATGGCCGTTCTGCTGCGCGGGCTCAGCCGGGCCGAACTGGCCCGCTGGACCGCGGCGATGATCGCATCCGGCGAGCGGCTCGACCTGTCCGCGGTCAGCCGTCCCACGACTGACAAGCACTCCACCGGTGGGGTGGGCGACAAGATCACCCTGCCGCTCGCGCCGCTCGTCGCATCGTGCGGTGCGGCCGTCCCGCAGCTGTCCGGCCGCGGGCTGGGGCACACCGGCGGGACGCTGGACAAGCTCGAGTCCATCCCGGGCTGGCGTGCAGCGGTCTCCAACGCCGACTTCGTCCGGCAGCTCAACGACGTCGGCGCGGTGGTGTGCGCGGCCGGCGACGAGCTCGCGCCCGCCGACCGCAAGCTCTACGCGCTTCGCGACGTCACCGGCACCGTCGAATCGATCCCGTTGATCGCCAGCTCGATCATGAGCAAGAAGATCGCCGAGGGGTCGCATGCGCTGGTGCTCGACGTCAAGGTCGGCACCGGCGCGTTCATGAAGAACGTCGAGGCGGCGCGCGAACTCGCGACGACCATGGTCGATCTCGGCACGGCGCACGGCGTGCGCACGATCGCGCTGCTGACCGGCATGGACGTGCCGCTGGGCCGCACCGCGGGCAATGCGCTCGAAGTCGCTGAGTCGGTGGAAGTGCTCGCCGGGGGTGGGCCGCCGGACGTTGTCGAACTGACCCTTGCGCTGGCTCGCGAGATGCTCGGCGCGGCCGGCATAGACACCGATCCCGCTGAAGCGTTGCGCGATGGCCGGGCGATGGACGTCTGGCGCCGGATGATCGCCGCGCAGGGCGGCGACCCGTCGGCCAAGCTGCCCAGCGCGAACGAAAAGCACGTGGTGGCTGCCGAGTCGTCCGGGGTGCTCACCAGGCTCGACGCACTCGCGGTCGGGACGGCTGCCTGGCGGCTCGGCGCGGGACGGGCACGCAAAGAGGACGCCGTCTCCTTCGGCGCAGGCGTGGTGATGCTTGCCAAGCCGGGCGACGGGGTGCAGGCGGGGCAGCCGCTGCTCGAACTGCACGCCGACGACTCGTCGCGCTTCGAGCGCGCGATTGCCGCGCTCGACGGTGGGATCGCCATCGGGCACGAATACACGGCCCCGCCGCTGGTTCTCGACCGGATCGGATAACCGGCCCGCGAAACCCAGCGTGCGGTCCCGCTACGGTGAGCGGCATGCCGACCGCCCTCGACCACGACTCGATCCGCCGCGCGCCCAAGGTGCTACTGCACGACCATCTCGACGGCGGCGTGCGACCGGCGACGGTACTCGATATCGCGCAGCAGATCGGGTACGACGGCCTGCCCGCATCCGATGAAGAGTCGCTGTCGCACTGGTTCCGCGATGCGTCGGACTCGGGTTCGCTCGAGCGCTACCTCGAGACATTCGCGCACACCGTGGCGGTGATGCAGACGGCCGACGGCTTGTTCCGCGTCGCGCGTGAGGCAGCCGAGGATCTGGCTGCCGACGGCGTGGTCTACGCCGAAGTGCGCTGGGCTCCCGAGCAGCACACCGAGGACGGCCTGAGCCTGGAGCAGGTCGCCGACGCCGCGCTGGCCGGTTTCCGGGAGGGTGAGGCGAACGCGGCTCGTGACGGGCATTCGATCCGGGTGGGTGCGATCGCCACCGCGATGCGGCACGCTGCTCGCTCACGCGAGATCGCCGAGCTCGCGGTCGCCTACCGCGACCGCGGCATTGTCGGCTTCGACATCGCCGGTGCCGAGGCGGGCTTCCCACCCACGCGGCACCTCGACGCGTTCGAGTACCTGCGTCGCGAGAACTATCACTTCACGATTCACGCCGGCGAGGCCTTCGGCCTGCCTTCCATCTGGGAGGCGATCCAGTGGTGTGGCACCGACCGCCTCGGCCATGGCGTCCGCATCGTCGATGACATCGCCCCCGACGGCGCGCTCGGCCGGCTCGCGCAGTACGTGCGTGACAAGCGGATCCCGCTCGAGATGTGCCCGTCATCGAATGTGCAAACCGGCGCCGCGCCCTCGATCGCCGCACATCCGATCGGAGACCTGCGCAGGCGGAATTTCCGAGTCACGGTGAATACCGACAACCGGCTGATGAGCGGAACGTCCATGACCCGCGAGCTGTCGTTGCTGGTTCAGGCGTTCGGCTATGACTGGACCGACCTGCAGTGGTTCACGATCAATGCGATGAAGAGTGCCTTCATCCCGTTCGACGATCGTCTCGAGCTGATCAACCAGACAATCAAACCCGGTTACGCAGCGCTGATGAGCTGACCGCGCAATCTGCGGTGCGCTGAGGACTGCAATTCGACCGTTGCCGGGCAGACGTTTAGCCTGAGTGAGTCAAATAGCGGCATCTAGGGTTGCGCTGAATCGGGGGGCGGCGCCCGCTAGAGGAGACGCCATCGTCGACCGGCTCTGGTCCGAACTGGGAACCTCCATGCGCCGCGTCCGCGGTGCGGCAGGCGTGTCATTACGCGAACTGGAAATGCGCGGATCATGGCGACGCAGCACTATCTCGCAGGTCGAGAACGGCAAGGCGCGCCCCAGCCGTCAGCTCGTGGAGTGGTACGACACCGAGCTGGGTTCCAACGGATTGCTCCTCTGCATCTACGCCGAGGCCCGCTCGCGCCAACTGCTGGCCCGGCAAGGTATCGACGCCGGCGAACCGCTCGACGAGGTGCATGTTGTCGGTATCGATCCGCCCGCCGGGCACGCCGTGCATCGTGGCGCGTGGCTGCCGGCCCGGGTCGCGCTGCGCAACGGTGGCACGGCGAGCTGGCAGGGACGCGCGCTGCACCGGATGGGTGCCCACACCGGCACCCGGCTGATCGGCAGCTCGCCGAGCACACCGGTGCCCGACTGCGAACCGGGCCACTGCGCGGAGGTCAGCATCGAGCTGCGTGCCCCTGACGTGCCCGGGTCGGTAGTCGCCTTCTGGACGATGGTCGATGACAAGGGCCGCGAATGCGCACAATCCAGCCCGCCAGTCGTAGTTTCGCTAGTGGTCGATTGACCAAACGCGCGCTACTGCTCGCGGTTTGGCCCTAGCATTGCGCTGCTATGTCGTCGTCGTCTTCGCACCGTCGCGGATTACCTGCAGCCACTCCCGAGCAGCGGCGCCAGCAGTCCCTCATCGCCTTGAGCATCGTGCTGGCGTTCGTCGTCGCAGGGATCGTGATCGTACTTCTCGGCCAGCGCCAGCCGCCGTTCACGATTGGTGACGTCGCCCTGCCGGTGCACAGCACCTCGGCGTCGGCCACCCGCACGTTGTCGTCGTCCTCGGCATCGCCGGCTTCGTCGCCCTCGCGCGGCACATCGGCGGGGACGACGACGAGCCGGGCGCAGAGCTCAGCGGCGCGATCGAGCCAGTCGGCCGCGATTGCCGGTGTCGCGGTCTCCTCGTCCGAGGGGGCGTCGAGCTCGCACCCGATGTCAGCAGGAACGGGTCAGTCGTCCTCGCGCAGCTCCGGTGGGCAGCCCACGGGTGCGCGCGGTACACCGCGCACCTCCGCGCGCCCCACCCCGCATCGCTCGCCGTCGGGTAGCCACTCCGCGTCGCGGACGCCGTCGGCGCCGACCAGCAGTACGCACAGCTCCAGCGCGAGCGCACCGTCGTCGGTCAACTCGTCACCGCGGCCGCCGCAAACCAGCACCAGCGCAGGTTCGAGCGCCCCCAGCACTGCCAGCGCTCCGCCGCCGGCCGGTGCGGTGAGCATCAGCCAGGGCGGCCAGGTGCCGTCGTCGACCTGCTGGATCCCGTCCTGCTTCTACGTCGACATCTCGCTGAGCAACTTCGCCGCCGGGGCGCGCACCATCACCTGCAGCGACTCTCGCGACGGAACTTTCTACACCTTTACCGCCACTGACACGGTCATCGATAACCGATGCTTCGTTTGGCACCGTAATGTCCAGGTTTGGGTTACTGTTAATGGGGTCCGGTCGAACACGCTCGACTGGAACACCGACGACGATCAGCACGGTCATCATCACGGTGGTCACGGTGGCAGGCACCACCACGGCGGGGGCGGTCATGGCCACGGCGGTGGCGGCGGCGGTCATCATCACGGCCACTACTGAGCGGCGCTGAAAACGCTGTCGGTTGCCGTAACCGTTTTGCTACCGAATCGTTGGTTTGACTGTGAGCACACGCACCGACCCTCGTCAGCGGCTGACCGTCGTCAACTCGTGGTTCGCGACGCTGCTGCTGTGCATCGTCCCGGCCATCGTCGTCGTGTTGATCCGCAATACCGCGCCGCCGCTTCAGTCGGCCACGGTCGGGGTGCCAGTGACCGCGCGTCACCAGCAGCTCCAGGTCCACGACGTGGCCGCGGTGCCCGTCCAGGCGGTGCCTGTGCAGAAGGCGCCGGTTCGCGCTGCCACGCACAAGGCTCCAGCGACCACGCACAAGGCGCCGGCGACCACGCACAAGGCGCCGGCGACCACGCACAAGGCCACGACGCACAAGGCGCCGGCGACCACGCACAAGGCGCCGGCGACCACGCACAAGGCCACGACG
>DASRSG010000197.1:0-5405 GCA_035656595.1 Jatrophihabitantaceae bacterium | reverse complement strand
GATGATCGGTGCGGAGTTCGGAACTCCCCTGGACTGGATTCGGTCCGCTAACGCGGTGGCCACCCTGGACGCGTTCGCGGCAGCCCACCGCGGCCACGCTCCCATCGCAGTCTTTGCCGATGCCACCGGCGGATTCGCTGTTGACACCGAGTGCGTCAACGGTGTGCACGGTAACGCCGCGGACCACCTGACCTCCGACGTGACTGCGGAGGTCGAGGCCACCTTCGGCGCCGAAAAGCCAACGCGATGGGGCGTGGTCGGCTTCTCCTCCGGGGGGACATGTGCCGTCGACCTGGCCGTCATGCATCCGGATATCTTCAGTGCTTTCGTCGACATCGGCGGCGATGTCGCGCCCAACGCCGGTGATCGCAGGCAAACCATTGACCGGCTGTTCGGCGGTGATGCCCGAGCGTGGTCGTCGTTCGACCCCGCGACGGTCATCCGCCGGCACGGCGACTACCGCAACATGGCCGGCCTGTTTGCGACGCCTGGCCCTGTCGGCCGCGCGGCCGCCGAATCGCTGTGTGACGCCGGAGCAGCCCACGGCATCGAGTGCAACTTGGTGACTCTGCCCGGTAAGCACGATTGGCCTTCGGCGGCAAGCGCTTTCGAGGTCACACTGCCCTGGCTCGCCGACCGGCTGCACACGCCCGGCGTGCCAGAAGTCGCGATGCCGTGACGTCTGCCGGAGCTGTCAATCACCTTCGGCCACACGGTCGATCGCTCGATAGATTCGTTGTTCGCTGATCGGACGCGGGGTACCGAGCTGTTGCGCCCACAAGCTCACCCGCAGCTCCTCGATCTGCCACCCGATGTCTTGGACATCGGGTGCTGACCTGCGCGGCGGGGGCAGCGCGCGGAGCAGTTCGTCGTAGGCGTCCTGCACGGCGTGCACCCGCGCCATCCGCTCGTGATCGGCGTTGAGTGCACGGGGTAACTGCTCGATGCGCCGGCCGATCGCGGTCAGATAGCGGGTGAGGTCGGTTAGGCGCGCCGCCCCGGTGCACGTGACGAATCGGGGCGCAAGCAGGCGATCCAATTGTGCGCGTATGTCGGTAATCGCCTCAGCTTGCTCCTGCCGGGGCTCGGCCGGCAGTGCCAGTTGCACCGCGTGTGCTGCAGCCAGCGCCTTTGCGGCGCGTCCCACGATCTCCAAGGTGCTCGAGACCAAAACCTTGCTGATCCGCTCACGAAGGGCGGCGAACTCTTCGCGGGTCCACACCGGTCCGGCAAGCGATGCGTCGACCGCGGCGTCGGCGCAGTCGTCGATCAGCGCTGACAATGAGCCGTCGGGGTTTGTGCCCAACAACAACCGTGTCCGTGGGTCGAGTTGTCGCTCCACCGATTTGGCGGGTGCGGGTATGTCGAGCCTCAACAACCGGCGAATACCGGGTCCTGACGCCTGCTGCTGTTGTCCGGGTGTCGCGAAGACGCGCAGGTCGACCGCGGTGCCGGCGTCAACGAAGGCCGGGAAGCCCCGCACCGCGCGTCCGTCGACATCGCGTTCGACGACACGCGGTAGCACCTCGAGGTCGCCTGGCCAGCTCCGGAGGCTGCTGCGCTCCAGGTCGCTGGCCACCGCTCGCGCCACGGCGCGCCGAGCCGGTGTCGCCAACTGCTCCTGCAGTGTGGTGAGGTCTTTACCGCGGGCGACTTCGGTTCCCTCGGACGACTCGACGGCAAAGGTGACTCGCAGATGAGCCGGCACTTTCTCCAGATCGAAAGCGTTGGTAGGCACCGATATTCCGCTGAGGCGGCGTAATTCGCGTTGCACAGCAGCCAGCAGTGGCTCGCGGTCTGTGCCGATCGCTGCCAGTACCGCTCGTGCGGTATCGGGCGCAGGAACGAAGTTGCGGCGCAGGTCTTTTGGCAGGGATTTGATCAGCGCGGTGACCAGCTCCTCGCGCAGCGCCGGCACCTGCCAGGCGAACTCGTCGCCGCCCACGCGCGCGAGCACGTCGATCGGGACGTGGACGGTGACGCCGTCGTCGATTGCACCTGGCTCGAACCGGTAGGTCAGCGGCAGCGTGACATCGCCGCTCTGCCAGGTATCCGGGCGTTCGGGATCGTCTTCACCGCCGCTGCGCAGTAGATCGTCACGAGTGAACGTCAGCAGTTCCGGTGTCTTGTGCCGCTGCTTACGCCACCACGCATCGAAGTGTCGCGCCGAGACAACATCGCCGGGAATCCGGCTGTCATAGAACGCGAAGACGTCGTCGTCACCAACGAGAAGATCCCTGCGGCGGGCTCGCTCCTCCAGTTCTTCGAGTTCGGCGCGCAGCGCCGCATTGTCGCGAAAAAAGTCGTGGCGGGTCTGCCAGTCGCCCTCCACCAGTGCGTGCCTGAGGAACAATTCTCGAGCCACGCTCGGCTCGATACGTGCATAGCCGACCCGCCGGCGCGCAACCAGCGGCAGCCCGTACAGCATCACCCGTTCGAAAGCGATCACCTCGCCGCGCTTGGCATCCCAATGCGGTTCGCTGTACGTGCGTTGCGCCAAGTCGCCGGCGATGCGTTCGATGCTTTCGGGTTGAACCCGCGCAGCGGTTCGGCCGTAGAGGCGGCTGGTCTCGACCAATTCCGCTACCACCACCCAGCGTGGTGGCCGCTTGGCGAGCGCCGACCCCGGGGCGAGGACGAATCGTGAATTACGCGCTCCCAGATATTCTCTGCCGTCCTCGCGGCGCACACCGACATGCGACAGCAATCCGGCCAGCAGCGCTGCGTGCACGGGACCCGGATCAGCCGGCTCGCCAGATTCGACGATCCCGAGATCGCGAGCGACGCTGCGCAGCTGCCCGACCAGATCCTGCCACTCCCGGATGCGCAGATAATGCAAGAACTCGCTGCGGCACATGCGCCGGAACGCGCTGCCCGACAGAGTGTTTCGCTTTTCACGCAGGTAGCGCCAGAGGTTCAGGTAGGACATGAAGTCGGAGTGCTCGTCGACGAACCTGGCATGGCTCTGGCGAGCGGCCTCCTCGCGCTCGGACGGCCGTTCGCGGGGGTCGGGAATCGTCAGTGCAGCAGCCAGGACCAGCACCTCCCGAACGCATGCCTCGGCCTCGGCGGCGAGGATCATTCGCGCCAACCTCGGGTCGACGGGCAATCGCGCCAGTTGACGACCGACATCAGTGATCTCGCCCTCTTGGTCGAACGCCCCCAGCTCCTGCAACAGCTGCACGCCGTCGCGGATGCTGCGCCGGTCCGGCGGGTCCAGGAACGGAAACTGCTCCACGTCGCCAAGCTCGAGCGCGGCCATCTGCAAAAGCACCGCCGCCAGGTTCGTCCGCAGAATTTCGGGGTCGGTGAACCGCGGTCGGGTCACGTAGTCCTGTTCGGAGTAAAGGCGAATGCACACTCCAGGCGCCACCCGGCCGCACCGGCCGGCCCGCTGCGCGGCCGACGCCTGCGAAATCGGTTCGATGGGCAGGCGTTGCACCTTCAGTCGTCGGCTGAATCGCGAGATACGCGCGTTGCCCGGGTCGACGACGTACCGAATCCCGGGCACCGTCAGGGAAGTCTCGGCAACGTTGGTCGCCAGCACGACCCGGCGCCCGGTGTGGGGCGCGAACACCTTCTGCTGCTCGGCAGTGGGCAGCCGAGCGTATAGCGGGAGCACCTCCGTGTGCTTCAAGCTACTCAGAGCCTCAGCGGTGTCCCGGATTTCGCGCTCACCGGACAGGAAGACCAGGACATCGCCGGGCGGCTCCGACTCCAGCTCGTGGATAGCGTCGACGATCGCTTCGATTTCGTCGCGGGTCTCAGTCCGGACGACTTCGGCGTCGGGGTCGTCCGGGTCATCGTGCGGTTGCGCGGCAACCGGTACTTCCAGCGGGCGGTAGCGGATCTCCACCGGGTACGTCCGACCGGAAACCTCGATCACCGGCGCAGCACCGAAATGTGCCGCGAAGCGGTGCGGCTCGATTGTCGCCGACGTGACGATCACTTTCAGGTCGGGTCGGCGCGGGAGCAGCTCGTGCAGATAGCCGAGCAAGAAGTCGACGTTCAAGCTGCGCTCGTGGGCTTCGTCGATGATCAGGGTGTCGTCGCGCATGAGCCGGCGATCGCGCTGGATCTCTGCGAGCAGGATGCCGTCGGTCATCAGCTTGACCAGGGTGCGTTCGCTGACCTGGTCGTTGAAGCGGACGGTGTATCCGACGACTTCGCCGAGGGGACTTCCCAGTTCGTCGGCGATGCGTTGCGCCATCGTACGGGCGGCCAGGCGGCGAGGCTGGGTGTGCCCGATCATCCCCCGGACACCGCGGCCGATGTCGAGACAGATCTTGGGTAGTTGGGTCGTCTTGCCCGACCCGGTTTCGCCGGCCACGACGACCACCTGATGGTTCCTCAACGCCTCGGCTATCTCCAGCCGTCGCTCGCTGATCGGCAGTTCCGGATAGTCGATCTCCGGGACGGCGGCCCGGCGGGTAGCCAGCAGAGTTGCGGCCGCGGCGATCTGATCGGCCAGCTTCGCCAGCTTTTTCGGGTCGGCGCCGCGAAGATCCCTCAACCGCCTGCCATAGCGTGCCGCATCGCGCAGAGTCAGATCATCCAACCGCTTGCGCAGCTCTGCGACGGACGTTTCAACCACTCGGGCCAGGATAGGCGCAGAAGATCAGGGGTCCTTGCTCATTGCGGGTGGCTCGCGACGTAGTCCGCGGCCGGGATCGGTGACGTCGCGGCATAACCGATGGGCAACAGCACATCTCCTGCTGTCGTACGGCAGTAGACGTCCCATCGGTAGTAGCCGGCGAAGGCTGCGGGATCGCCGCCGATCAGCGCCGCGTACTGGTTGACCGCGCGAACGTAGTCGCTGTCGTGGTTGTACCGGTAAATGGCGTGATCGCGGTCGTTGGCGAAGTTGTTCGCGGCCAGGTAGCGGCCCGCGGCGATGATGCTGTCATGCGGCGAGTGGATGTCGCCGCCCTGACCATAGGCCGCGAACGTCGACGGCAGAAACTGCATGGGACCCTGTGCGTCCGCCGTGCTCACACCGTCGATGCTGCCCAACCGGGTCTCGACGAGATTGATCGCGGCCAGATAATTCCACCCGACACCGGTTTCGGTCTCCGCTTGGTGATAGAAGCCCAGTAACTGGTCGGCCGGTGCAGGAGGCACGATGCGCCACGCGGGCAATGTTGTGCGGCTGGGGGTTATCGCGTTGAGCGCCCGGCGCGCATCGACGTTGCGGTCGTAGACGTCGAGCAGCGCCGCCGGTATGCGCGGCCGGGTGGCGGCGTCCCACTCGGGGTGTTGCCCTATCGCACGATAAGCGGCCTGCTGGCGGTGCGCCGCCGCCACGAGCGCTGCCTCCCCCGTCGACGGGTCACGCAACGCGTGTTCGTCAGCGACAAGGTCGTCGGCCACCTGCGCGGGATTCGGCGCGAGCCGGGGTTGGGCAC
>DASRSG010000196.1:0-9461 GCA_035656595.1 Jatrophihabitantaceae bacterium | reverse complement strand
CTTTGCCCCGCTTAACCACGTTTTTCGGCGCCGGCAGCGCTCCTACCCGGGGCAAAGCGGGTCAGTGCGGAGCGCGGCCGGCGTCCTGCTCGCGCTGCTGCTCGGCACCCTGGGCGATCGGGGCGGCGATCATCGCTTCGGGGATCCCGAACGCCTCGGTGAACGACAGAGCAAGGCGACGGAGCTGGTCGCAGAGCCGGTTCACCTCGGCGATCACGGCCTTCGAGCGGGCCGCGGCCAGCCGGCCGTGCTCCTGGAACCACCCGCGCTCGGCCTCGATCGTGGTCAGCGCGAAGAGGTCGCAAAGCCGTTCCAGGCCGTCGCGGGTCTCGCCGTCCTCGCACCGCTCGCAGGCATCGGCGAAAGCCTGCAGCAGGATCATGTCGACGTGCGCCCGAGCAGCCGCGAGCAGGTGATCCTGCGCCGCGTTGAAGATCGGGAACGGGTCCTCGGCATCGGCGGCGCGACGCAGCCGGCGGGCCAGCGTCTCGAGCAGGTGCCGCTCGCGGTACTCGAACAACTCCATGTGCCAGCTGCGATCGAGCAGCGAGGTCTCCTCGTCTCGCCTGGGCGCGACGTCCAACAGCCGTTGGACGAGCCGGCGCGCACCGACCTTCTCGATGACGGTCTCGAAGGCCTGGTCGGCGACGAAGCGGGCGGTGCCGAGCAGGTCGAGTTCGCCGAAGTGGTCGCGGTAACCGGTGAGCAGCTCCTTCGCGACCAGCTGCAGCAGCACGGTGTTGTCACCTTCGAACGTGGTGAACACATCGGTATCGGCCTTCAGTCCGGGCAGCCGGTTCTCGGTGAGGTAGCCGGCACCGCCGCACGCCTCGCGGCAATCCTGGATGGTGCGGGTGGCGTGCCACGTGCCGAGCGCCTTGATCCCGGCCGCGCGCGCCTCGAGCTCGCGCCGGCGCGGGTCGTCGCCCGGGATCGCGCCGTCTTCGGCGACTGCGTCGAGCGAGGGCGTCGTCTCGTGCAGCAGCTCGACCAGCTCCAGCTGGGCGAAGTGCAGCGCGTAGGACTTGGCCAGTGCCGGCAGCAGCTTTCGCTGGTGGGCGAGGTAGTCGAGGATCGTGATCTCGGTGCCGTCCGGCGCGGCGAACTGGCGGCGCTGCTCGCCGTAGCGGACGGCGATGGTCAGCGCGAGCTTCGCGGCTGCGCCCGCACCGCCGGCCACGCTGATCCGTCCCTGGACGAGCGTGCCGAGCATGGTGAAGAAGCGGGCGTTCTGATTGTCGATCGAGGTGGTGTAGCTGCCGTCCGCCGCGACCTGGCCGTAGCGGTCGAGCAGGTTCTCGCGCGGGACGCGTACCGAGTCGAAGTACAGCCGGCCGTTGTCGACGCCGTTCAGTCCCGCCTTCAGGCCGCAGTCCTCGATGCGGACGCCAGGCATCGCCGTGCCGTTCTCGTCGCGGATCGGGACGAGCAGTGCGGCCACACCGCAGTCCTGGCCGTCGGTGTTGAGCTGAGCGAACACCGCGGCCACCCGCCCGTCGCGCGCGGCGTTGCCGATGTACTCCTTGCGGGCGTCCTCGTCAGGGGTGTGCACGACGAATTCGCTGGATTGCGGGTCGTAGGTCGCGGTGGTGCGGACGTGCGCGACGTCCGAGCCGTGCCCGGTCTCGGTCATCGCAAAGCAGCCGAGTAGCTTCCCGCTCACGATGTCGGCGATGTAGCGCTCATGGTGACGCTGCGTGCCCAGGTGCAGGACTGCGCCACCGAAGAGCCCCCATTGCACACCGGCCTTGACCAGCAACGACAGGTCGCCGAAGCCGAGCATCTCGAATGCGGTGATCGATCCGCCGACATCGTCCTGCCCGCCGTAGCGCGACGGGAAGCCGCGCCCGGAGTACTGCGGCCCGCACAGCGCGTGCAGCTTGGTCAGCACGTCGGTGCGTTGCTCTTCGACGGTGGCACCGACCGTCACCGCGAAGCGCGGGTCGGCGGCGAGCTCGCGGGCCTCGTCGCGGACCTCGCGCCAGCGCCCGTCCAGCAATCTGCGCACTGCGTCGACGTCGACTGCGATCGGCACCGTCGGTGGACTCGCGGTCACGGGTTTCTCCTATGCAAGGCAAAGACGCCGGGCCCAGGCCGCGGGTCGGCCGGCTGGCCCGCGTACAGGTGTACCCCGGCCGCCCCGCCCCAGAGCAGCGCGGCGAGGTAGTCGGCCAGTTGTGTGCGCGACATCGCATCGGGATGGTCGAGCCACCACAGGCTTGCCGCGCTGATGAATCCGACGATGGCATCGCCCCACGGATGGGCATAAGACCGATCGAGACCACCGGTTTCCAGCGACGAGGCGAGTTGCTCGGCGAGCATGTCCGCGATCACCGCGCTGAACGTCGCCGGCGGTGCGCCGTCATCGGCGGGAAGCGACGGATGGTGCACGACGAAGCGGTAGAGCTCGGGCGCCTGCTCGAGCAGGGCCAGGTAGGCATCCACGCTGGCATGGATCAGGTCACGCGCGGACGGATTGCCCGCCGTCACCGAGCGCAACGTGGCGATGATGGTGCTCACCGCGCGCGCGGTGACCGCGCGGTGCAGGTCGGTCTTGTCGGCGAAGTAGCGATAGATGACCGGCTTGCTGGTCTGCGCGTCGGCGGCGATCTGGTCCATGCCGACCTCCGCGCCGTGGCGCAGGATCGAGCGGATCGCCGAGTCGAGCAGCTCTTCGCGGCGCGCGGCGCGATGGGCCGTCCAGCGCGAGCGCCGGCCGTCCTCCGCTGCCTCGGGCAAGGTGTCGCCAGCCACAGGACTGTTCACGCTACCTACGGTAGCGGATACTCTGAGTAACAAGAACACATCACCGCTGGAAGGGTCGATCCTCATGAGTCCCCGTCGCGCCGCCGTCGTCGGTGGCAACCGCATCCCGTTCGCGCGCTCGAACGGCGCCTACGCGCATGCCTCGAACCAGGACATGCTCACCGCCGCTCTCGACGGGCTGGTGGCCCGCTTCGGCCTGCAGGACGAGCGGCTCGGCGAGGTCGCCGCCGGCGCGGTGCTCAAGCACAGCCGTGACTTCAACCTGACCCGCGAGTCGGTGCTCGGGTCGCGGCTGGCCCCGACCACGCCGGCCTACGACGTGCAGCAGGCCTGCGGCACCGGCCTCGAAGCCGCGATCCTGGTCGCCAACAAGATCGCGCTGGGCCAGATCGAATCCGGCGTCGCCGGTGGCGTCGACACCACCTCCGATGCCCCGATCGCAGTGCACGAGGACCTGCGCGAGGTGCTGCTCGACCTCAACCGCGCCAAGTCGCTGGGCGCGCGGCTCAAGGCGATCGGCGCGCTGCGTCCCGGCCAACTCGTGCCCGCCATCCCGCAGAACTCCGAACCTCGCACCGGACTGTCGATGGGCGAGCACCAGGCAATCACGACCCGCGAGTGGGGCATCGCCCGCGAAGCGCAGGACGAGCTCGCGGCTGCCTCGCACCAGCACCTGGCCGCCGCCTACGACCGCGGCTTCTTCGACGACCTGCTCACCCCGTTCCTCGGCCTGTCCCGCGACCAGAACCTGCGCGCGGACTCCACGGCCGAGAAGCTGGCCAAGCTCTCGCCGGTGTTCGGCACTCGCGACGAGGGCGCCACGATGACCGCGGGTAATTCGACACCCCTCACCGATGGCGCTTCGACCGTGCTGCTCGGCTCGGACGAGTGGGCCACCGAGCACCACCTGCCCGTCCTGGCGCATTTGGTCGACGCCGAGACCGGTGCGGTCGACTACGTCCACGGCGACAAGCGGACCGACGGCCTGCTGATGGCGCCGGTGTACGCACTGCCCCGCCTGCTCGCGCGCAACAACCTCACCCTGCAGGACTTCGACTTCTACGAGATCCACGAGGCGTTCGCGTCGACCGTGCTGGTGACCCTGGCCGCCTGGGAGGACGACGCGTTCTGCAAGCAGTACCTCGGCCGCGACTCAGCGCTCGGCTCGATCGACCGCGCGAAGCTCAACGTGGCCGGCTCGTCGCTGGCGGCGGGCCACCCGTTCGCCGCCACCGGCGGACGGATCGTGGCCACGCTGGCCAAGCTGCTGCACGAAAACGGCGGCGGCCGCGGTCTGATCTCGATCTGCGCGGCCGGCGGCCAGGGCGTCGTGGCCATTCTTGAAGGAGCCTCCGATGAGTGACCGCTATCTGAACCTCGTCAACTCGCCGATCGGGGCGAAGGTTGCCTCGACGGTCGGCCTGCCCCGCCCGGCGGTGCTGCGCCGGTACAGCTCGACCGAACCGATCGTGCACGGGCCGGTGCTGCTGGGCTCGACGTCGGGGCAGGTGAGCGACGAGCTCATCAAGATCGTCACCGGCGCGGGCGCGCAGGCGCAGACGACGCCGGCCGAGGGGCAGCGCTGGGGGGCGTTGATCCTGGACGCCCGCTCGCTCGCGACGCCGACCGAGCTCGGCGCGCTGCGTGCCTTCCTCAGCCCGGAGTTGCGCTCGCTGCTCCCGTCCGGGCGGGTTATCGTGCTCGGACGGCCCGCCGACGGTGCCGACATCGCCGCCGACGCAACCCGCCAGGCGCTCGAGGGCATCGTCCGCTCGCTGGCCAAAGAACTGCAGCGGGGGTCGACGGCCAACCTGCTCTGGGTCGAGGACGACGCCTCACTCGAGTCCGCGATCCGATTCTTCCTGTCCGGCCGATCTGCCTATGTCGACGGGCAGCCGGTTCGCCTCGGCGCCGGTGTCGCGCCGTCCCCTCAGGATTGGGAACACCCGCTGGCCGGCAAGACCGCGCTGGTCACCGGGGCCGCTCGCGGCATCGGCGCTGCGATCGCCGGCGTACTGGCCCGCGACGGCGCGCATGTCATCGCCGCGGACCTGCCCCAAGCCGGCGAGGCCTTGGCCAAGGTCGCGAACCGGATCGGTGGCTCGACCCTGCAACTCGACATCGCCACCGCCGACGCGCCGGACAAGCTGCTCGCGCACCTCGCCGCGCACACCGACGGGCTGGACATCGTGATCCACAACGCCGGGATCACCAAGGACAAGCTGCTGGCCAACATGAAGCCCGAGCAGTGGGACGCCGTCATCGCGGTCAACCTCGAGTCGCAACTGCGCATCAACGCCGCCCTGCTTGGCAGCGATCAGCTCAACGAGCAGGCGCGCGTCGTCTCGCTGTCGTCGACCACCGGGCTGTCGGGCAACCGCGGCCAGACCAACTACGGGGCGACCAAGGCCGGCGTGATCGGGCTCGTCCGCTCCTCTGCCGCGGCGTTCGGCCAGCACGGCGACTCGACGATCAACGCGATCGCCCCCGGCTTCATCGACACCGAGATGACGGCGAAGATGCCGTTGGCCACCCGCGAGGTGGCCCGCCGGCTGTCGTCCCTGCAGCAGGCGGGCCTGCCGATCGATGTCGCCGAAGCCGTCGCGTGGCTGGCCTCGCCGGGTGCCGGCGCGATCACCGGCCAGGTGCTGCGAGTGTGCGGCCAAAACCTAGTCGGTGCCTAGCGATGAGCACTTTGCCCCGCTACGGCATGCAAATTGCGCCCGGCCACCTGGATTGGCGGGGCAAAGCATGAGCCAGACGCTGACGCGCCCGCCGTCGTTGCTGCCGCTGTACGGGAAGGCCGCACTGACCGGTGCGCTGCATCGCGGTGACGCGCTACCCGACTCGCGGTTTACGCTGGCCGAGCAGGCGATCGATCCCGAGCGCCTGGCGGCCTACCAGCGGGTGTGCGGCTTCCGCACCACCGACGTGCTGCCGCCGACCTACCTGCACGTGCTGGCGTTCCCCGTCACGGTTGCGCTGATGACCGAGCAGGCGTTCCCGTTCCCGCTGATCGGGCTGGTGCACGTGGGCAACACGATCACCATGGCCCGTCCGGTCCGGTCTGGCGAGCGGGTTGCCTTCGACGTGTGCGCCGCTGACTTGCGCCCGCATCCGGCCGGCCGGCAACTCGACCTGCTGGTCGAGGCCACCGTCGACGGCGAGACCGTGTGGACGGGCCGGTCGACCTACCTGCGCCGCAGCGCGAAGCCGCCGGAGAAGCCCGCGCGCACAGCGGTTGCTCCGGCCGACCCGCCGACCGGAGCAGCCGCGCTGGTGCGCGTGCCCGACGACATCGGCCGCCGCTACGGCGCGGTCTCCGGTGATCGCAACCCGATCCACCTCAGCGGCCTGAGCGCAAAGCTGTTCGGCTTCCGCTCCGCGATCGCGCACGGCATGTGGCTCAAGGCCCGCACGCTCGCCGCGCTCGAGGGACGGCTGCCCGATACCTACACCGTCGACGTCCGATTCAAGACGCCGGTCTTCCTGCCGACCACGATCGCGATCAGCGCGCAGCGCGCAGCGACTGGGTGGGCGCTGGACGTCCGAAACCCCCGCAACGACAAGCCGCACCTGTCCGGCACCGTCGCCTGACTGGGTTTCCCCGCTGGGGTCCGGTTGGGGGCGGCTAAACCGGATGCGGCCGGGGAAAGGACGGACGATCAACGAGCCCGGCGAGGATGTCCGGTATGGGTTGCCACCAAGCGCGGCGGTAAGCGGGGTTTAAGCCTGCGGCAAGTGCCTGGTTCCACTGTTGCGTCATCAGCCAATGCGGTTGATGCGACGGGGGGACGATCATGGCGATGCACACCGGCGAGCCGATGCCGTACCGGACCGCGGCCACCCGCGACCTGGTGGCCGTGCAGCGGGCGCCGGATGGGCGCGATGCTGCTCGAGTGCAGCCGGCGTGACCGTGCCCATGTGGTGCGTAGCTGCGACGGCCGGCGCAACCGGCTGTCCAGGGGCCGGGTGCGGCGCGCGTTCGTCCGCGAGTTCAGCCGGATCCAGGACGTCCTCGGCGAGGAGCCGATCAGCCTGGCTGCCGCGCGCTGAGCGACATATCGGCATCCACGTCCAGACAGGCGCGGAGGTACGTGCCGACGTCGTGCACGGCTTGCGTCGATTCGCGCAGCAGTCCGGCCAGGACGTGCCCGCTGTGCCACAACGTCGGCAGCTCGATCAGCGCGACATCGCCACCGGCCGCCTCGGCACGCGCCGCGAAACGCTTGACCTGCGCGTTGAGCATCTCGGCTTTCGCGGTGTGGATAGCCATCGGCGGCAGTCCCCGCAGGTTGGCGTGCATCGGCGCGTAGCCAGGATCAAGGGGATCGGCGGACCCGCGGTACAGCTCGGCACAGCTCGTCCCCCACGCCTGGTTGACCACGAAATCACGCAGCGGCATGTCGTGGTCGCTCGGATCGGTCCACGGCGAGAGCAGCGCGAGCGCGCCTGGCCGCAGCCCGTCGTCGGTAAGCCTGCGCGCAGCGGCAACCGCGAGGCCGCCACCGGCCGAATCGCCGGCCACCGCGATCCGTGCCGCATCGAAGCCGTGCTCGGCCACGAGCGTGCGAAACGCGGCGACCGCGTCGTCGAGCGCGGCGGGGTAGACGTGCTCGGGCGCGAGCCGGTAGTCGAGGGTGAACACGACGGCGCCGCTGACCCGCGCGAGGTAGCCGGCCAGCGCGCGGTACATGCGGGCCGAGCCGACGACATAGCCGCCGCCGTGCAGGTAGAGCACCGCGCGTGGACGGTGCGAGGCGCCGACGGTGACGCGTTCGGCCGATCGACCACCGAGCTCGATGTGCTCGACCTGCGTACCGCGCGGCGGGCGGAGCAGGCCGGCTCCGACCTCACTGAGCCAGCGCTGCATGCGCACCGAGAGCCGATGATGCAGCGAGAGCCGGTAGGTCGGGCCGGTCAGTGCGACCACAGCCAGTCGAGGCAGGTGCATCAGGCCGAGATCTTCGCGCGCAGTGCCGCGGCATCCTCGGTCGCCGGCGTCTGCGCGGGCGGTTGGTGCGGTCGCACCCGGCGGGCCAGCGTCGCGAACAGCCGCTGGTAGCGCGGTCCGATCAGCCGGACGAGCAGGTCGAGCGCCTTCGCGTCCAGGCCGACGACAACCCGCGGACGGTCGCCGACGACGGCCCGCAGGATGGACTTGGCTGCCGACTCGGCCGACGTCTTGGCCAGCTTGCGGTCGAAGAACTCGGCGAGTTCGGACTGGTCCAGCCCCGCGACCGAACCCGCATTGCGTGCGATCGCGGTCTTGATCCCACCCGGGTGCACGCAGGTGACCTCGACCGGATGCCCGGCGATCAACATCTCCTGCCGCAGCGATTCGGTGAAGCCGCGCACCGCGAATTTCGCGGCGTTGTAGGCGCTCTGGCTGGGCATCGACAGCAGCCCGAACAGGCTCGAGATGTTCACGAGGTGGCCGTCGCCGTAGGCGATCAGGTGCGGCAGGAACGCTTTGGTCCCATGCACCACGCCCCAGAAGTCGACGTCCATGACGCGCTGGATCTGCTCGAACGTCATGTGCTCGATGTCGCCGCTGAACGCGACACCGGCGTTGTTGATCACGATGTTGACGGCGCCGAACTCGGCCGCCACCGCATCGGCGTAGGCAAGCACTGCGTCACGGTCGGTGACGTCGAGGCGCTGCTCGTGCACCGTGGCGCCGATGACGCGCGCATGACGCGCGGTCTCGCCCAGGCCGTGGACGTCGACGTCGCTCAACGCGAGCCTCGCGCCGCGACGGGCCAGGTCGTAGGCCAGCGCCCGTCCGATACCCGACGCAGCGCCAGTGACGACGGCAACCTTCCCAGAGATTCTGCTCATGCGGCGTGCTCCTTCATCGTCGCGACCCGGTCTTCGCGCGCGGTTGTCTTGTAGGCGGCGCGGTCGAAGTTGCGGGTCATCGCGCGGAACCGGAAGGTGAAGTTGGGCCACAACGTGGTGTTGTTGCCGTGCGCGTCCAGATACCAGCTCGCACAGCCACCGTTCGTCCAGATCGTGGTCTTCATCCGGTCTTGCAGCTTCTCGTTGTATGCCCGTTGACGATCCTCGCGAACCTCGAAGGTGGCCAGCCCATAGCGGTCCATCTCGGCGAGCGCGCTGTCGAGGTAGTTGATGTGCGACTCGGCCATGAAGACCATCGAGCTGTGCCCGAGACCGGTGTTCGGCCCGATCACGAACAGCATGTTGGGGAATCCGTGCACCGCCGCGCCTTTGTAAGCCTGCTGCCCCTTGTCACCCCAAACGTCGGCGAGCGAGCGTCCGCCGATGCCGATGATGCGTTCGTAGGTGGGCGAGTCGGTGACGTGGAAGCCGGTGGCGTTGACGATCGCGTCGACCTCGCGCACCGTCCCGTCCTTGGTGACGATTGCGTGCTCGCGGATCTCGGCGATGCCGTCGGTGACCAGTTCGACGTTGTCGCGTGCCAACGTCGGATACCAGGTGTTCGAGATCAGGATGCGCTTGCAGCCGATCTGCCAGGTCGGCGTGACCGCCTCGCGCAGCTGCGGATCGGTGACGCCGCGATCGATGTTGCGCTCGGCCATGCGCTGCGCTATCTGCAGAATGCCGGGCTTGTAGACGAAGCCGAGGACGAAGAACTCACGCCCCCAGTAGATCGCCTCGCGACCCAGTCGCTGGGCGAACGGGACGTGCCGGAAGGCCAACCGCTCAACCTT
>DASRSG010000195.1:0-9697 GCA_035656595.1 Jatrophihabitantaceae bacterium | reverse complement strand
GTGGTAGCCCTGCATCGTCTTGAACCGCGGGAAGACGTCCTTGAACACGCGCGCTTCGTCATGGTGGGTGCCGGGCATGCCGTTCGCAGTCGGCGGGCCTTCGTAGAAGATCCAGGACGGGCCGTGCGCGGTCTGCTCGAGGCTGCGCTGGAACACCTGGCCCTCGCCCCAGGCCGCGATCACCTCATGGTCGAGCTTGGCGAGATCGACATGGGCCGGCAGCGCCTTGTACATCGGACTCCTCGAGTCGGTCATCGGGACTCGAGGGACGATCCGGTGTTCCATCGCTGGGCCGAACCGCGGTACCACCCTCGTTGGCACCCGCGGGTGCCCGCTCATCGGGCTCCGGTTCTACTAGGGACGTCACGAATGTCCCGTTCTTCCGGTGCTCGGAGGTGATTTCGCCATCGGGCCGGACCCCCGGGCTCACACCGTCCCCGGGTCGCTTCGATCAGGCTGTCCGTGGCTACTCGTCCTCGTCGTCGCAGGTCAATCCTAGCCTCCGTCAGACAGCGAATACGGGAGGTGTCAGGTCCGTTGCCGCGACCTGACCGGCGCGGCTACTGGCAAAAGCGGCGCTCTGGCTCATATAGTGAGCCGCCTTTCGAACGCATGTTAACGAGCCGGCAGCAGTGCCGTTCACACAGAGGGGTGGCGACGGCATGGCTGCCGTAGGACGGATAGGACGGGCGTTACGCCGTCGCGCGACGGCTGGTGCGGCCACGAAGGCCGCACCAGCCAAGAAGTCGGCTGCCAAGAAGTCGGCCGCGAAGAAGGCGGCGCCGGCGAAAAAGTCGGCCGCGAAGAAGGCGGCGCCGACGAAAAAGTCGACTGCCAAGAAGGCCGCACCGGCCAAAAAGAGGGTCGCCAAGAAGGCCGCGCCGGCCAAGCAGACGGTCGCCAAGAAGGCCGCGCCGGCCAAGCAGACGGTCACCAAGAAGGCACCGCCGGCCAAGAAGGCGGTCGCGACGACGGCCGACCCGGCCAAGGCTGCTGCCACGACGGCCCCGAAACCGGCGGCGAACGGGGCTGGGGCCAACATCTCGGTCCCGAAGGGGTCCGAGTGGACCAAGGCAGAGTTGGCCGCGGTGCGCCGTGATCTAGTCAGCCAGCTCGACGAGATGCGCGCGGCCTACGACACGTCCCTGCGCGACTTGAACGACCTGCAGCAGTCCGGCACTGACGGTGCCGGCGACGACCAGGCCGACGCGGGCAGCAAGACCTTCGAGCGCGAGCAGGAGCAGTCGATCGCGGCGAACCGGATGGACCTGATAGTGCAGATCCAGCGTGCGGTGGAGCGCATCGACGCCGGCACGTACGGGTTCTGCGAGAGCTGCGGGCGCCCGATCCCCAAGGCTCGGCTCAAGGCCTTCCCGATGGCAACGCTCGACGTTGCGTGCAAGCAGCGCGAGGAGCGGCGCTGAGCGGCTGGTCCGGATCGCCGCTTTGATGCGGGACAATGGCGCGGTGACCCCCGCAGACGACGACACCGCAACGCCGACGAGCGTCGTCGAGCCGTGCCGCCCGCGCCGGGTCCGGCTGTTCGCCGGCGTGGCGGTCATCGCGCTCGTTCTCGATGTCGTCTCCAAGGTCCTGGTGGTCGCCAATCTGAAGCCGGCCGATCAGGTGCGCCTGCTCGGCGGCGCGATCTACCTCGACGTCGCGCGCAACTCGGGTGCCGCGTTCTCACTCGGTACCGGCTTCACCGTGATCTTGTCCGTGGTCGCGCTCGTCGTGGTCGCGATCATCGTGCGCACGGCGAGCCGGATGCGATCGGCGGGCTGGGCCGTCGCCCTCGGCCTGATCCTCGGCGGCGCGATCGGCAACCTGGTCGATCGCATCTTCCGCGAGCCCGGCGTGTTCCGTGGCCACGTGGTCGACTGGATCAGCCTGTTCGGTCCGAACGCCGAGCACTGGCCGATCTTCAACCTGGCCGACTCGGCGATCGTCTGCGGCGCGATCCTCGCGGCCGGGCTGAGCCTGTTCGGCGTACCGCTCGACGGCGGTGCTCGCGTCCGTGCCTGAGACCCGGCTGCTCCCCGTGCCGGACGGGCTCGACGGGCTGCGCCTGGACGTTGCGATCTCGCGGTTGCTCGGGTTTTCGCGGACGGCGGCCGCCGGGCTGATCGACGGCGGCCACGTCACCGTCGACGGCACGATGCCGGCACGCAGCGCGAAGGTGCACGGTGGTGCCATGCTCGAGGTGAGCCTGCCGGAGCCGTCCCGGCCGGCGACCGCGCCGATGCCGGTCGACGGCCTGGTCGTCCTGCATGACGACGACGACGTGGTGGTCGTCGACAAACCGGTCGGTGTGGCCGTGCACCCGTCGGTGGGCTGGAGCGGCCCGACCGTGGTGCAAGGGCTCGCCGCGATGGGTTACCGGATCTCGACGGCTGGCGCTGCCGAGCGGCAGGGCGTTGTGCACCGGCTCGATGCCGGGACGACGGGCGTCATGGTGGTCGCCAAGAGCGAGCGCGCGTACTCGGCGCTCAAGCGCGCGTTCAGGGAGCGGACGGTCGACAAGCGGTACGGCGCGCTCGTCCAGGGCCATCCGGATCCGACCGGCGGCACGATCGACGCACCGATCGATCGGCACCCGTCGGCCGACTACAAGTTCGCAGTCGTCGCCGGCGGACGGCCGAGCATCACGCACTACGAGACCGTTGAGGCGTTCCGTGCGGCCACCTTGCTCGACATCCACCTCGAGACCGGCCGCACCCACCAGATCCGGGTGCACATGGCGGCCGTGCGGCATCCGTGCGTCGGCGATCTGACCTACGGGGCCGATCCGGTGCTGGCCAAGCGGCTGGGGCTCTCGCGGCAGTGGCTGCATGCCCGTGAACTCAGCTTCGAACATCCCGGCACCGGCGAATGGCTGTCGGTGTCGTCGCCGTTTCCGGCCGACCTGCAACACGCCCTCGACGTGCTGAGTGACGAAACCTGAGGTCGGGTAGGACGGTAGGCATGACCGCTCGCGCACCGCTGATCGTCGCTTCCAACCGCGGACCGCTCACCGTCGGCGCTGTCGACGACGGTGACGACGAGGTGCGCCGCGGCGGCGGCGGGCTGGTGAGCGGGATGCAGGCTGCGCTGTCGTCCACACCGGACGCGCTGTGGGTGTGTGCGGCACTCAACGACCGCGAGCGCACCCTGGCGCGCCAGGCCGACGGCGGCCGGCTGTCGGAATTGCCGCTCGTCGCTGATGCGCTGCACGGTGACTTCGACGTGCACATGCTGCCCATCGACGCGCCGACGTTCCGGGCTGCGTACAACGGCATCGCCAACTCGACACTGTGGTTCGTGCTGCACCAGCTTTTCGACCTGCCCAAGCAGCCGGCCTTCGACGCGTCCTGGCGGCGGCAATGGGCGGCCTACGTGCGGTTCAATCAGTCCTTCGCCGATGCCATCGCGCGCGACGCCGCCGAGAACGCGGCTGTGATGGTGCAGGACTACCACCTGTTCCTGGTACCGCGGATGCTGCGCGAGCTGCGCGACGACGTGCGGATCGGCTTCTTCACACACACGCCGTGGGTGCCTACCGACTACTTCACCACGTTGCCCGACGACGTCGCCTACGCGGTCGTCAACGGCATGCTCGGCGCCGACGTCGTGGGCTTCCACACCCAGCGGTGGGCCGACCTGTTCAGCGAGTCGGCCGCCGCAGTGTGCAACGCGAAGGCGCCGGGTGTCGGCGTGTTCCCGCTCGGCACCGACGCCGGCGAGATGCAGAAGCTGGGTGGGCGGCGCGATGTCGACAACGCGCTGCGTGTGTTCGGCGGCGAGGTTGGTGACCGGCTCGTCATCGGGCGGGTAGACCGCACCGAGCTGTCCAAGAACGTATGGCGCGGCCTGCTGGCCTATCGCGAGCTGCTGCGCCGGTACCCGGATTGGCGCGGACGGGTCGTCCACGCGGTGTATGACAATCCGTCCCGCGAGGATCTGCCGGCCTATCGCGAGTACACCGCCTCGATCGAGCGGCTCGCGGCCGAGATCGACGACGAGTTCGGCACCGATGACTGGTCGCCGATCCTGCTGGAGATCCAGGACGACTACCCGGCCGCGCTCGCTGTGCTGCGCCGCAGCGACGTGATCTTCGTGAACTCGGTACGGGACGGGATGAACCTCGTCGTGCTCGAAGCGCTGGTGCTCTCCGAACGCGACCCCGCGGTGGTGATCTCGCGCGAGATGGGCGCAGCCGAACTGCTCGGCGACGACGCGATCACGGTGAATCCGTTCGACGTGTCGGCCAATGCCGACGCCCTGCACGAGGCTTTGCTGATGGCCCCCGATGTGCGGGCCGAGCGGGCCAACCGGATGCGCGCGGCCGCGGTTCGGCTGCCGCCGGCCGAGTGGTTCCAGGCGCAGCTCGACGCGCTGCCCTCAGCCGGCCAAAGCGCGTAGCAGCTCGACCGCGTCGGCCGGTTCGGGCACCTCGACATCGGCGGCGCCGACGACATCGGCCACCCCCGACGAGAGGACCGCGACGCTGTACGCATTGCGTCCCGCTGCCCGTAGCTCGCGGATCTCGGCGAAGGCCGGCAGGTCGCCGAGATCGTCACCGAGGTAGAGCACGCCCGCATGCTCGGCGGCCAGGTCACGCAACGCACCGGCCTTGTCGTAGCCGGGCATCCGCAGCTCGAGCACGTCGCGTCCCGGGTGCATCTCGAGACCGAGCTCGTCGGCCAGCGCCTGGATCGGTGCGCGCAGCGGCGCCAAGGCGGCATCCGGGTCGGCGGCGCGGCGAGCATGCACGACCAGCGAGAGCCGCTTGTCCTCGATCCAGACGGCCGGATCAGCGTCGTGATCCTTGAGCAGCGCGGGCAGTCGGCCCTGCAGCGCGTGCATCGGTGCCGTGGTTTCCGGGCTGTCGAGCGCGCCGTCGTGCCAGCGCTCGAGCCCGTAGAGGCCCACGACGACGATTCCGGGGATCTGGTCGAGGCGGCCGAGGCGCACTGCGGTGCTGGCCTCGCGTCCGGTGACGACTGCGATCTGCGCACCTCGGCCGGCCAGCTCGGCCAGTGCGTCGACCGCGCCGGCAACCGGGCTCGAGGTCTGCGGGTCGGGGACCAGCGGGGCCAGCGTGCCGTCGAAATCGACGGCCACAAGTACGTCGGGAAGGGCGGCGCGCAGCGCGCTCACGAGCTCGGCAGGGTCCACCCGTCCATTTTGCCCGCGTAACCCGGCGTGCCGTGACTCGTTTCCCATAGCAACACAATCACTGTCGAAAGGGACAGACCATGCGGGTTAGCAGGCTTGTGCAAGTCGTGGTCGCAGCAAGTGCGGTCGCGGTCGTGGCGCTCTCGGGCCAGTCGTCGGCTGGCGCCGCGAGCTCGAACTGGGCGCCGGCGGCAACGGCGACGATCCATCCGGGCACGCAGATGTTCACCGCGGGAGCGCAGTGCACCGCGAACTTCGTGTTCACCGACGGCACCAACACCTACGTCGGCTACGCCGCACACTGCGCCGGGACCGGTGGTGACACCGACACGAACGGCTGCTCGACCGGATCCCTGCCGCTCGGTACGCCGGTGACGTTCAACAGCGGCGCGAACCTGGCCAGCGACGGCACCCAGGTCGGCACCGGCACGCTCGCCTACTCATCGTGGCTGGCCATGCAGAAGGCCGGCGAGACCGACGCGAACACCTGCGCCTACAACGACCTGGCATTGGTGAAGGTCGACTCGCAATACGTCAGCGACATCAACCCGTCCGTGCCGTTCTGGGGTGGCCCGACCAAGCTCGCGACGGCCGGCACCGCGGCCGGCGACACCGTGTACAGCTTCGGCAACTCGCTGCTCCGCGCGGGCATCGAGCAGCTCTCGCCCAAGCGTGGCGTGAGCCTCGGTGACGACGCCGGCGGCTGGACGCATACCGTGTACACCGTCTCGCCGGGCATTCCGGGAGACTCGGGCTCAGGCTTCATGGACGCGAGCGGTGGTGCGCTCGGCGTGCTGTCGACCGTCGCGATCGCCCCGCTTGCCGGCTCGAACGGCGTCGGCGACCTGGCCAAGGAAGTGGCCTATGCCAACAGCCACGGGGTGGCCGGCCTCGCGCTCGTCCCCGGCACGGAGGCCTTCGCGCCGATCATCTGAGTAGCAGCTGACGAGGGGTGTCTCCGCTAGGGCGGAGGCGCCCCTCGTGCCGTTACCCTGCAAAGATGCGCCGAATCGTCGGGGGAGTGCTCGCGGCAGGTCTCGCGACTGCCCTGCTCGGCGCGTGCTCGACCGGGACGGCCGGATCGGGCGCGGCCAAGCCGGCGCCGACCACGTCGCGCGCTGCGCAACCGGTGCACCGGGTGGCGGCGGCTGAGTTGCCGCGGCCGGCCACGCACGTGGCTCGTCCGAAACCGAAACCCGAGCCGAAACCCGAGCCGAGGAACTTCTGCGCGAAGAACACCGCGGCGCAGAAGGTCATCGTCAGCATTGCCAAGCAGCACGCCTGGATGTGCGCCCGGCGCAAGGATGTCTTCGATACGCCGGTCACGACGGGCATGGTCGGGCAGTGGACGAAGACGCCGACCGGCAACTACGTCGTGCAAGGACGCAACATGAACACGGTGCTGACCCTCAACACCGGCGCGCAGTACAACGTGAAGTACTGGATCCCGTTCGACGCGCCGCTGTTCGGGTTCCACGACTCGTCCTGGCAGCACTTCCCGTACGGCAGCCCGAAGTACAAGACCGATGGATCGCACGGGTGCATCCACATGCCGCTCAAGGCGATGCGCTTTCTTTACAACTGGACGGCTCGGGCGACCGACGTGCATATAGCTTGACAGTTATATAGCTGATCAGGCATGTTCGGGGCATGGTCTTCGCCGTGCTCGCCGAGCCGAACCGCCGGCGCATCCTCGACGAGCTCCGCACCGGCGAGCAGCCGGTCGGGGCGCTGGTGGCCGCCCTGCAGGTGAGCCAGCCGGCGGTATCCAAGCATTTGCGCGTGTTGCGCGATGCCGGGCTGGTCGACGTCCGCGGCGATGCCCAGCGCCGGCTCTACCGGTTGCGGATGGCGCCGCTGCGCGAGTTGGACGACTGGCTGGCGCCCTATCGTGCGCAGTGGGGCGAGCGCCTCGACGACGTGGTGTCGGTCAGCATGGTCCCGCGTAGCCACGCTACGGCCGCGGATTTGCGTGGCCACGCGGGGCAAAGCTGACCAACTGCGCGACCTCTAGTCGAGGTCGAGAGACTCGCCAGCGTGCCCTTCTGACATTGTCCGACTCCTTTGAGAGGATCGCTGATCTACGACGAATAGGGGCGAGGCAGCAGTGACATCGGGCGACGGCGACACCTTCGTCCACCTGCACGCGCACACCGAGTACTCGATGCTCGACGGCGCCGCGCGGCTGTCCGAACTGTTCGCCGAGACCGCCCGCATGGGCATGCCGGCGCTGGCGATGACCGATCACGGCAACGTGTTCGGTGCCCACGACTTCTACCGGCAGGCCACCAAGGTCGGCGTCAAGCCGATCATCGGCATGGAGGCCTACCTCACCCCGAACACGTCGCGCTACGAGCGCACCAGGGTGCGCTGGGCCGAAGGCGGCGAGAACGATGTCTCGGGCGGCGGTGCGTTCACGCACATGACGCTGCTCGCCGAGAGCACGACCGGAATGCACAACCTGTTCCGGCTCTCGTCGCGATCGTCGCTCGAGGGCTTCTTCTACAAGCCGCGCGCCGACCGCGAGCTGCTCGCCGAGTACGCCGACGGTCTGATCGGCACCACCGGATGCCCGTCCGGTGAGATCCAGACCTGGCTGCGCATCGGCGACTACGAGAAGGCGCGCGCGAGCGCGGCCGAGTTCCAAGACATCTTCGGTGCGGGCAATTTCTTCCTCGAGCTGATGGATCACGGCCTTGAGATCGAAACCCGCGTGCGGGAAGGCCTGCTCAAGCTTGCCCGCGACCTGCGACTGCCGATCATCGCCACGAACGATCTGCACTACACGCACGCCGAGGACGCCGACGCGCACGAGGTGCTGCTGTGCGTGCAGTCGGGCAAGACGATGGCCGATCCGAAGCGGTTCAAGCTCGAGGGCCGTGACTACTACCTGAAGAGCCCCGCCGAGATGCGCAGCCTCTGGGCCGACAAGCACGATCTGCGCGAGGCGTGCGACAACACCTTGCTGATCGCCGAGCGGTGCAACGTCGAGTTCGACGAGACGGCCAACCTCATGCCGCGCTTCGACGTACCTGATGGTGAGGACGAGCGGTCCTGGTTCGTCAAAGAGGTCGAGCGCGGCTTGCACAACCGCTACCAGCAGGCCATCCCCGCCGAGGTGCGCACGCGCGCGAACTACGAAGTCGAAATGATCCTCAAGATGGGGTTCCCGGGCTACTTCCTGGTGACCGCCGACCTCATCGCGTGGGCGCGCGCCCAGGGCATCCGGGTCGGCCCCGGCCGCGGATCAGCAACCGGGTCACTCGTCTCCTACGCGATGGGCATCACCGAGCTCGACCCGCTCGAGCACAAGCTGCTGTTCGAGCGGTTCCTCAACCCCGACCGCGTCTCGATGCCTGACATCGACATCGACTTCGACGAGCGCCGGCGCAACGAGGTCATCCGCTACGTCAACGACAAGTACGGCGCCGACCGGGTCGCCCAGGTCGTCACCTACGGAACCATCAAGGCCAAGCAAGCGGTCAAGGATGCTTCGCGCGTGCTCGGCTACCCGTTCTCGATGGGCGAGCGGATCACCAAGGCGATGCCACCGGCGGTGATGGGCAAGGACGTCCCGCTCAACAAGGTCTTCGACCCGTCCCACGAGCGTTATAAGGAAGGCGGCGAGTTCCGCTCGCTCTGCGACACCGACGCCGAGGTCAAGAAGGTCGTCGAGACCGCGCAGGGCCTGGAAGGCCTCAAGCGGCAGTGGGGCGTGCACGCCTGCGCAGTCATCATGTCGAGCGAGCCGCTGCTCGACCACATTCCGATCATGAAGCGCGAGCTGGACGGCGCGATCATCACCCAGTTCGACTATCCGACCTGCGAAGCGCTCGGCCTGCTGAAGATGGACTTCCTCGGCCTGCGCAACCTGACGGTCATCGACGACGCGATCTCCAACATCGAGGCCAATCGCGGCGAGAAGCTCGTGATCGAGGACGCCGGGCTCGAGGACGCCAAGACCTTTGAGATGCTCGCCCGTGGCGACACGCTCGGCGTGTTCCAGCTCGACGGCGGCCCGATGCGATCGCTGCTGCGGCAGATGGCACCCAACTCGTTCGAGGACATCTCCGCGGTGCTGGCGCTCTACCGGCCCGGGCCGATGGCCGCCAACGCGCACATCGACTACGCCGACCGCAAGAACGATCGCAAGCAGATCGAGTCGATCCACCCCGAGCTCACCGAGCCGCTCGCCGAGATCCTCAGCGAGACGTACGGCCTGGTCGTCTACCAGGAGCAGGTGCAGGCGATCGCCCGCAAGGTGGCCGGTTACACGCTCGGCCAGGCCGACCTGCTGCGCCGGGCGATGGGCAAGAAGAAGAAGGCCGAACTGGACGCCCAGCTCGAGAACTTCACCGCGGGCATGCAGGCCAACGGGTTCAGCAAGTCCGCGATCGACGCGCTATGGGGCACGTTGTTGCCCTTCTGCGACTACGGCTTCAACAAGTCACACACCGCCGGCTACGGGCTGGTGTCCTACTGGACGGCTTATCTCAAGGCGAACTACCCGGCCGAGTACATGGCCGCGCTGTTGACCTCG
>DASRSG010000194.1:0-11844 GCA_035656595.1 Jatrophihabitantaceae bacterium | reverse complement strand
CTGCGGCGCGCTACCACCACTCGTTCGACCTGGACGCTATCGCCGACAAGATCGGCTATCCCATGTTCATGAAGCCCTACGACGGCGGCGCCTGGGTCGGCGTAACCCAGTTGCGCAACAGCGCCGACCTGCATCGCGCCTACGACGAGTCGGGCCAGCGGCTGATGCACCTGCAGCGCGCGGTGGCGGGCTACGACGTGTTCGCGCGCAGCCTGTCCATCGGTGCAGAGACGATGGTGATGAACTTCGATCCTGACCAGCCGATGCACGCTCGCTACTCGATCAGCCACAACTTCCTCGATGCTGCGACCGGCGATGAGGCCGTGACGATCGGGCGGCTCGTCAACGCGTTCTTCCGCTGGGAGTTCAACTCCTGCGAGACGCTGATCAAGGACGGCGTGGTGTACCCGATCGACTACGCGAACGCCTGCCCGGACGTTGCGATCACCAGCCTGCATTACTACTTTCCGTGGGCGATGAAGGCTCTCGTGAAGTGGTCGGTGTTCTGCACCGCGACCGGACGGCGGCCGCGATTCGACCTCGACACGCGCCGCTATTTCGACATCGCCGATCGCGGTGATCTGAGCTATGCCGAGAAGCTCGCCGAGTACCGCGCGCTCGCCGACGCCTACTTCGACGTGGAGCGCTACCAGGATTTCTGTGCGAGCCGGCTCAGCCACTTGGACGAGGTAGTTCTGGAGTGGGTCGAAGGGCCCGACTTCGACACGTTGCTTGTGGACACCGTTCGTTCAACGTTCCCGCCGCACGAGCACGACCACTTCATCGCGCACTACCGCGGGCTGCTGGGCGCGTGGGCCGCAGACGAACGCGGGCGATTAGCCTCAGCTGTGTGACCCGTTCGCGTTCCGGACCGCTTGCGGCGTGGGCCGCTGCGTGGTTCCAGGGCGAGGTCGGTCCTGACGAGGTCGTCGACGCGGTCACCCTCGACGACGCGCCGCACGAAGTGAGCGGATTGGGACTCGATCTGGTGCCGCTGCGCGACGTGCTCGCGATGTGGCGGCGCGAAGCGGCATCGGTGCGGCTCGTGCTGCCGGTGGCGGGAGATGTTCGTGGCGTACCTGGTCCGGCCGAGTTCCGCGCTGCGGCGTTGGAGGCGGGCGAAGCGGTATGCGGGGGCAGCCTCGGCATCGTCCCCGAGGTCACCGAGTACTACCCGAGCAGTGCGCCGCCCACGGTCGTATGGCGGGCCTTCGTGATCGAGGCATCGCCAGCCGAATACGTGCAGCTCGCTGACGTCCAGTACGAACTAGGGACTGCCATCCGCGAGACGGCATCGGCGCTTACTGCTGCAGATGTGTCCGGCGGCGCAGCCGACATCGCCGACGCGCTGCATGACGCGCGCCGCGCCGGTGAGCATCTGAACGTGCCACCTGGATTCCCACCCCGGGCGATCGCATTGCTGGCGCAGGCCGAGCGGTTGCAGGCCGTCCTCGACATCGCTGCCGAAGATCCGCAGGGCGGTGCAGTGGACCGGTTCGGCATGAGCGCGCGCGACGGCGCCCTTCGGCCGTTGGCGACAGCTGTGCGGCGTGCGCGGCTGGCCGGCTACAACGCGGGATCCGAAGTTCACTCGTAACGCAGCTGTCACTCGCAGCACGGCAACGGGTTCTACGTTGATCCACATGGCCGTTCGCATCGCTCACGACGTGAACTCACGATGGCTCGACGACGAGCCAAGGATGTGCCTGCGCACACGTTGGGCATGCCGACCATGCTTATTTGGGGCGAGCGCGACAGCGTGCTGCCGGTCGAGCACGCCCACCGCGCGCACGCGGCGATGCCGGGTAGCCGGCTGGAAGTCTGTCCCGAACACGGCCACTTCCCGTTCCGTACCGACCCGGCGCGGTTCGTCGGGTTCACCACCGAACTGCGTCTCGAGAGCGAGCGCAGCGCGACCTAGCCGGCGGCGGCCGGCAAGTTGCGCGGCGACGGGCAGCAGCCCTCCGGGCAGCCGATGCCGCACAGGCCCAAGGTGCCCAGCGTCTTCGGCTCGGCACCGTCGGTCTGCTCCTGCACGATCTCGCGTACCGCAGCGACGAATCCTGGGTGCGTGCCCGCGGTCGCCGAGCGGGCGAACGCGAGGCCGAGCGCCGCGGCCGTCGCACGCGCTTCGGTATCGAGATCCCAGATCACCTCGACGTGGTCGGACACGAATCCGGTCGGGCAGACAACCACAGCGCGAATTCCCCGCCCGGCCAGGGACTTGAGGTGATCGTTGATGTCCGGCTCGAGCCACGGCACCTGAGGCGGTCCCGACCGTGACTGCCACACGAGGTCGAACGGCGCATCGGGTCCGCGTACCAACGCGCTGACGAGTCGCGCTGTCTCGAGTTGCTCCTTGCCGTAGAGGCCGTCGGCGGACGGACCGGACGATGCATTCATCGCCTCGGGAATCGAGTGCGCGGTGAACACCAGCCTGGCTTCATCGCGCAGAGCTGCAGGCAGTGACGACAGCGCGTGCCGCACGTGATCGACGTTGGCCGCGATGAACCCGGGGTGATCGAAGTAGTGCCGCAGCTTGGTTAGCGCCGGCGCGCCGTCGCCGGCGACGAAACGCGCCTGCTTCATGTCGTTGCGGTACTGGCGGCACCCGGAGAACGATGACGTCGCACTGGTCGCGAACACCAGCGCTCGCTTGACGTGGTTGTCGCGCATGGCTCGCACCGCGTCGGCCACGTAGGGCTTCCAGTTGCGGTTCCCCCAGTAGATAGGCAGCTCGAGCCGGTGTGCTGCGAACTCGATTTGCAATGCGCGGATCAATGCGCGGTTCTGCGCGTTGATCGGTGAGATCCCGCCGAGCCGCAGGTAATGCTCGGCGACCGCTTCTAGCCGCTCTTCCGGGATTCCCCGTCCGCGCGTGACGTTGCGCAAGAAGGGCATGACCTCGTCGGGTCCCTCAGGACCACCGAATGAAAGGAGCAGCAGTGCGTCAAAGGACGCCACTTACACCCCCATCGCGTGGAAACCGCCGTCGACATGGATCATCTCGCCGGTCGTTGCCGGGAACCAGTCGGACAGCAGCGCTAGGACGCTGCGCGCGACCGGAGTCGCGTCCTCGTTGTTCCATCCGAGCGGGGCGCGCTCATCCCATGCGTCCTCGAACTGCGCGAAGCCGGGGATGCTCTTCGCCGCCATCGTCCGGATCGGTCCGGCGGCAACGACGTTGACGCGGATCGCCTTCGGTCCCAGCTCGCGGGCCAGGTAACGCGAGGTGGATTCGAGTCCGGCCTTCGCGACACCCATCCAGTCGTACGCCGGCCAGGCGAAGCGCGCGTCGAAGGTCATGCCGACCAGCGATCCGCCATTGTCGCCGAACAGCGGAAGGGCCGCCACGGCAAGGGACTTGAGCGAGAACGCCGAGACCTGGATTGCTGTGGCGACGTCGTCCCAGGGGGTGGCGAGGAAGTCGCCGCCGAGGCAGGACGCAGGCGCGAACCCGATCGAGTGCAGCACGCCGTCAACGCTGTCGAGGTGCTCGCGCACCCGGTCGGCCAGCGCGTCGAGGTCGCCCTGGTTCGAGACATCGAGTTCGACGACCGGCGCTTCCTGCGGCAGCTTGGCGGCAACCCGCTTCACGAGCGACATCCGGCCGAAACCGGTGAGCACGACTTGCGCGCCTTCCTGCTGCGCCAGCTTGGCTACCGCGAATGCGATCGACGCCTCGGTGATGACACCGGTGATGAGCAACCGCTTTCCGTCAAGCAACCCCATAGTTAGATCCCCATTCCCAATCCGCCGTCCACGGGCAGCACCACTCCGGACACGTACGCGCCGGCCGGCGATGCCAGATACAGGGCAGCGCCGGCCACCTCGTCGGCACTGCCATAACGTCCCAGCGGGACCGACCCGAGAATGTCCTTCTCGCGCGCTTCGCCGAGCGATGAAGTCATATCTGTCTCGATGAAGCCCGGCGCGATGACATTGGCCGTGATCGACCGTGAGCCGAGCTCGCGCGCGATGGAGCGGGCCATGCCGATCAGGCCGGCCTTGCTCGCCGCATAGTTGACCTGGCCAGGTGAGCCGACGAGCGCGACGACTGACGAGATGAAGATCAGCCGGCCTTTGCGTTGTCGCAGCATGCCCTTGGCCGCGCGCTGCGCGACGCGATATGCGCCGGTGAGGTTCGCGTCGATCACCCGCTGGAACGACTCCTCGGTCATCCGCAGCAGCAGGGTGTCGTCGGTGATGCCTGCGTTGGCCACCAGGATCTCGACCGGGCCCAGTTCGCCCTCGACGGTGCTGAATGCGGCGTCGACATCGCTTCGCGACGTCACATCGCACTGCACGCCGAGCAGGCCGTCAGGCGCGCCGCTGCCCCGGTGTGTGATCGCCACCTTGTCGCCGTTGGCGGCGAACGCGCGAGCAATGGCCAGCCCGATCCCGCGATTGCCGCCGGTCACCAGCACGGTGCGTCCTCGTGTTCCTGTCGACGTCACCGCATTGACGCTAGTCGATTGCGGCGGCCCGTCGTCGCGCACGCCGCTACCCGCGGGTACGGTCGGCAACCATGCGCGCCATCCAGCTCACCGAGTTCGGCGGACCCGAGACGCTTGTCGTGAGTGAACTCGCCGATCCCGTTGAGTCCGAGGGACAACAGGTCTTCGACGTTCTCGCGACCGGCGTCAACTACGCCGATACGCACGCCACCGAGGACTCGTACCTCGCCAAGCAGACCCTGCCGATGATCCCCGGCGGCGAGGTGGTCCTGCGCGGGCCGAACGGGACCCGGCTGCTCGGCCTGCTGGGCGGCGGCGGTTATGCCGAGAAGGTCGCCGCCGATCCACGCCAGCTGTTCCCCATCCCGGATGACGTCGCCGACGGCGCCGCGCTGACCACGCTTGTGCAGGGCGCGACGGCGTGGCACCTGCTGCGCACGTCCACGCACCTGCAGGAAGGCGAGTCGGTCGTCGTGCACGCCGGCGCGGGCGGGGTCGGGACGATCGCGATCCAGCTGGCGAAGCGGTGGGGTGCCGGACGGGTCATCGCCACCGCGTCGTCGGACGACAAGCGCGCGCTCACGCTCGAACTCGGCGCTGATGTCGCTGTCGACTCGACCGTTGCAGACATGAATGCGGCACTGCGCGAAGCCAACGGCGGCAAGAAGGTCGATGTGGTGCTTGAGATGACCGGCGGCAGCGTGTTCGACGGAAGCCTTGCCGCACTCGCGCCCTTGGGCCGGCTGGCCGTCTTCGGGATGGCCGCACGCACGCCGCCGTCGCCGATAGATACACGCACGCTCATGGCGCGCAGTCAGGCGGTGATCGGATTCTGGTTGGTGCATGTCGTGCAACGGCCCAAGATGCTGGCTATGGCGGTGAGCGATCTGATGGCGTCGATCGCGGACGGCTCGCTGCGGCCGGTGATCGGCGGGACCTACCCGCTCGCGCAGGCCGCTGACGCCCATCGCGCGCTGCTCGGCCGCAGCTCGATCGGGAAGCTCATCCTCGACCCGCAGGCCTGACCAGGCTCAGACCAGCCGGCCGGCCCAGAGCATGGAGGCGCCGGCGGCGGCAAGCATGAACATCAGCCCGGTTACCAGGTAACGCCAGCTCACGTCGTGATCCCTGGTGGTGTAGCCGATCTGCGAACCGATGTCCTTGTAGACCGCTTCGAGTTCCTGCACCGAGGTCGCGGTGTGGAACGTGCCGCCGGTTTCCTGCGCGATCTGGCTCAGTGCGTTGTCGTCGGCCGGGACCGGAATCGCCGCGCCGTTCTCACCCTGGACCGTTCCGTTCTGCGTGCCGAATGCGATCGTCGAGATCGGGATGTGTGCGGCCCGGGCGGCGGCGATAGCGCTGCTCAGCGGTCGTCCCCAGGTATTCGATCCGTCACTGAGCAGGACGATGCGGGCCGGTGGCTGCTTGTCTCCGTGCGCCGTGGTGGCCTTTGAGAACACGCGGATCGCGTCGATCGAGCTGAAGATCGCTTCGCCGATCGCGGTGCGCTGGGCCAGGCGCAGGCCATCGATCGCTTTCTTCACCGGTCCGCGGTTGATCGTCGGCGGCACGAGCACGTTGGCGCTGCTGGCGAAGCTGATCAGACCGAGGTTGATCCGAGCGGGCAGCAGATCGGCGAACTGCTTGCCGGCTTTCTGCGCGGCCTGCAGCCGGGTCGGCAGCACGTCGGTGGCTTCCATCGACAGGGATACGTCGATATCGAGCATCACCGTCGCGCGGTCACGGGGTACGCGCACCTGGGTCGAGGGACGGGCCACGCCGACCGAGAGCACGGTGAGGCCGATCAGCAGGAACGCGAAGGTCAGATGTCGCCGCCAGCCGGGCCGGCGTGGCGCGACGCTGCCGAGCAACTCGACATTGCTGAATCGTGCGACGTACTTCTTGCGGCGCAGCTGCACGAGAACGTACGCGGCGAGCAGCGCCGCTACCACGATCAGCAGCAGCAGCCAGGCCGGCGACAGGAAATGCATCAGCGGAGTCCTTGTGCGGATTGTGCGTTCGTCGGGCCGGCGAACTTGCGCCTGGCGATGACGAAGCGAACGACGTCGTTGAGCCAATCGCGGTCAGTACGCAGCTGCAGCTGGCCGGCGCCAGCGTGCCGCAGCGCAATCGCGATCCGGTCGCGTTGCGCGCGCGCCGCGTCGGCGTAGTTCTGCCGCACGCTGGCCGAATTCGTCTGCACTTCGAGTTCACGTCCGGTCTCGGGATCCACGAAAGTCACCAGCCCGGCGGCGGGCAGCTCCAGCTCGCGCGGATCGAGCACCTCGATGCCGACCAGTTGATGCCGTTCCGAGAGCGCGCGTAGCGGTCGCTCCCACCGCAACGCAGTACCGGGATCGGGCGTGGTGTCGAGAAAGTCCGAGACCACTGCGACCATGCCCCGGCGGCGGGGCGGACGGCGCAGCGATTCGAGCATCGTGACCAGATCCGGCCCGCCGCTCGATTCGACCCGTCGGGTCGCGGCGATACGCCGGATCAGGTAACGGGCGTGGTTACGGCCACCGAGCGCCGGCACGCGGTACATCTCGCGGCCATTGCTCACGACCGCACCGACCCGGTTGCCGCCGCGAACGGTCAGGTGCACGACTGCGGTGATGGCGGCGAGCACGAGCTCGCGCTTCTCGGTGAGGCCGGTGCCGAAATCCATGCTCGGTGACAGGTCGACGACGAGCCAGGTCTCCAGCTCGCGATCGGCGATGGTGCGGCGCACGTGCGGGATCGTGGTGCGCGCGGTCACCGGCCAGTCCATCCGGCGCACGTCGTCGCCGGGCACGTACTGCCGCGACTCGCCCGCTTCGGTGCCCGGGCCGGGGATCAGCCCGATGTAGTTGCCCTGCAGCAGCCCGTCCAGCCGGTTGCGGACCGTTAACTCGAGGCGACGGAGCAAGGCCTCCGACGCACCCAGCTCGAGCGTCGGTCCGTGGTCGCTCGGGACCGGGGACGTCACGCGGACCGTTCACCCCAGGGGTTGTGCTGCGGCGGTGCCGCCTGGCCGTAGACGAGCGGTTGCTGCGCCGGCGCGCCGGTACGCACGTCGAGCGGCCCGTTGGCCCGCTGCCGTGGCGCCACCTGCGGCAACGGCACGGTCTGCAACACGCGGCGCACGGCGTGCACGGAGGGGACGCTGTCGGCGATCGCGTCGTAGCTGAGCACCAGCCGGTGCGCGAGCACGTCCGCGGCCACGTCGAGCACATCTTGGGGCAGCACGTAGTCGCGACCGCGCAGCAGCGCCATCGCCCGGGCTGCGGCGATCAGACCGAGGCTGGCGCGCGGGCTGGCGCCGTAGGCGACCCACTGCGCGACGTCGGGCATGCCGTGCTCGGCCGGGTGCCGCGTGGCGACCACGACACGCACTACGTAATCGACGATCGCGTGGTGCACGAACACCCGTCCGGCGGTGGCTTGCAGGCGCTGCAGCTCGTCGGTAGTGATCACCGGGTTCGCGCTGGGCGGCTCGACACCCATTCGGTACACGATCTCGCGCTCCTCGGCGGCCGACGGGTAATCGACGTTGATCTTCATGAGGAAGCGGTCGCGCTGCGCCTCGGGCAGCGGGTACACGCCCTCGGACTCGATCGGGTTCTGGGTGGCGAGGACGAGGAACGGGCGCGGCACGTCGAAGCGCTCACCGCCGATCGTGACGTGTCCCTCGGCCATCACCTCGAGCAGCGCCGACTGCACCTTGGCCGGTGCGCGGTTGATCTCGTCGGTGAGCACGAAGTTGGCCATCACCGGGCCGAGTTCGGTCTCGAACTTCTCGCTGCCGGCCCGGTAGATGCGCGTGCCGACGATGTCGGACGGCACCAGGTCGGGGGTGAATTGCATCCGCGAGAAGGTGCCGTTGACCGTGCGCGCGAGCGTCTCGACCGCGAGCGTCTTGGCCACACCGGGCACGCCTTCGAGCAGGCAGTGCCCGCGGGCGAGCAGGCTGACGAGCATCCGCTCGACCATCCGCTCCTGGCCGACGATGACCCGCTTGATCTCGAACATGACGCGTTCGAGCGAGCCTGCGTCGGCGGCTGGGGTGGAGACGTTCTCGGGCGCGCTCACGTAGTGGTCCTTCCGGTGCGGGGCCGTACCTGCGCTTTACGGTACGGGACGCGGCTGTACGTTGCGTGGGTGTCGGATCAGGACGCCGAGCTGCCGCGGTGCTCGGCCAAGGGCTGCCGCACTGCCGCATCGGTCGATCTGCACTGGCGAAACCCGAAGCTGCACGACGCCGCCCGTGTCAAGCACTGGTTGGCCTGCGGAGCCCACGAAGATCAACTAGCCGACTTCCTCGCGGCAAGAGGGTTTCTGCTGGAACGCACGTCCCTCTGACAGTGGTCAGTTGCAGCGTTCGACCCTTGTCGGGCCTTAGCCGCCGATGGCGGACATGGTCCGCTTCGGTTGGACGAAATCGGCCGCGTCGATGCCGTGGCCGGCCTGCTTGCCGGCGACTGCGGTGCGGATCAGCTCGGCCAGTTCGGCATCCGACGCCCCGGCGCGCAGCGGTCCGCGCAAGTCGGTCTCGCTCTGCGCAAATAGGCAGGTGCGTAGCTGGCCGTCGGCGGTGAGCCGCAGCCGGTCGCAGTCACGGCAGAACGGGCGGGTCACCGACGCGATGATGCCGACGCTCGCCGGCGCGCCACGATCCCACGAGTCGCGCTCGGGGCCGTCGAGCACGGCGAACTCCTCGGCCGGTGCGTTGCCGTGGTGGCCACGAGGCTCGAGGACGAAGTGCTGGCCGAGCAGTTCCAGGATCTCCCCCGCCGTCACCATCGTCGCGCGTGACCAGTTGTGGTCGGCGTCGAGCGGCATGTGCTCGATGAAGCGCAGCTGGTAGCCCGAACGCAACGCCCAGAGCAGCAACGAGGGGGCCTCGGCCAGGTTCGAATCGCGCATCAGGACGGTGTTGATCTTCACCGGGCGCAGGCCGGCGGCCGCAGCCGCAGCGACTCCGTCGAGCACATCGGCGAGCCGGTCGCGCCGGGTGAGTGCCTTGAAACGGGCGCGGTCGAGGGTGTCGACCGAGATGTTGACCCGGTCCAGCCCGGCCGCGAGAAGCGGTGCGGCGAACCGGTCGAGGCTTATTCCATTCGTGGTCAGCGAGAGCTCGGGACGCGGGTCGAGCTGCGCCAGTCGACCAACCACGTCGACCACGGAACGGTGCACGAGCGGCTCGCCGCCGGTCAGCCGCACGCTGGTCACCCCGAGATCGACGAACACGGCGGCCAGCCGCACGATCTCGTCGTCGGAGAGGCGATCGGTGCGGGTGAGCCAGTCCAGCCCCTCGGCGGGCATGCAGTAGGTGCACCGCAGCGAGCACCGGTCGGTGAGCGAGATGCGCAGGTCGGTAGCGGTCCGTCCGAACGCGTCGCGCAACACCTGCTCGGGGCGCGCGACGAAGGTCATTCCGTCACGCTACCTGCGCGCCGCTGCAGACGTGATGCACTGCGGCAACACCTCCGCGCCTGCGGTTGGAACGCTAGGTTCGAGCCTCAGGTGAGCGGACGGGTCGCGCCAAAGTAACCCCAGTCAACCTGGTTGAGCGGGGTGATCTGAATCGGCGAGCCGCTCTCCGGAGCTTGGATGACCTCGTTGTTGCCGATGTAGATCGCGACGTGGTGGATACCGCTGGCCGTCCCGTTGGCGCTCCAGAAGGTCAGGTCACCGGGACGCAGCGAACCGATACTCGGGTGCACGCTGCCCGCCGCGTAGTACTGGGACGCCGCGTAGTGCGGCAGGCCGATCGAGGGTGCCCAGGCGTACAGCGACAGACCGGAGCAGTCGAAGCCGAGCACGTGGCAGTCGTTCCAAGCGCCGTCGCCGGCGCACACCCCGTAGGTCGGGCCGCTGGCGTTGCCGCCGGCCCAGGCGTACATCCAGCCGAGGTAGTTCTTGGCCCGAGCGACCGCGGCGTAGCCCTTGGCCTGGGTCCAGCTGCCGCCGCTGGCATGCACAACCGGATTGCCGCCGACCGGCGAGGAGCTGCCACCGTCGGGGTGATGGGCTGCTTCGCGCGCACGTTCTCGCGCCTGCTTGCGTGCCGCGGCGGCGGCCGCGCGACGTGCTGCTGCTGCGGCCGCACGACGTGCCGCGATGCGTGCGCGCCGCAGCGCCGCCTGATGGCGCTGGTACTTGATGTAGGCCGCGCGTTGATGGTTCAGGGTTGCCAGCTGCTCCTGGGCCTGACTGAGCGAGTGCTGGTTGGCGGCCAGGCTGACCTTGAGCTGGTGCTCCTGCACCTGGGCCGTCTGCAGGGCGTCGATCGCGTTCTGCTTCGCCTTGTCCGCGGCGACCGTAGCGGCCTGCTGGTTGAGCACCGCCTTGCGGGCGGCGGCATCGGCGTTCGACCGGGCGACGGTCGCGCTCTTCAGATTGCCGATCGCGTCGAGCTGATGGTCGGATTCGTATTCCTCCAGCGCGCTCTGCTGCAGCACCACGTTGGGATCCTCAGCGGTGAGCATCGCGCCGGTCGTCCCGCCGATATCGCCACTCATGTACGTGGCCGACACGAAGCTGTTGTACTGCCGCTGCGCCACGGCTACCCGGGCGTCGGCTGCGGTGACCGCCTTCTTCGCGAGCACCGAGGCCGCCTGCGCCTGCTGCAACTTGGACAGGGCGTAGACGTACTTCTGCTCAGCCAGCTCGGCGTTGGCCTTGAGCTGGTTGATCTGGGTCTGCATCCGGACGACCTCGGCACCCAGGCGGCCGACCTCGGCGGCCAGCGCCGCCTTTTGCTGCTCGGCGCTGTTGAGCTGCCCGTCGGTCGGATTCGGTGGCGGCTTGCTATCGGCCCGGGCGGCGCTGGCGGCCCGACCCGACGCGGCGATCAGCGTCGCGATCATGGCGAGGGTCAGCACCAGCACGAGTAGGGCGTGTGCGCGACGACGGCGGAGGGTCACGAGCACGTCAACGAGCCTCTCGACAGGCGACCGATTGCGGGGAGCGGTGGTCACTGGCGGGTGGAGCCGGGTGATGCGGTGAAACCATTTGACGAGTCACTTGTTGCACTTCAGTGCTCAGAGTGCCATTTCTGTCCCAGATACGCCAGCAGCCACTCTTGAATCACCGGCACCAGAGGGCACAAATACCCCAAATCTCCCAACCAGCAGAGCTATGCCCCGCGTGGGCGCCCCGCGCGGCGCCGGCAGCGTGCGTACGCGGGGCAAAGCGGCAGGGTCCGGCCGCCGAAACCGAGCGGTCCAGCGGTGGTATCTTGACGTCAAGACACTTTTCTCACTCGTGAGGAGCCCCTCGTGCCCGGACAGAGCAACAACAGCTTCGGATCCCAGGCGTCACTGAGCGTCGGCGACGACAGTTTCGACATCTTCCGACTGGACGCGGTGGACGGCGCCGACCGGCTGCCGTTCAGCCTGAAGGT
>DASRSG010000193.1:0-5607 GCA_035656595.1 Jatrophihabitantaceae bacterium | reverse complement strand
GAGCCGGCCGGCGGTCGTTGAGGTCGGATGGCAGGAGGCCACTCGTGTCCGCACCGCTAGTGCTGAACTCCGACCGTTGGCGTCGGCTCATCCCCATCGCGTTCATCACGTATTCCTTCGCCTACCTCGATCGCTCGAACTACTCGATCGGTTCGGCCGGCGGGCTCACCGACCGGTTGCACATGACCTCGACGCAGTCGGGATTCCTCGGCGGGCTGTTCTTCGTCGGCTACTTCCTGTTCCAGGTTCCGGCCGGATCGTTCGCCGAGCGGCGCAGCGTCAAGACGATGCTGTTCTGGTCGCTGTGCGCGTGGGGCGTGCTCGCTTCGCTGCAAGGAGCGGCGACCACGTACTGGGTGTTGCTGGTCGACCGCTTCCTGCTCGGCGTAGTCGAAGCGGTCGTGCTGCCCGCGATGATCGTCTTCTTGGCGCACTGGTTCACCCGCGCCGAGCGCGGCCGCGCCAACACATTCCTGATCCTTGGCAATCCGATCACGCTGATCTGGATGTCGGTGGTCTCCGGGTATCTCGTGCAGGCGATCGGGTACCGCTGGATGTTCGTCGTCGAAGGCCTGCCGGCCATCGTCTGGGCGTTCGTGTTCCGCCGCCTGGTCGCCGACCGTCCGTCCGATGCGACGTGGCTCAGCGGCACCGAGCGACAAGACATCGAGCAAGCCCTCGACGACGAGCAGAAGCACCTTCCTGCGCCACGCGGAATTCGTGACGTCGTCCGATCGCGCAACGCAATCGTGCTCTCCGCGCAGTACATGTTGTGGAGCGTCGGCGTGTACGGCCTGGTGTTCTGGCTGCCGTCGATCGTGCAGAAGCTGACCGGACGAGGCATCGGCTCGACAGGGCTGCTGTCGGCGATTCCGTATGCCGCTGCTGTGCTCGCAATGCTCGCGGTGGCAACGGTTTCTGACCGGGCCGGCCGTCGCACTCTTGCCACCGTGGCGCCGCTGCTGCTCGCGGCAGCCTGCTTCGCCGGCTCGTACGCGGTGCGCGGCGGTGGCTTCACGACGTCGTTCATCTTCCTGATCGTTGCGGCGGCCGGGATGTACGCGCCCTACGGTCCGTACTTCGCCTACATCGCCGAACTGTTCCCCGCCGCCGACGCCGGCCCAGCCACCGGAATGATCAACGCGTTCGGCGGTCTCGGCGGGTTCGTGGGCACCTACATCGTGGGCGCGCTCGGCGGAGCCGATTCCGCGGTGCCATTCATCTTCCTCGCGGCTTGCCTGCTCGTCGCGGCGCTGCTGATGTTCGCGGTGCGCCGCCCCGACGCGTCGGCCGCGCCGCCCGCTCGAGTGCTCGAAGAAGCTACCGCCTAGCGTCGTAAGGCGGCAACCGCCGAGGAGCGTCCCGCGGTCGGCTGAACGAGCGCGATCGGAGTTCTGGTGGATGCGTGGGGTGGTGTCGCGCTGGCCTGCGCCGGTGTCGGCGCCGGGCTGTCCGGAAGCATCGCCGGGCTTGCCTCCCTGATCAGCTACCCCGCGTTGCTTGCGACCGGTCTGTCGCCGATCAGCGCGAACGTCACGAACACGGTCGCGCTCGTCTTCAGCAGCGCGGGTTCGGTCGGTGGTTCGCGACGCGAGCTGGTCGGCCAGTACCGTCGCGCCACCCGCCTCGGCGTGATCGCGATCGCGGGCAGCGTGCTCGGCGGACTGTTGCTGTTGGCGCTGCCGTCCGGGTCGTTCGAACGGGTCGTCCCTTGGCTGATCGGGTTCGGATCGTTGACGATCCTTGCGCCCCGGCCTGCGCCGGTGGCCGGCGAACACACCGCGGCCGAAGATTCCCTGCCGACTCGGCTCGCCCTCTTCGCGATCGGTGTGTACGCCGGGTACTTCGGTGCCGCCGCCGGGGTGCTGCTGCTCGCGTTGCTGCTGCGGACCACTGCCGACTCGCTGCCCAGATGCAACGCGTTGAAGAACCTCGTGCTCGGCCTGGCCAACCTGCTGGCCGCACTCACGTTCGCCTTGCTCGGCCCGGTGAACTGGATCGCGGTGATCCCGGCCGCGATCGGATTGTTCGTCGGCGGGCGGCTCGGACCGATCGTCGTGCGCCATTCGCCGGCGCGAGCCTTGCGCGTGATCATCGCGCTCGCCGGGGTAGGCCTGGCCGTTTACCTCGGTGTGCAGGCCTATGACTGACCGGCCACTACCGCGACGGTCAGTAGTCTTTCGCGGTGCGCACGAACGAGGGTTGGCGGCACTTCGATCCAACGTGGGACGGCTGAACATGGGCGTGCTGCTCCTGCTGCGACACGGCCAGGCCTCCCTGGGCGCAGCGAACTACGACGAGCTCTCCGAGCTCGGCCGGCGGCAAGCGCGCGCCGCCGGCGACCGCCTTGCCGGGGCCGATCTCGAGATCGGGCACGTCGTCTGCGGCTCGCTGGTCCGGCAACGCGACACCGCCCAAGCGGTGCTGGCCGGCCTCGGGCGCAGGATGGCTGATCTCGCCGTCGACGATCGGCTCGACGAGTACGACCACATCGGACTGCTCGCCACCCATCCGTCCGGAATAAGCTTCGAGGCCGCAACTACCGATGAGGGCAATCGCGCCGTCCAGCCCGCGCTCGAGGAGGCGATCGCGCGCTGGGCCGCCGGCGGCGGCGGTGACTACCGGGAGCGCCACGACGAGTTCACCGGGCGCGTGCTCGACGCCGTCGGTGAGCTGAGCGAACGCCCTGGCACGACGCTGGCGGTGACGTCCGGAGGCGTCATTGCCGTGGCCTGCGCGCAGCAACTCGGCCTCCCGTTGACGCACTGGCCCGCGCTGGCACGAGTTCTCGTCAACGGCAGCATCACGAAGTTCGTCACCGGCCGGTCGGGGACGAACCTGCTGACCTTCAACGACCACGCGCACCTCGAGTCCGATCGGGCAATGATCACCTATCGCTGACCGCCCCAAGGGGACGAAGCCCTTCCGTTCGACGACCGATTGGCCCAGACTGCTAGCACTCATACGCATTCGGGGGGGTGCGGTAATGACGGAGCAGTTGGACCCGATCACGCTCGGACTTGGCGCGGTCTACGGCTACAGCGGCAGCGACCTGACCAACCTGCGCAGCGCGTTGCCAGACGAGGTGCCCTACACACCGGTCGGTGAACGTGAGCAGGTGCTCGAACTGCGCATCCACGGGGTCGGCGGGGCGCCTGCCACCGACAACCTCGAGACCCCGGCGGTGCTGCAGGTCGCCGGCGACGGGGCCGCGGGATTCTTCCGCGCCTGGTACCCCGGGGGCAGCGCCAAGGGCCGTCCCAAACGCGAGGCCTATTGCTGGGGACAGCTGAACTACCAAGCGTGGTGGTCGGCGCTGTGGTTGATGCTCTTGCCGTTCGGCCTTATCAACGTGGCACATTGGGCCTTGCCGAACGCGCGCGCTACTGGCCTGCGCGCATGGTCGCGCGGCTTGTTGCGACTGCTCGCACTTGCGCTGACCACGTGCTACATCGCGACGACCGAGTACCTGTTCGTCGACCTGATCGCGTGGCAGGCCTCGCAGCGCCACAATTTGTGGAGCTGGCTCAACTGGTACACCGAGCTGTCCTTCGGAGTGCGAATCGCGATCGCGCAGCTCATCGTGTTCGGCGTGATCGTCGTGCTGTGGCGGCTCTCCCTGCGCGCGCAGGGAAAGTACGAAAGCGTCGGGTCAGGTTTTGGTGCACCGGACGATCCGCAGTGGGCGCTGTCGTCGAAGTCGTTCTGGTGCGGCGAGCGACCGGTGGTTCGGCAGCGCGCCGGACATCTCGTGGTGTCCGCGGCGGCCGTGCTGTACGTAGAGGTACTGCCCGGCGCGTCGAGCAACACCGGCCTGCGCACCGCGTTGATCGTCACCGCGGGTGTGCTGGCTGCCATTGCGGCGCTGATCGTGGCGGGACCCTGGTCTGACCGTGTGACGAGCGCCGGGCCGCACGCCGGCGACTCGATCGGGCTTTGGATGCGGTGTGTCGCATACGTGTCGCTGCTCTTTGCCGCGGCCGTCGTGGTGGCGCGCGTGTGGTGGCAGCCTGTGCACGTCGGCGTGCCCGCGGTGCCGTCCGACACCACGCTGCAAGTGACGCTGGTGTTCGGCTGTCTCGGCCTCGCGCTCGCGTTGGCCGTCACCGTGATCCTGCAACGACCGTGGACCCAGAAAGACGTGATGGGCAAGGGGCTGGCGTCGGTTGCGGTCACCTTGCTCGCCACGCTCGTCTCTGCCATCTTCGGCGCGATCCTGTTGCTGACCGTCGCGAACCTGCTTGCCAAGCCGACCAGCGCCAAGGTCTCGACCGTCGGCAATGCGTCCAAGAACAACCTGATGGTCTTGCCCACGACGGTGTACGCGAGCGGCCTGGCATTTCTGATCGCTGTGGCAAGTGCGGTGGGGATGGCGATCATCGTCGCCGGATTCGAGCGACAACGCATCGCGAAGAGGTTGCGCACGGGCACCGGGCCAGGCGAGCTCAGCGCGGTCTACGCCGGACGCGGTGCGCAGCCGCCGCTGGACGCGGATGCGCGCAAGACCGTGGCCGGAACGTGGGCCACCTCGAAGCTCACCGACTACGCGGCGGCCGCGCTGTTCGGCATCACCGTGCCGACCCTGCTCGCTCTCGTCGCGTACGAGGCGATCCTGATCGCGAACAAGCGACCGAGCTGGCTCGCGACCGCGGCGACGGTCGGCACGTCACTCGGCGTGCTTGCGACGGGCGCGTTCGTCGCGTACCTGCGCTCCGCGCTGCTCAACACCACTGCGCGCAAACGGTTCGGCTTCTTCTGGGACGTGGTGACCTTCTGGCCTCGCGCCTGCCACCCGTTCGGGCCACCGTCCTACGCCGAACGGTCCATCCCCGAAGTGGTCACCCGCATCCGTCGCCTCACCGGTGACATCGCGCGCGGCGACGACGACCCGGCCGCCGCGCTGCAGGCCGCCGAGGCGCTGACGCCGCCTGACGTGCCCTACCGCGAAGCGCACTCGCCGGTGCTACTCGTCGGCTACAGCCAGGGCTGCCCGATCGCGGTTGCAGTCGTTGCGCAGTTGCCGAACGAGGTGCGCGAGCGGGTCGCGCTGCTCACCTTGGCAGCGCCCGTCCGTCGCCTGTACGGACGTGCGTTCCCCGCGTACTTCGGTACTGCGCAGCTCGAGTTGCTGCGCGACAAGCTGACCTCCGCCGACAGAACAGTGCGCTGGCGCAATGTGATCCGGCGCAGCGACTACATCGGCGGCTGGGCGCTGGACGCGGACTACTCGGCCACCAGCGCGGTCGATCGCGAGATCTACGACCCGCCCGTCCTGTGGACCAACGCCGATCCCGCGCCGCCGCCGACGCACCTGCACTCGGACTGGTTCCCCGATCCGCAGACACGTCCGCATGCCGACGAGATGGCCGCTACCCTGTGCCCGCCGGCCAGACCCGCAGTGACCAAGGTCGAGGACGGCGACAAGACGAAGTTCCTGACCAAGCACTAACGGGGCACTTCACCACCTGCTCGCAGCAGGCCATCACCGTGATCGACAATTGCGGTGATCGGGATCAATCGTCACGCTCGGCGCGCGACGCGAAGTGGTTCGCCGTCTCGTGGCGGTCAAGGGCGCGCAGGTGGTCGATGGCGCTGACGTAGCGCGAG
>DASRSG010000192.1:0-6185 GCA_035656595.1 Jatrophihabitantaceae bacterium | reverse complement strand
GTCCGACGCCATACGCATTCATATGCGCAAGGCCGAACCGTAGGTCTCTCGCACAGATCGACGGATCGCGCGCGGGCGAAATGCACCATCACAGCGGCCATGAGCGTCCGTTTGATTTTGACGGCCAGGGCGCCGACCTGCGCAACGTTGGAGCCAGCAAGAGGATCCGACGGTCCGCAACAAGAGCGTTCCACCAGCCGATCACGGCTTTCGCGTCCCGCCCGCCTTCAGCCCGTTGTCGCTGGCGTGTTCATCAAGAAAGCGTTCTAGCAAGATCCGGATGACCACCGCCATCGAGAACCCGTACGCCTTACAGAAGTCCTTCAACCGGTCGTGGTCGGCCTCGGGCAGCCGCACCGGCAGCACTTTCAGCGCACCCCGAGATGTCGCGGGCGAGTGATCGTCCGGCCCCAGCAAGGCGGCGAGCCGGTCACGATCAACTCCAACTCCCGAAAGGCCAGGCCAGGCCATGCCCGCCGTGGACGACCCAATGTTGCTGAGGTGACCCATTAGAACAGCGTGCAGCAGCTCGTGGCGCTCTGCCGGCCGCAACGAACGCAATGCCTTATCCAGTAACGCTGCTGCCCTATCCGACATCGCGATATCGCCTCCGATATCGCAGCGTAGGTCGCTAGACATCCACCGGTCAAGGAGTTCGACGTCCACTGGTCGGGCAGCGGCGCACCCGAGATCGCCGCGAGGAGGTAGTCGCGACGGTGTGCGCGCTAATCGGCAGTCCGGACGTATCTGACCGATCCATATGCGCGTTGCGCCGACGGATCGCGGGCTGCGCAGATCGACGGTTACCGATCCAATTGATCATGGCGCGCAACGCTGCGGCGAGCGGACCCGTGGGCATTCTGCACTGCCCGTTCTGGAGTGACTGCGCTGTAAGACTTGGCGGTTCGGTGTTGATGCTGGCCTGCCGATATGGCCGTGGCGCGGCGTCCTTACCTGGTGTCGGATGCGGTCAGGGCGAAGCTTGCTGTGACGTGGACGCCGCCGCCGGCGGCGTCAGGGTGCTCGTTGAATGCGCGAATGTAGGCGTCGGCGGCTCGGCGCATCGACTTGACCGGAGCCAGGTCGGCTCCTGTGAACAGGACGCCGCAGCCCGAGCCGATGCCGGCCGCGTTCGCTCGCTGTCCGCCGACACGCAGTTCGGCGGACCAGGCCTGGGCGGTGGGTGCCGCGGCGGTTATTTCATGGAACAGGTCATGCGGGGCTGATCGTGATGTCAGTCCGTACCAGGCGAAGGTCGCGATGCCGGCGGCGGACAGGCGCGGGACTAGCTGGAGCGCGCTGGTAGCGGTCGGCCCAGCCGCACGGAAGTCAAACGGGTCGACGTGCACCAGGCTGGCGGCGCCGATGGCATGGGCTTGCAGCAGTGCTGTTGTTTCGGCAAGGCCGTCGCCGTCGATCACCTGGACCTCCTTCTGCAGGCCGAGCCGTTCGCGGGCGGCTCGCAGGTCCGCGGCGCTTGACGGGTCAGTGTCGCAAAAGACATATCGGCACGCGCGGCCAAGCAGCATCATTGCCAGCAGTGGCGAACCTGGGTAGGACGGCGCGGCGCCGCGGGCGAGTCCCAGGATGGTCCGCCGGTAGGGACTGCTGCGCAAGGGCTCGATTTCCGAGGACGCGGTGAGGAACAGTTCTGCCCCAAGGCCGCGCTCCAGGTCGTCGGTGAGCGCGTAGAGGGCCGACCCGGCGTGGGTCTCGACGTAGTGCCCTGGCTGCAGCCAGCTGATGACCTCGGTGAGCAACAGGTGCTTCCAGACATCGCCAAGGTTCGCGAAATGCGGGTTCGCCATGCCTGACCTGCTTCCGCATCACCACTGGGACAAGGCTCACTCTAGGGACGAGGCTCGGTGCACAATTTTCGGCTTTCACGAACGACGAAATCGCAGGTCATGAATTCCGGCTCCGGGTTCGCCGCAAAGCGGCGCCTCAACCACCACGGCTCGAGCGTCTCACGAACCGGCCAATGTGACTCGGCGCAGCGCACCACGCCGACCGCCACTCGCCAGATAACTGCGTTCCACACGCCCGGTAACGACTGATCTGCGCGCGTCATAAGACAACGATGGGTTACGCGAGATCGACGGATCTTGCGCGGACGAACGCACCATGACAGGCGGCATGTGCGTGCGGCAGCACGCTAGGCGGCATGTCCGCGCGTTGGCGCGCAAGCCGCGAGTGTTCACGGGAGCACTCACCATCGGGGATGTGCGGTCGTTGGTTCTAGATCCGCGGCCATGGGCCGCCCTGCGCGCGATAGCGGCTATGACTGTGCGTCTCGTGGTCGCTCTTCGGCTTACGCAGACATGATCGTCTCGATCGAGCAGGAATGCCCAGATGACCGCGCGAGGCGCCGGTCGCCGGTGAGCAGGGTGCTCTCAAGCGCCTCGGCGAGGGCGAGGTATGCGGCGTCGTAAAACGTGAGGTTCTGACGCAGCTGCCAGCAACGGCTGAGCAAATCGACGTGTCGAGCCCGCTGCAACGGGATCGCCGCGAGATCGTGCAGTGCGAACTCTGCGCGGCGCGATCCGATCTGTCCGGCGAGATGCTGGCGCCGAAGAACTGAGCCGACATCGAGGTCGATCAACTCGGGAGCCGCGAGGCGCTCGCCGCGCAATCGTTCGCGGGTCCGAACACCGTCCCGGCCGTCGTCGGCCAGAGCCACAACCAGCACGCTGGCATCAACGACGAGCACGATCCTCCCGCAAAGCAGCCACGGCAGCCTTCATGGTCACCGATCCTCCGGAGCGACCACCGGCGCGGGCCAGGACCTCGTCGAGGGTCGGCTGGGCTGCCTCTTCGATGAGTCGAGAGCGCAGGTACTCCTGCAGAGACTGGTGAGCTGCCGCGGCCCGCCGCCGAAGCACCGCGTGCGTGTCCTCGGGGACATCCTTGATCTGCACACTTGGCATAGCGCCATTATGGCGCCACAGGCGCAATCTGCAAACGCACGACCATCGGCAAGAGCGCGCGGATCGCTGATGAGCGGATAGCCGCTGCGCGGCATGTGCGCGGCAAACGACCTCGGATCACGACCGCGTGATCTTGCGCCACAAGGCGTCGGTCGCTGCGAGATCGCCCCATCCCGCTCCGCCGCCCGCCCAAGGGTCCGTCGCCTCGCCCTCTAACCAGCGCAGGACCTCGGCGGGGTCGGCATGCCCACCTGCGGCGAGCTGCGCGTCGACGAGATGAAGTGGTTCGGTTTGCTCGGGGACCCGGAACCAGGCAATCTCACCGTTGAGGTCGTCGTAGATAAGCCAGGTCGGCGCCTCGTCGGCCGAGACGCACGCACAGATCCATAAGGCATGCGGTGCAACCACTCGACCTTCAGACGACCGAACCAGCCGTTGATCTCGTGATGCAGCCGTATCAAGGATTTGCTCGATGACCGCAACCGACGGGTCCTCGCCTGGTAGCGGGGTGCGATCCCAACCGGGCATCCGCATAATTTAGCCAACCCACGCCGGTGACGCAGTTGCATTCCGCGCCGTCCGAGCCCGCTTGTCGCCAAGTAGGAGTACACGCGCGTCGATCGGTCACCATCGGCACAAGCAAGTCGCCCTTGCCGCACGCTTGATGGTGCCGCTGCGCGGCATGTGCGCGCGTTGGTGCGCCCGTCGAGTGTTCACGTGAACACTCACCGTCGGTGGCGGATACGGGCGGTGCCGATTCGCGGCACCTGTCGGCTGTCGATGAGGCTCGTTCGCTCGGTGGTCATGCACAAACCCGTGCCAGAGCGCGCGTTCCTGCATGATCACGGTGTGCGGAGTTAGCCGGCGCGAACATGCGCAATTCGGCCAGATTCGGTCGTCTCCAACGCGCGCTACTGAAGACAATTGCGGTTCGTTCGCTTGCCGCCTTAGGTTGCCAGTCTCTCGACGGGTTGTCTGGTCAGTTCGGCGATGATCTCGAAGTCCTTGTCCAGATGCAGGACGGTCAAGCCGACGAGCTCGGCGACAGCGCCGATGATCAGGTCAGGGATCGACGGTGCGCGATGTTTACCCTTGCCGGCCAGGGTTACCTGTACGTCCAACGCGCGGTCTTCGATCGCAGGGGTCAAGTACTCGACGGGCATTGCCGAGATCGGTGGGGTGCGAAACACCGATCGTGCCTGTGCCGCAGTGCGTGCGGAGTATCCGACCTCGAGCAGGGTGGCCGTGGTTATCCGTACCAGTCCGCGTTCGATGCGTGCCGCCCATTCTTCGGCGTCCGGACTGTCGGCCAGGCGAACAAGTGCCGACTTGTCGATCAGCCAGCCTGCTACCGCCACGCAGCGTCCATGATCGACTCGTCGGTCAGGTCAACGAACTTGTCAGCGAATCGGCGCAGGTCGTTGACCGACACCGACGCGGCGTTGGTGGCCGCGTCGGCCGCCAACCGGCGTCGGATGTACTCAACGCGAGAGATTCCGAGTCGAGCGGCATGCGCATCAACCCCTGCCAACACGTCGTCGGGGATGTCGCGGATCAGCACGTCTGTCATGGGAACACCTCCTGTGATATCTGAGGATATCATGCAGCCCGGGGCTCGGCCGGGAACGTCCGCAGATCGGCACGAGAGCGCGCGCGGACCGCGGCAGGTCGGCGCGTTGGTAGCGCGACCTGTCTGCCGCTTAGGGTTTTAGTTGGATGACTTCGCCGAGTTGCGAGAGATCGTGCTCTGTTGAGGAGAGGGCGGAGTCGTAGCCGTCGAACGTATCGGCGTTGACAATTACATCGACGACTGTGCCTTGCAGGGCTGGACCAGCGCTTATCCCCTCGCAGTTCGCGCAGGTAAAGCTGCCACGAAGCTCGACAATCCAGACACTCGTTTGGGCTGGGACGTCGTAACTCTTGTCGCCGCCGAGAATGCTCTGAGCGGGTCCGTAGGTGGTCTTCACGGCGGCGGCGCTGAACGCCGATGCACGGGTGCCGCTGTAGTAGCTGACGGCATTGCGAGCGAGTGATGTCAGTTTCGATGTCGGCACACTGTTGCTGTGCGAAGTCACCGACGTCGTAGGCGTCGGTGCAGCGGACCCCGGGCGTGCCTCGCCGGTATCCGAAGCAGAGCGCGCGATGAACAGCCCCGCTGCACTCGCGACCAGCGCAATGGCGGCCGCCACGGCAAGCCAGCGGAGCCGACGCGGTGCGCGGACCGGTGTCACGGTGAGATCGGGCGGGGCCACCTCGGGGAAGCTCGCGGCCCACCGCTGGGCGTCATCGCGCAACAGTTCATCCACGCTCATGGTCATGTGAAGTCCCCTCCAAGGTGGGTACGCAGTTGGGCGCGCGCGTTGATTTGGTGGTGCCCTCGGCGCAGCCCACGACCGCGGCAACGTCAGCGATGGGCAGGCCAAGATAGTAGTACAGGTCGACCGCGAGTTTCTGTCGCGCGGTGAACGTCTGCAGCGCTCGGTCCAGATCGATCTTGGCGTCGATCGACGGCTGGATCGGTGCGTCGTCACGGAGTGGCGCGGACAGTTGCCGGGACCGTTTCCTGCTCGCCTTACGTCCCTGATCAGCCGTAATCGCCAGCAGCCGGTTCCGCGGCGAACCACGCTCGGGATCGAAGCTGCGCCGCTTGCGCCACGCCACGGCGAGCGCCTCCTGGACGATGTCTTCGTAGTCCACATCGTTGCTGTATCGCGCCGACAGCTTGGCCATCGACGACCAGTGCGGCCCGACCCAGCGTTCGAAGTCGGCAGCGTCATTCACCGGCGCCCGGGGATCGATCTCGATCGGTCCCGAATGGAGGTCCACACCTATATCTAGCCACGCAACACCCGATCGGTTGGATCCGTATTGAGATTGGGACCTCTCGCGCGGAACTGGGATCGCCACAACCAGTCCCGACAGGCACCTGCGGATCGCGAGCCCGGTGGTGTCTATGTCCGGTGCCGCCTGGCCTACGCATGCCGCCGCGATCGATCGACCGCACGTTCACCGTCAAGACGAGGCCGATCGCCGCGCACGGACGGCGGCAAAGCCGGTCGTTCGTCGAGGTCCTGGTTGGCGCCGCTCAGATCCGCCAGGCGACATAGACGCCCATGAGTATTCCGATCGCGAGATCGGAATACATCGCAAGGTTCTCCTCGGCGGTACGGCCTTTCTTGGGCAGATGCTCGGCACCAGCGAGCAGCAGGAAGAGTCCGCCCGCAACAGCGTCGGGGATGCTCCATCCCGGCTTCCAAA
>DASRSG010000191.1:0-21611 GCA_035656595.1 Jatrophihabitantaceae bacterium | reverse complement strand
AATAACAGCGACGGGCGGGTGGGTCTCAGGCGGTGGCGACGAGCGGGTGGGCCTCAGGCGGTGGCAGCGCCGGCGGCGGCGCGGGTGCGCTTGCGGCGCGCCGGTGCCAGGCCGAGTTCGCGCGTGGCGAAGTCCATCGCGATCCGGTACGCGGCGTCGCGGTCGACCTCGGGATCCTCGAGCGCCACCTGGATGGACAGCCCGTCCAGCAACGCGGCGAAGGTCAGCGCGAACGCGCGCGCGTCGACCTTGCCGATGTCACCGTCAGCCTGACCGGCCTTGACCACGTCGACGATCATGGTGCGCCAGCGGCCGTCCAGCTCGACCCGGTCCTGCTTGACCTCGGGATGCCGGAAGGCCTGCGCCCACAGGTCGAACCACAGCCCCCAAGCGCCGGGCACGTCGCCGTCGTTCTCGGGCACGCAGGTCCAGCGCACCAGCAGCGACAGCCGCTCGCGCGCGGACGGGACCGTGGCGAGCATCTGCTCTGCCGCGTCGTAGAAGTTCTGCTCGGAATAGCGCAGCGCGTCGACCAGCAGCCGCTCGCGGGTGCCGAAGTAGTAGATGACCAGCGCGGAGCTCGCCTCGGCGCGCTTGGCGACATCGGCGATGCGCGTCTCACCGAAGCCGCGCTCGCAGATCAGCTCCGCCGCAGCCCGCAGCATCTGCACGCGGCGGGCTTCGTTGTTCGGCGTGGCCGGAGCCATATCCGCCATCGTCACCCTCCTCACGGCGAGCAAAGCCTTGTGGCCGACCCTAGCATCCCGTTAGATTGAACAGTCAGTCAAACGTGCCAGGAGGCAGACGATGGCGAACAACTACGACGCGATCGTGGTCGGCGGCGGCCACAACGGACTGGTGTCCGCGGCATACCTCGCGAGGTCCGGCGCGCGCACGGTCGTGCTCGAATCGCGCGCGACGCTCGGCGGCGCGGCCACGACCGAATCACCGTGGCCGGACGCCCCGCAGCTGCGCGTCACCCGGCTCTCTTACGTGATGAGCCTGATGCCGCCGACGATCGTCAACGACCTGTCGCTGGAACGGCACGGCTACAAGGTGCACCCGATGGGCCCGTACTACCAGGCGTTCCCCGAGGGTGGTGCGCTCACGATCTATGAGGACGATCCCGCGCGCACCTACGACGAGATCGCACGCTGGTCGAAGAACGACGCCGAAGCCTGGCCGAAGTGGAATGCCTGGCTCGCCGGTCTCGCCGACGTGATGGGTCCGTTGCTGACCCGCGTGCCGCCGGCGCTCGGCTCGCACCGCCCGTCCGATCTGATCGACACCGCCAAGCTCGCCTGGAGCCAGCGCGGCCTGAACGTGCGCACCACTGCCGACGTCACCCGGTTGATGACCATGAGCATCGCCGACCTGCTCGACGACTGGTTCGAGTCGCCACAGATCAAGGGTGCGATGGCGGTCAACGGAGTCATCGGCACCTGGGCCGGCCCGTGCGAGCCAGGCACCGCTTACGTCATGGCGCACCACTCGATCGGCGATGTCGGCGACGGCCAGCTCGGCAGCTGGGGCTATCCCGAAGGCGGCATGGGTGCGGTCTCGGCCGCGATCGCGGCGTCGGCGCGCGAGTTCGGCGCCGAGCTCCGCACGAACGCTCGCGTCGAGCGGTTGATCGTGCGTGGCGGTCGGGTCGAGGGCGCGGTGCTGGCCAACGGCGAGGAGTTGCGCGCGCCGGTTGTGGTCACCTCGCTGCACCCGAAGATCGCCTTCCTCGATCAGGTGCCACGCAGCGAGCTGCCGTCATCGTTCGTCGCCGACATCGAGAGGTGGAAGACGCGCAGCGGCGTGGTGAAGGTCAACCTCGCGCTCGCCGAGCTGCCGAACTTCACGGCCACGCCGAGCGACCGGCTTGCCGAGCACCACACCGGCTCGGTCGAGATGGCGCCCACCGTCGAATTCATCGAGCGTGCCTTTCAGGACGCCCGCGAGGGACGGCCCGCCGCGCAACCGTTCAGCGACGGCGTCATCCCGACCAGCCTCGACACGACGCTGTGCCCCGACGGCACGCACATCATGTCCCTGTTCACGCAGTGGGTGCCGGCCGAGTGGAGCGCGGCGCCGCACACTGAGGAACTTGAAGCGTATGCCGACCGGCTGATCGACCTCTACGACGCCGTCGCGCCGAACTTCAAGTCGTCGATCATGCATCGCGACATCGTCGGACCGCACGAGATGGAGCAGGAGTACGGCCTGGTCGGCGGCAACATCTTCCACGGCGAGCTCTCCCTGGAGCAGCTGTTCCACATGCGTCCCGCGCCCGGCTACGCCGACTACCGCACGCCGATCGCCGGGCTCTACAACGCGAGTTCGGCAACGCATGCCGGCGGCGGGGTGTGCGGCATCCCGGGTTGGCAGGCGGCACGGACGGCGCTCACGGACAAGAAGCGCAGCACGCGTCGGGTTCGTGCCGCATTGGCCCGCCGCGCTTCGTGAGCGACGCTTGCGGAGCGAACCAGGGGTATCGGCCAGCGTGTCGAGCGCAGCGAGACAGGCTGTGAGCGACGCTTGCGGAGCGAACCAGAGGCATCGGGCTTGGCCAGCGTGTCGAGCGCAGCGAGACAGGCTGTGAGCGACGCTTGCGGAGCGAACAAATAGGCATGCGGAGCCCTTTGGTGGCCGAACCGAGCGCAGCGAGGGAAGGCCAGTGAGCGACGCGCTATCGGCAATGCTGCGAGCGCGGTCGATCGCGCTCGTTGGGGCGAGCGCGCGCGAAGGCAGTTTCGGCGCGCGCATGATCCGCGAGATCGGCCGCAGCACCGGGTCACGTCAGGTGCACCTGATCAACCCGCGATACGACTCGATTGATGATCAGGCGTGCTTGCCGTCGCTCAAGTACCTGGACGACCCGGTCGATCTCGTCCTGCTCGGCGTCGGCGACGACAAGCTCGAAGGGCAGCTGCGCGATGCCGGCCAGCTCGGCGCTCGCTCGGCGGTGATCTTCGGCAGCGCGCACGGCGACGCGCTGCGGGCGTCGTTGCGCGACATCGCGATCGACGCGGGCATGGCGCTGTGCGGCGCCGGCTGCATGGGCTTCGTGAATGTCGCGGACGGCCTGCGCGCGACGGGCTACGTCGAGCGTGCGGAGCTGGCCGCCGGCCCGATCGCACTCGTCACGCATTCCGGTTCGGTGTTCTCGGCGTTGCTGCGCACTCACCGCGCACTTGGTTTCACCCTCGCAATCTCGTCCGGCCAGGAACTGGTGACCACGACCGCGCAGTACCTCGAACACGTCTTGGACGAGACGGACACCCGCGTCATCGGTCTTGTGCTGGAAGCCGTGCGCGAAGGTCCGCGCCTGGCCGCCGCATTGCACCGAGCGGCTGCTGCCGACATCGCTGTTGTGCTGCTGCCGGTGGGCGGCTCGCCGCTCGGATCCGCTTTGGTCACAGCACATTCCGGCGCGTTGGCGGGGGACCGGGCGGCGTGGGAGGCGCTTGCCGAGGGGACGGGCGCGCTGCTCGTCAGCGATCTCGCCGAGCTGACTGACACCCTCGAGCTGCTCGCAATAGGACGCCGCGCGCGACACGGCTCCGGCATCGCCACCGTCCACGATTCGGGCGCCGAACGCACGCTGGTCGCCGATCTCGCGCACGAACTAGGGGTGCCGTTCGCGCCGCTGTCGGCACCGACCATGGCGCGGCTCGACGACTTGCTGGACGACGGGCTGCTAGCCGAGAACCCGCTCGACCTGTGGGGCACCGGGGCGGGCACGCGTGAGCTGTTCGGCGAGAGCCTGCGGACGATGGCTGCCGATCCAGCGGTGTCGGCCGTCGCGCTGGCGATCGACCTGGTCGAGGAGTACGACGGCGACACGTCCTACGTCGATGCGGCACTCGACTACGACGGCGACGCTCCGCTGGTCGTGCTCGCGAACCTTGCCTCGGCCATCGATCCGGCGGCCGCGGCACAACTGCGCGCAGCGGGAGTGCCGGTGCTCGAGGGCACTCGCAGCGGGCTCGTGGCACTACAGCATCTGCTCACGCTGGCGGAGCACCGACCGTCCCCACCGCAGGTCGCGATCGACACCGAACGACAGCAGCGGTGGGTTGCGCGGTTGGACGAGCCACGCCCGCTCGACGGCACCGAATCGTTCGCGTTGCTCGCCGACTACGCCATGCCGGTGGTGGCGTCCCGCCGCGCAGCAACCGAGGACAACGCGGTTGCCGCGGCGGCGGCCATCGGCTACCCAATCGTGCTGAAGACAGACGAGCCGGCGATCGCGCACAAGTCCGATGCCGGCGGCGTGCTGCTCGGCCTTGGCGACGAGGCGGCCGTACGCGCGGGTTACCGATCGCTGCAGCGCCTCGGCCCGCGGGTGCTGCTGTGCGCAACCGCACCGGCTGGTGTCGAGCTTGCCGTCGGTCTCGTGCGCGACCCGCAGTTGGGACCGCTCGTAGTGGTCGGGGCCGGTGGCGTGCTGGCCGAACTGCTCACCGATCGCGCCGTCGCGCTGCCGCCGGTATCACCACAGCGAGCCGCGAATCTGCTGCCACGGCTAAAGATTCGCGCTCTGCTGGACGGGTGGCGTGGTGGCGAGGCGGCCCACCTCGACAGCGTCGTCGCCGCCGTGGTCGCGGTCAGCACGCTCGCGGTCGAGCTCGGCGATCGGATCGCGGCACTCGACGTGAACCCGATCATCGCCGGCCCGTCCGGTGCGATCGCCGTCGACGCCCTCGTTCAGAAGATGGCGTAGACCTTCCGCACCGTCTCGTGGATCTGCCACGTGCCCGTCCAGCCGCGTGGGAAAACGGCCGTGTCGCCGGCAGCGAGTTCGGTCGGCTCGCCGCCGTCGGGCGTCACCGTCATCCGCCCCGCGATGAGCTGGATGACCTCGTGCGTCTCAAGCGTCCAATGCGACGGACCGGGCGTGCACTGCCAGATGCCGCCGGACTGTTCGCCGTCGGCCCAGAGCTCGACTCCGGAGGTGGTCATCTCGGGCCCGGTGGCCTCCTCCAGCGGCCCCCAGTCCTCGAGCTCGGCGTCGACGGTTGCATGCAGGTGCGGTGTCGTCATGGCTATGTCCTTTGTGGGAAGGGAAGGGCGATGGGATCGGCGGCCAGCCGGCTGCGGCCGTCCGAGTCGAAGCGGTCGAGGCCGAGATCGGCGATGTCGAGCAGGTCGGTCTTGCCGTGCAGGACGAGATCGGCAGTGGCACGCGCGACGCCGGGGCCCCACATCATGCCGTGGCCGCCAGCGCTGGCCACGAACGTGTTCGCGACAGGTTCCCCGTCGCGTAGCAGCGGTCCGATGATCGGCAGGTGGTCGGGCGTGTAGTCGATCGTCGCGGCCCACGCGCGGCGCAACTCGAGCCCGTCGGTCGCTGGGAACAGCTGCGCGACACGGGCGCGCATCCGGTCGTAGTACGCCCAGTCGAAGTTCTGGGCTGGGCCGGGTTGTTCTTCGGGATTGCTCATGCCCCAGAGCAGGCCGCCGCGCTCGCCGGGACGCCAGTAGATGCCCGAGGCCACGTCGAACACCATCGGCATCGTGCGCGGATCGAGCCCGGGGACGGTCGCTGTTTCGACTACCTGGTGGCGGGTGCCGCCGGCGAAGATGCGCCCGCCGGCGGCCCGTCCCACCTCGGCCAGATCAGGCCCGCCGGTGAGCACAACGAAGTCGGCACCGATGAACCCTGCGCTGGTGTCGATGCCGTCGGCATGCAGCGCGCTGAATCTGCAGTGCTCGCGCACCTCGACGCCCAGCGCGACGAGGGCGGCCGTGTAGGCGAGCACGTTGCGTGGTGCGTCGAGGTACCCGTCGCCGGCGGCGAAGGACGCGCCGAGGGCTACGCCCGGCGCGAGACCAGTCGCGCGGGCATCGAGCGCGTCGGCGTCCAGCCAGTCGACGTCGAGGCCGAGCGAGCGCTGCAGCGCGATGCGTTCGTGGGCGGCGCTGACCTCGTCCGGCGTGAAGGACGGCATCAGGTAGCCCTGCGCGACGAATCCGGAATCGAGCGGATATCGATCGCGCTGCGTCGCGTAGAACTCGCGGCTGAACATGCCGAGCCGGATCGCTGCCTCGGTGCCGCCCTGTGCACGCACCATGCCGGCCGCCCGGCTGCTCGCGCCGGCACCGAGGGTCTGGGCCTCGACGACGACAACGGATTTGCCGGTCTCGGCGAGCAGGCAGGCCGTCCACCCGCCCACCGTGCCGCCGCCGACCACGACGACGTCGACGCTTTTCATTGCTGGGTCTCCCGCCCTTGACCATGTTCGGCGAAGCGGAGCTGAGCGTGTACTCCACTTCTCCTGAGTGCTGACGCTGGCATAGACTGAACGCTCAGTCAATCGCCTGGCAAGGAGTGCGATGTACGGCCTCAGCGAGCAGGACCGCCGGATTCAGCACGCGGCTCGCCAGTTCGCCGACGAGTTGCTCCCCTTCGAGGTGCAGGCCGAACTCGCCGGCGGCCCGCTGCCGGACGAGCTGACCCAACGGCACCACGAACAGGCGATCGAGCGCGGCCTGTACGCGACGAACATGCCGGCGTCGGTAGGCGGTCGCGGCTGCACGATGCTGCAGCAGGTACTGGTGCAAGAACAGGTCGGACGGGTCACCAACGGTGTCGCGTGGGTGATGCATACCCCGCCGGCATGGTGGGCCGACGTGGCCACCGAATTCCAGAAGGAGTGCTGGCTGCGCCCGGCTGTCCGTGGCGAGCGGCATGAGTGTTACGCCATCACCGAAGAGTTCGCCGGATCCGACGTCGACGCGATCGCGGCCACCGCGAAACGCGAGGGCGACGAGTACGTCGTGAACGGCGTCAAGTGGCATGTCACGTCCTACAACGTCGCCGACTATTGCTTCGTGCAGGCCAAGCTCGACAGCGGTGCGCATGTGCTGCTCGTCATCGACCTGCCCTGGCCCGGCGTCGAGATCGTGCGCACGCCGGCCTACATGCACAACATTCCCGATCACCATCCGATCGTTTCGTTCACCGACGTACGGGTGCCGGCCACGCATCTTGTCGGTGCCGAGGGCGACGGCATGACGTTCGCGCACGACTGGTTCCGCTTTGAACGGATCATGGTCGGCGCACGATGCGTGGGCGCGGCGCAACGACTGCTCGACGAGGCCACCGCCTTCGCCGCAACCCGCGAGGTCGGCGGGCAGCGGCTCGGCGACTACCAGCTGGTGGCCGCCATGCTGGCCGACACCGCGACGGAACTCTTCGCCGCCCGCTCGATGCTCTACGAGGTGGCGCGCTCGGTCGATGCGGGCGCGGATCGCAAGCTGCTGCACGGTCGCGCCTCAATGATCAAGCTGTACTGCTCGGAGATGGCCGGACGGGCCGCTGACCGCGCCGTGCAGATCTTCGGCGGACGCGGGTACATGCGTGAGAACGTCGCCGAGCGGATGTATCGCGAACTGCGCGTGGAACGCATCTGGGAAGGCGCGAGCGAGCTGCAACGGGTGATCGTGGCCAGGCAATTGCTCAACCGCGGGGCGTCAGCTCTACTCGAGGATTAGTCGCTGGACGATGTGCGTAGTGCCGTCCGCCAGTGATGCTCGGGCACCGTGCGCCGCAAGGCATCGTCGAGCCAGCTTCGCGCGCGCTCGTCGAGCAGCGGTGCGGCGGCCGCGAAATCCATCTCGTCCTTCGCGCGGGTATGCCTGGCTTTGTAGAACAGTTGCACTTCCGGCGTTAGATACGGCCATCCCCGGATGGCCGTGCGACGGCCCAGTAGCGGCACCGGCAGACATACCTGGCTATTGACCCGTGATCGCCACAGCGTGCCGTCTGATTCGTCCAACATCACTTGGAACCGCCAGGGGCCGTCGGGCGTTTCGCTGCACCAGATGTCGTGTACTGCCTCGGGGAGGGTCTCGCCGCTCGGCCACCTGCGCAGTTGACCCGGCGGGCCGGCGGCGTGGATGTCCCACCCGTCGAGCACGTCGTGAATCCGATGCTGATCGCGGCGCAACATGAGGACGTCGATGTCGCCGTGCTCGCGCAGCGGCCGTCCGACGAACAGCTCGATGGCGTAGCCGCCGGCGATCCACCACGACACCTGATCCTCGACGCCGATGAACAGTGCGCACACGTCGCGCGGGGTGAGCGGCGCCCAGGTACCCAGGTCAACGGTCACTGGTGGCTCACCAGATCCGCCGCGTGTACTCGGGCTCGATCGATTGCATGTACCCGGTGTCGTCGCGGTTGCGCAGACCGCAGGTCAGGTACAGCTCGTGCAGCTCGCCGAGTGCGTCCTGATCCAGCGTGACGCCCAGACCAGGCAGGTCGGAGGCTTCGACGGAGCCGTCGACGAACCGGAACGTCCCGACCGGCACGACATCCTGCGTCTTCCACGGCCAGTGGGTGTCGCAGGCGTAAGCCAGGTTCGGGATCGCCGCGCCGAGCTGGACCATAGCCGCCAGGCTGATGCCGAGATGGGAATTCGAGTGCATCGAGACGCCAAGCCCGAACGTCTCGCACGTGCCGGCGAGCAAGCGTGAGCGCTGCAAGCCGCCCCAGTAGTGGTGATCGGACAGCAGCACACCGACCGACCCGCGAGCCACCGCCGGCGCGAGGTCGTCGAATCCGACCACGCACATGTTGGTGGCCAGCGGCATCGACGCGGCACGCGCGACCGCTGCCATGCCGTCCAGCCCGGCGGTCGGATCCTCGAGGTACTCGATCACCCCGTCGAGCGCGCTGGCCACCCGCAGCGAGGTATCGACACTCCATGCCGCGTTCGGGTCGATTCGCAGCGGCAGGTCAGCGAACTCGGTACGCAACGCGTGCACGGCTTCGACTTCTTGCGCGGGCGCGAACACACCGCCCTTCAGCTTGATCGCAGTGAACCCGTACTCGGCAATCATCCGGCGGGCTTGGCCGACGATGGCGTCCGGGTCGAGGGCCGCACCCCACGAGTCGTCGGGTCGCCCGGGATGGCCGGCCCACTTGTAGAACAGGTATGCGCTGAACGGCACGCGGTCACGCACTCGGCCGCCGAGCAGGTCGCTGACCGGCCGGCCGAGCAGGTGGCCTTGCACGTCCAGGGCAGCGACCTCGAACGCCGCGAAGGTGCGGTCGACGGTGCCGGCCGTGCTGATTGCGCCGGTGAGACCGTGGCTGTCAGATCCGGTGTCGCCGGCCAGCGATTCGTGTACCAGCCGCCACATCGCGTTGAGTGCGAAGACGTCCTGACCCGCGATCGCCTCCGCGGCGCGCTGCAGGCGGCGCAGGTGTGCGTCATCGGCGTAGGTCTCGCCGAGGCCGACGAGACCACAGTCGGTGTCCAGCTGGATGATCGCCCGGATGGCATAGGGCTCGTGCACGCCGGCCGCGTTCAGCAGCGGCGGGTCGGCGAACGCGACCGGCGTGATGTGCGCGCCGGTGATCCGAACTCGCTCGGTCATCTGTGGACGGCCAGCGCCGCCCGGCCGGCGGCGATGATCTGCGCGAGCGTCTCGATGTGCGCCGGCGTCGGATCGATCAGGGGTGGACGGACCGAACCGACCGGCAGCCCTTCGAGCCGCACCCCGGCTTTGACCAGCGACACCGCGTAGCCGGGTACTTGGTCGCGCAGCCGCACGAGCGGTCCGTAGAACTCGGTCAGCAGCCGATCGAGCACGACGTCGTCGCCTCGCTCGAGCGCGGCATGGAAGGCCGACGCCACATCGGGCGCGAATGCGAAGGTGGCCGACGAGTACAACGGCACGCCGATCGCGCGATACGCGCGCTGGAACGCTTCGGCGGTTGGCATCCCGTTGAAGAAGTGGAAGCTCTTGCCGGCCGGCTCAAGCGCAGCGCGCACCGCGAGCACGATGCGCGACATCAGGTCGACGTCGCCCACTCCGTCCTTCAGACCCACGACGGTCGGCAGTTGGGAAACAACCGCAGCGCTCGCCTCGGTGAACCGGGCGTTGCCGCGGTGATAGACGATCACCTGCAGGTGTGTCTCCCCAGCGACCGTGGCCACGTAGTCGATCAGCCCTTGCTGCGGCATCCGTACCAGATAGGCTGGCAGCAGCAGGATTCCGTCCACACCGGCCGCGGCGGCGGCTCGGGCAAAGCCACGCGCTTGGGCCACCGAGCCGCCGGCGCCAGCAAACACCGGTATCTGCCTGCCAACCGCGGCAACTGTAGTCGCAAGGATGTCCGCATACTCGCCGACGTCCAGCGCGTGGAACTCGCCCGTGCCGCAGGCGACGAACACCGCACCCGGGCCGGCGGCCACGCCACGCCGGACGTGCTCGGCCAGGGTGGCGTGATCGACCTCGCCGGTAGCCGTGAACGGCGTGACGGGAAAGAAGAGGACTCCGCCGAGCATCAGTTCTCCTTGCGTCAGTCTCGGCTGAGTTCGCCGTCGATGCGCCGCCAGATGGCCTCGGGGTTGGCATCGGCGACGGCCGCGGGCAGGAGCGCGGGCGGGACGTCCTGGTAGGCGACCGGTCGCAGGAACCGCTCGATTGCCCGCGAACCCACCGACGTCGACCGGGCATCGGAGGCGGCCGGGAACGGGCCGCCGTGCACCATCGCGTGCCCCACCTCGACCCCGGTCGGCCAGCCGTTGAACAGGATCCGGCCGGCAACCAGTTCGAGGATCGGCATCAGTTCGCCGGCTTCCGCCAGGCCGTCCTCGGCGGCGTGCACGGTCGCGGTGAGCTGACCCTCGAGCGTGGCCGCCACGGTGCGCAGTTCGGCAACGTCGGTGCACCGGACGATCAGGCTGCTCGCGCCGAACACCTCCGCCTGCAAACCGGCCGAGGCCAGGAAGGTCCGCGCGTCGGTGCCCATCAGCGCGGGCCGGCACGACAGGGTCGATTCCGCCGTGCGACCGTGGGCGAGGATCTGCACTCCGTCGATGGCGGCCGCGGACTCGACATCCGCGCGGTAGGACGCAGCGATCTGCGGCGTCAGCATCGGCGTCGGCGGCAGGTCGGCCAACCGGGTCGACACCAGCTCGACGAACCGGTCGAGTTCAGGCCCGTCGACTGCGAAGACCAGGCCCGGGTTCGTGCAGAACTGTCCGGAGCCCAGCGTCAGTGAATCCACGAAGCCCTGCGCGATGTGCTCAGCTCGCGAACGCAACGCCGAGGGCAGAAGGAACACCGGGTTCACCGAGCTCATCTCGGCGTACACCGGGATCGGCACCGATCGCCGTGCGGCCGCCTCGACGAGGGACAGCCCGGCCCGGCGCGACCCCGTGAACCCGACCGCCTTGATGTGCGGGTCGCTCACCAGGTCGACACCCAGTCCGGGGCCGGTCCCGTAGAGGAGCGCGAAGACCCCAGTCGGCAGGTCATGCGCGCGCACCGCGTCGCTGATGGCGTGGCCGACGAGTTCGGCGGTACCGGGGTGCGCGTCGTGCGCCTTGACCACGACCGGGCAGCCGGCAGCGAGCGCCGAAGCGGTGTCGCCGCCAGCAACCGAGAAAGCCAACGGAAAGTTGCTGGCCCCGAAAACCGCTACCGGGCCGAGCGGCACCATCCGCTGGCGGATGTCGGGGCGCGGTGCCGGCTGGCGATCGGGCATGCCCGGGTCGATCCGCGCACCGTGCCAGCTGCCCTCGCGCAATACCGCGGCGAACAACGTCAACTGGGACGTGGTGCGACCGACCTCACCAGAGACGCGCGCTTCGGGCAGTCCAGTCTCGAGGACCGCCCGCTCGACCAGCGCGTCGTGCCACCCGGAAATGTTGTCGGCCACCGTCTCCAGGAACCGGGCGCGCTGCTCGGCCGTGGTTGTGCGATACGCGGGAAACGCATGGTGTGCCAGTTCGGCGGCGCGGGCCACGTCCGCCGCACCGCCGTAGCCGTACTCCGGGTCGAGCGAGGTGCCCGTGGCCGGATCAAGCCCGCAGACAACGCCTTCGGTGCCACTGACGCGCTGGCCGCCGATCAGCATCTGGCCCGTCAGCTGAGGACGCGCTGTCGCGGTCATCTGCTCTTTCCTCTCCCCGCGGGCATTGAAAGCTCAACGCTACGCACCGGACCTTCGGCCAGGTCAGCCAGTCGGTCGTCGCAGCGATTCGACCCACAGTGCACCGGCAGGAACCGGTGCCTGCGCGACTGCCTCGATGTCGCCGTCGTGCGGATCGACGGCGTACATCGTCACCGTCGAGGCGCGCTCACCAGTGACCAGCAGGTACCGTCCGGCCGGGTCGAGCGCGATCGCCCGGGGCTGGGTCTGCGTCGGAATCGCCCGTCGCAGGCGCCCGTGCCGCACTGAACTGATCGACAGCAAACTGGCCCGCCGCTCACAGCTGTAGACGACCTCCTCGTCCGCGCTCAGCGCAAGGTCCGCCGCCCAGATGAGCGGACGGCCGTCCTGGGCCGTCGCCGGGTTCTCGCGATCGAGCTCGCGCACGACGCCGGGAGCGAGGCCAGCCTCTGGCGGCAACGTGCTCCACCGCCCGATCACCGTCCCGTCATGTGCCGCGATTCGCGCAATCTCCCCGCTGCGCTCCCCGATCGCCAGCACCTCGTCGCGTCTTGCGGCAACGACCAGATGTCGCGGGCCGAACCCGGCAGGCAGCCGGCTGGTGCGGATGTCCGCGCGGCAGAACCGCCCGTGCTCGTCGACCGGGATCCGCAGCACGACATCGTCGCCGAGGGCGCTGACCCAGACCGAGCCGTCGGGCAACGGCAGGACACAGTGCGGATGGGAACCGGCAGCGAACACGTCCGTCTGCCGTGCCGCAGGGACGCCGTTGTCGTCCAGCAACAACGAGACGACGACGTGGTCGCGATAGGACGCACCGAACAGCCGCCGGCCGCCGGGATCGCACGCCAGGGACACCAGCTGTGAGGGCACCGGTAGGTCGCAGACGCGATCGAGGCGCCCGGTGCGTGGGTCGATCGACATCGTGGCCACCGCCGGGACCGAGCGGACCGATGCGTACAGCAGCGTTCGATTCGGATGGACGGCGAGCGCGGCAACGTCCGAGCCGACGTCGACGATCTGCACCTGCTCCAGGCGAACCTTCGGTTCCTCGACGGCGGCGTAGCCGGCGACGGTGCCGGCGACCGCGCTGGCGACAAAGAACAAGCTGCGCGGCGACTGCGACACGGGTGCAGCGTAGGCACACTCGCCGTCGCTAGATTTGCCAGATGGCGTTCGAGGTCGCGGCTGACGCGTACGGACGGTTCATCGGACGGTATTCCGAGCCGCTGGCCGGTGAGTTCGTCACGCTGGCCGGAGTGCGGCCGGGCCAGCGCGCGTTGGACGTCGGTTGCGGGCCGGGTGCGCTGACCGCGCGACTGGTCGAGCAGCTCGGTTCGGCTGGGGTGTCGGCGGTTGATCCGTCGGAGCACTTCGTCGCAGCCGTCCGCACCCGGCTGCCCGACGTCGACGTGCAGCGAGCTTCGGCTGAACAGCTGCCGTTTCCGGACGGCAGTTTCGACGTTGCCCTCGCGCAGCTGGTCGTGCACTTCATGGCCGATCCGGTAGCCGGCCTCGTCGAGATGGCACGCGTCACCCGTCCGGGCGGTCTGGTCGGTGGGTGCGTTTGGGACCACGCCGGCGGCACAGGACCGTTAGCACTCTTCTGGCGCGCCGTGCGCGATCTCGACCCCACCGCCGACGACGAGTCGGGACTCGCCGGCGCGCGCGAGGGGCATCTGGCCGAGCTGTTCGAGCGCGCCCGATTGCAGCGCGTCGAAGCGACCTCGCTCACCGTGCACGTGCAGTACGCGACTTTCCTCGAGTGGTGGGAGCCGTTCACGCTCGGCGTCGGTCCGGCCGGCGATTACATCGCTGCGCTCGATGACGACCGTCGCGAGCTATTGCGCGAGCGGTGCGCCGAACTCGCGCCCCCGGCTCCGTTCGAGATCGCGGCTTCGGCATGGACGGCGCTCGGTCGCGTCGGCTGACCCGGAGCCCCCGCGCCAAGAGGCAAGCCACGGCGCCGCACCAGTGGTACTTTCTGTGCCCCAACTGAGGGAGCGCTGTTATGCGCCGATCCGTGCTCGCGTTCGTCGCCATCATCGGCGCCACCTTCGTCGTGGCGCTCAGCGCCGGCGCCGTCGGGCCGGGTGGCTGGAACCACCTCGGTGTCGGGGCGAGCAGCTCGATGCCCTCGTTGAACGGGCATGTCTACGCACTGAACTCGCAGAATCCCGGCGTGCTCTACGCAGGCGGCGACTTCACCACCGCCGGCGGGAATTCGAAGGCGAAGCGCATCGCGCGCTGGAACGGCAGCACATGGAGCGCGCTCGGCAACACGCCGCTGACGAATGGCTCCGTTCTCGCGATCGCGTACAAGAACGGAAAGGTCTATGCCGGCGGCACCTTCCTCAATGCCGGCGGCAACGCCGACGCCGATTTCCTCGCAGTCTGGGACGGTACGTCCTGGGCGCCGTTCTGCAACTCGACCAACAGCGACCCGACCTTCGGCGGCTCGGTCGACGCGCTACAGATCATCGGCAACACGCTGTACGTCGGCGGGGCGTACCAGAACGGGGCGGGCATCGACGCGGCCGACTACCTGCTGGCGTGCGATCTGACAACGGGAGCGTCCAGCGCAACGGTCGACAGCGACGGTGACTTCGAGGGGGCCGTCTACGCGCTGACCGCAGACAGCAACGGGACCTTGTATGCCGGCGGGCAGTTCGTCAACCTCGACAACATCGAGGCCGCTGATCACGTAGCCGCCTACGACGGCACCTGGCATGCGATGGGCACCGGCCCGGACAATCACGCTGTCGATGACTTCGTCCGCGGCCTCACCGCTAAGGGAACCGACGTTTATGTCGGGACGGACTCGCTGAACGTCGCCGGGATCGCACAGGCCGACCACGTGGCCCGGTGGAACGGCACATCGTGGAGCGCGGTCGGAGCGAACACCGCCGGCAACGACGGCTGGTTCTCCACAACGACGTTCATCAACGCGCTGACGACGTATGGATCGCTCGTCGTCGCGGCCGGCTCGTTCCAGAACGCGAACGGCACCGCGAACGCAGACGAGATCGCCTACTTCGACGGCACCAAATGGCGGCCGATCGGCTCCGACGGAGCCGGCAACGGGCCGCTGCCCGGCGCGAACAGCGCGCTCTCGGTCGTCAACGGCAACCTGTACGCGTCCGGTAACTTCACCTCGGCCGGCGGCGACGCGCTTGCGCGCTCCGTGGCGGCCTACTCGCTGCGCCTGCCCGACAGCATGATCGGCGGCACGCGCACCGGCCACTTCGCCGGCAACGGCGTCTACAGCTCGACCGGTGCCGGTGAGGCAAGAAACCTGACGATCAAGCGCGGCAAGAGCGAGACCTGCTACGTCAAGGTGCAGAACGACGGGCTGGTCGCGGCCGCGTTCACGATCAAGGCCACCGGTGGGGCGAACGGCTTCAAGGCCCGTTACTTCCACGGGAACACCAACGTCACGCCGGCGGTCGACGCCGGCACGTACGCCACCGGCACCATCCCGGCCCGCGGCTTCGTCCTGCTCCGGGTGAAGGTGAGCGTCGCGCACTCGAGTGCGAACTCGGCAACCTTCGTCGTCGCGGCCAGGTCGACAAGCGGCACACCAACTGACGCGGTGCGCGCGCTCGTCAAGGCGATTTAGTCGTCGTCCTCGTCGCGCGCCAGCCAGGTGGCCAGCCGTTCGATTGCCGTTTCGAAGTCCGGGTTCAGGTCGACGAAAGCCTGCAACCGGCCAGCCAGCCATTCGAGGCTCACGTCCTCCTCGCCGCGGCGTGCGACGAGTTCCTCGATTCCTCGATCGGTGAAGTACATCGGCTACGCGAAGGCGGACGCGACGATCTCGCGCTGCTGCGCCTCGTGCACGCCGTGCGAGCCGACCGCGGGGGAGGCCGACGCGCGCCGGGTGACGCGCAGTAGCTGACGCCCGTCGAGGTGCTCGGGCAGGTTCAGCGCGATGAACGGGAAGCCGCCCTGGTTGGCCGGTTCCTCCTGCACCCAGACCACTTCGGCATCGGGGTACCGGTCGAGCTGGGCGCGGATGTCGTCGACGGGCAGCGGGTAGAGCTGCTCTACCCGCACAATCGCCACGTCATCGCGACCGTTCTCTTTCCGAGCGGCGGCCAGGTCGTAGTAGACCTTTCCGGTGCACAGCAGCAACCTCCGTACCGACGATCCAGCGCCGGAATCGGGCAACACTGGCTGGAACGTCCCAGTGGTGAAGTCGTCGAGCTGGCTCACCGCGGCCTTGAGTCGCAGCAGTGACTTCGGCGTGAACGCGATCAACGGCCGCCGCACCGGTGACAGCGCCTGGCGCCGCAGCAGGTGGAAGTAGTTCGCCGGCGAGGAGCACATGGCCACAGTCATGTTGTTCTCGGCGCACAGCTGCAAGAACCGCTCGGGACGGCCGGACGAGTGGTCTGGGCCCTGCCCCTCGTAACCGTGCGGAAGAAGCAACGAGACGGCGCTGCGCTGCCCCCACTTCGCCTCGCCCGAAGCGATGAACTCGTCGACGATGGTCTGTGCGCCATCAGCGAAATCGCCGAACTGCGCCTCCCAGCACACCAACGCGTCGTCGCGCACGACCGAGTAGCCGTACTCAAAGCCCATCACGGCGTATTCGGACAGCAGCGAGTCGTAGGCCATGAATGTGTGCGGCGTATCGGACAGGTGCTGCAGCGGCGAGTACTCGTCGCCGGTATTGCGATCGATGAGCACCGCGTGCCGCTGGGTGAACGTGCCGCGGCGGCTGTCTTGCCCGGACAGGCGCACCACCCCGCCATCGATGACCGTCGCACCGAACGCGAACAGCTCGGCCGTGGCCCAGTCGACATCGCCGGCACTGGCCATCGCCACGCGCCGGTCGATCTGCGGCTTGAGTCGCGGGTGAAGGGTGAATCCGTCGGGCGGGTTCGCGTACGCGTCGCCGATCTTCTTGATCACGTCGAGGCTGACCGCGGTGGTGACCTGCTGCGAGGGCGATTGCTTCTCGATGTCGGGCTCGGGTGCCGACTTGCCCGACGTATTGCGGGTCTCGACGAAGACCTTCTCAAGTTGAGCCTGGAAGTCCTTCAGTGCGGCCTCGGCGTCTTCGAGGGTGATGTCGCCGCGGCCGACCAGCGCCTCGGTGTAGAGCTTGCGAACGCTGCGCTTGCTGTCGATGATGTCGTACATCAGGGGCTGCGTGAACGACGGGTTGTCGGCCTCGTTGTGGCCGCGCCGCCGGTAGCACACCATGTCGATGACGACGTCCTTGTTGAACTCGCGGCGATACTCGACCGCGAGCTTCGCGACGCGCACGCATGCCTCGGGGTCGTCGCCGTTCACGTGGAAGATCGGCGCGGCGATCATTCGTGCGACGTCGGTCGAGTACAGCGACGAGCGCGACGCCGACGGCGAGGTGGTGAAGCCGACCTGGTTGTTCACGATGACGTGGACGGTGCCGCCGGTGCGGTAGCCGCGCAGCTGCGACAGGTTCAACGTCTCTGCCACGACGCCCTGGCCCGCGAACGCAGCGTCGCCGTGCAGCAACAGGGGCAGCACGGTGAACGCTGCCTGGCCCTGGTTGCGCAGATCCTGCTTGGCGCGCACGATGCCCTCGAGCACCGGGTCGACGGCTTCGAGGTGCGACGGGTTGGCCGTCAGCGACACCGCGATGTCCTTGCCGTCGGCGGCGTGGAACCTGCCCTCGGCCCCGAGGTGGTACTTCACGTCACCAGAGCCCTGCGCGGTGCTGGGGTCTATGTTGCCCTCGAATTCGTTGAAGATCTTCGAGTACGGCTTGCCGACGATGTTGGCCAGCACGTTCAGCCGTCCGCGGTGCGGCATGCCGATGACGACCTCATCGAGATCGTGGGCGGCAGCGGCGGTCAGCACGGCGTCGAGCAGCGCAATGACGGTTTCGGCGCCCTCGAGGCTGAACCGCTTCTGCCCGACGTACTTGGTCTGCAGGAAAGTTTCGAACGCCTCGGCCGCGTTGAGCCGGCCGAGAATGTGCAGCTGCTCGTCACGTGTCGGCGGCTCGGACTTGACCTCGATGCGAGCTTCAAGCCAGCGGCGCTGCTCAGGGTCGGTGATGTGCCGGTACTCGACGCCCACCCGCCGGCAATACGCGTCGCGCAGCACGCCGAGAATGTCGCGCAGCTTCATCAGCTTCTCGCCGGCGAAGCCGCCGACGGGGAACTCGCGGTCGAGATCCCACAACGTCAGGCCGTAGCTGGTGATGTCGAGGTCGGGGTGCTTGCGCACCGTGTACTCGAGCGGGTCGGTGTCGGCCATCAGATGCCCACGCGTGCGGTAGGCATTGATCAGCTCGATGACATGTGCCTCTTTGCTGATCTCGCCCTCGTGCCGGAAGTTGCTGTCGACCCGCCAGCGCACCGGCTCGTAGGGGATCTTCAGCGCCTTGAAGAGCTCGTCGTAGAAGTCGTCGGCCAGCAGCAGCTCGTGCACCCGCCGCAGGAACTCGCCCGACTGCGCACCCTGGATGATGCGGTGGTCGTAGGTGGACGTGAGCGTCATGATCTTGCTGATCGCGCGGTCTACCAGCTGGTCGGGGTTCATGCCGCTGAACTCGGCCGGGTACTCCATCGCGCCGACGCCGACGATCGTGCCTTGCCCGGCCATCAGCCGCGGCACGGAGTGGTTCGTGCCGATGGTGCCCGGGTTGGTGAGGCTGATCGTCGTTCCGGCGAAGTCTTCAGTGGTCAGCTTGCCGGCGCGAGCGCGACGGATGATGTCCTCGTAGGCGTTCCAGAAAGACGCGAAATCCATCGTGTCGGAGTTCTTGATCGACGCGACGACGAGTGATCGGGCGCCGTCCTTGCCGGCCAGGTCGATCGCGATACCGAGATTGACGTGGTCTGGCTTGAGAATCGCCGGTTTGCCGTTGACCTCGACGAATGCGTTGTTCATCTCGGGGTGGCTCTGCAGCGCCCGCACGACCGCGTAGCCGATGATGTGGGTGAAGCTGACCTTGCCGCCGCGGGCGCGGCGCAGGTGGTTGTTGATGACGACCCGGTTGTCGGCGATGAGCTTGGCCGGCACGGCGCGCACGCTGGTCGCGGTCGGGACGGTCAGCGAGCTCTCCATGTTGGCGACCACGCGCGCCGCCGCGCCGCGCAGCTGGGTGGGCTCCGGCGGCGCCGGCTTCTCGTCCTTGCCGTCCGCTTCGTCCTTGGCAGCCGGTTTCGGCTCGGGCTTGCTCTCGGCCTTGGCGGCTGGCTCGTCCTTGGCTTCGGCCTTCGCCGCTGGCTTCGGCTCTGGCCTTGACTCTGGCCTTGACTCACCGCTCGGCTCGTCCTTCGGCTTGCTCTTCGCCGGTGCCGAGGCGCCGTTGCCGGTGGCGGCCGGCTCCTGGGCGGCCGCGGGCGCCGGACGGTAGTCAGCGAAGAAGTCGTGCCAGGCGGCGTCCACGCTGGACGGATCGGCCTGATAGCGCTCGTACATGTCCTCGACGAGCCACTCGTTCGCCCCGAAGTCGCTCACCACCGGACTGGAATCGCTGCTGGTCGACGATTCTGCGTCTGTCGTCACGGATCCGGCCATCCTCGAGTTGTCGTCACGTGCGCGGTGCCAATAGCTCAGATTACGCGTCGGCTACCCACGGGTCATGCGCGCGCGCCGCACTGTGTGCCAGTAGACGTGTGGGTTAGGTGATGTCCCGGTTCATCGTGATCCCGGCCCCGATGAGGGCGGGAATCAGGGCCCAGACCAACAGGACGATGACTCCCGCGCCGGAGCTGAGTAGATGTACCCCGTTGAAATCGTTCTGGCCGTGCGTGTACAAGATCGCGTTCGATGCGCCGCCCGGTGTGTACGCCCACGCGTTGCGGACCTTGGGGATGAGCAGGATCAGGTTCTCGAGTGCGAGCAGGAAGATCACGCCGACGGTCACGGCGACGATCTGGTTCCGGAGCAGCGCCCCGACGCCGAGGCCGATGACCCCGTATAGCGCCACCACGATGAAGACGGCGCCGATCACGTGTCGCAGTTGCGCGTCGAGGGAGAAATCAATGCCCTTGGCCGATAGCCACGGCAATGCCATGGCCAACTGGATCACCAGGCAGGCGAGCGCGTAGATCGCGCCGAGCAGCGTGTAGCTGATGAGTTTCGCCGTGATCAAGGTCCAGCGGGACGGAGTGACCAGCACGGTCGGCGTGATCGTCTGGTAGCGGAACTCGGTGGTGACGCCGAGCACGCCGAGCACGAACACCACGATCGAGGCGTTGTTGGACGCGGTGAACATGTCGGCCACGTCGCTGGGGTCCGTCACGTTGTTGGCTGGAGCAAGGCTGGCCACGACCACGATCGCGCTGATGGCGAGGGCGGCGAGCAAGAGCCAGAACCACACCTGTGTGGTCCGCAGCTTGACGAACTCGGCATGGACCAGCCGGATCATTGCTTGCCGCCCTGGCTCGGCTGCATGGTCGGTCCGGGCGGTTGCGCCGTTCCGGTGAGCTGGAAGAACAGATCCTCGAGGTCGAACTGCTGCGTACTGAGCTCGTGCAGCTCGACGCCGGCCGTGAAGGCGAGATGGCCCACCTGGTCGAGCGTCATGCCGCGCACTTGCAGCGTCTGCGGATCCTCGTGCTGGGCGAACCCGCCTCCGGCGGCGATCGCCTCGCCCAGCGGTGCCGGATTGGGTGTGCGCACGCGCACCGACTCGGAGCCGGCGGTCAGCTCGCTGATCGTGCCCGCGCTCACCAGCTGGCCGTGATTGAGGATCACCACCCGGTCCGCGACTTCCTGCACCTCGTTGAGCTGATGGCTGGAGACCAGCACGGTCCGTCCCTCGCCCGCTAGATGCCGGAAGAAGCCGCGCAACCAGCGGATGCCGTCCGGATCGAGCCCGTTCGCCGGCTCGTCGAGCACAAGCACGCGGGGATCGCCGAGCAGTGCCGAAGCCAGGCCGAGCCGCTGCCGCATCCCGAGGGAGTAACCGCGCACCTTGCGCTTGCCGGCGGCGCCGAGCCCGACCATGTCGAGCACGGCGTCGGCGCGCTGCAACGGCAGCCCGGCGGCGATGCAGAGGATGCGCAGGTGGTTCCGTCCGGTGCGGGCCGGGTGGAAGCTCGATGACTCCAGCGCGGCACCGACGCGGGTGATCGGGTGCGGAATGTTCTTGTACTGAAGTCCGCCGATAGTCGCCGTGCCGCCGGTGGGGTGGACCAGGCCGAGCACCATGCGCAGCGTGGTCGTCTTGCCTGCACCGTTCGGCCCGAGGAACCCGGTGACCGATCCCGGTTCGACGGTGAAACTGAGCCGATCGACCGCGCGAATGCGTCCGCGGAAGACCTTGGTCAGCTCGCTGGCGATGATCTGCCCGTCAAGATTCGGTTGTGGTGCGGCTACGGTCACCGGCCTATTCGACCACGACTTGGTAGCTGGACAGCGTTGGATCGGCCGCGTAGGCGATTCGTACTCCGCTGTGTGCCGCGTGGCCGAGGGCGTTGATCGTCTCCGCGGTGATGAGCTCGCCCGGAGTGAGCACCGGGATGCCCGGCGGGTACGGGGCGATCAGTTCGGCGCTGATCCGCCCCGCTGCGGCAGCGGCTGGGACGGACTCGTGCGCGGCGAAGAACGCGGTGCGCGGCGACATTGCCGACGGCGGGATCCGGGCCGTCCACACCGTCGACGCAGCATGCGGTCGTGGCTCGCCGATCTCGACGGACTCGATCGCCGAGCACAGCCGGTCGATCGTCGTCTCGTCGTCAAGCATCGCCACCATCGG
>DASRSG010000190.1:0-2005 GCA_035656595.1 Jatrophihabitantaceae bacterium | reverse complement strand
CCGGCCGCACCGAGATCCTGAATTCCGGTCACCAGGTCGGCGGCGAAGATCTCGAGGCAGCACTCGATCAGCACCTTCTCGGCGAACGGATCACCGACCTGCACCGACGGCCGCTTCGACGGTTTCGCATCGTCGAAGGTCGCGCTCGCCAGCACGGACGCCCCGCCGATGCCGTCACCGCCGGTGCGCGCGCCGAACAGAACCACCTTGTTGCCGGGCCCATCGGCCTTGGCGAGCTTGATCGCGTCCGTCCGCATGACACCGACGCACAGCGCGTTGACCAGCGGATTGCCGGTGTAGGACTCGTCGAAGTAGACCTCGCCGCCGATGTTGGGCAAGCCGAGGCAGTTGCCGTAGCCACCGATGCCGGCCACGACGCCGGGCAGCACGCGCGCGGTGTCGCCCGCGTCGAGGCGGCCGAAGCGCAAGGAGTCCATGACCGCGACCGGGCGCGCGCCCATGGTGAGGATGTCGCGCACGATGCCGCCGACGCCCGTGGCAGCGCCCTGGTACGGCTCGACGTAGGACGGGTGGTTGTGCGACTCGATCTTGAAGGTGACCGCCCACCCGTCTCCGGCGTCGACCACGCCGGCGTTCTCGCCCATGCCGACCAGCAGCGCGTCGGTCGGCGGTGCCTTCTCGCCGAACTGGCGCAGGTGCACCTTGGACGACTTGTAGGAGCAGTGCTCGCTCCACATGACCGAGTAGATGGCGAGTTCCGAGCTGGTCGGACGCCGGCCGAGGATCTCGCGGATCTGCCGGTACTCCGAATCAGCCAGGCCGAGTTCCTTGGCCGGCTGCGGCTGCTCAGGCGTCCGCTGCGCGATCTCGACCGTGTCGACCGTCATGCGGCGGGTCCTGCTTTGCCCCGCGTATGCCTGCTGCCGGGCCGCGCGAGCGTGCCCACGCGGGGCAAAGACCGGTTCACGCTGGGACTCCGATGAGGCTGAGGAAGAAGCCGAGGCCATCGCCGCCGGTGCCGGTCAGCGGATCGATCGCGTGCTCGGGATGCGGCATCAGCCCGACCACGTTGCCGGCCTGGTTGGTGATGCCGGCGATGTCGCGGTAGCTGCCGTTCGGGTTGCCGTGCCGGTAGCGCACCACCACCCGTCCCTCGGCCTCTAGCTCGCGCAGCGTGCGATCGTCGGCGACGAACATGCCGTCCATGTTCTTGATCGGGATGACGATCTCTTGGCCCGACCGGTACGACCCTGTCCACGCGCTTGCCGCGTTCTCCACGCGCAGCGATTGCGCGCGGCAGACGAACTTGCGGCCGATGTTGCCCACCAGCGCACCCGGCAGCAGGTGCGACTCGCACAGCACCTGGAAGCCGTTGCAGATGCCGAGCACGGGCAACCCGTCGTGCGCAGCCGCGATCACCGACTCCATGACGGGAGCGAACCGCGCGATCGCACCGGCGCGCAGGTAGTCGCCGTAGGAGAACCCGCCGGGCAGCACGACCGCAGCCACGTCATGCAGCGACGGATCGGCGTGCCACAGCGCGACCGGCTCGCCGCCAGCGGCACGTACCGCGCGGGCGGCGTCGCGGTCGTCGAGGCTGCCCGGAAACGTTACGACACCAACGCGGACCGGCACGCGGCCAATCTACCGGGCGGGCCGCCGTCAGCGGTGGATCGTGAAGTTCTCGATCACCGGATTGGCGAGCAGGGTATCGGCGAGCTTGGCGATCGCGTCGTCGTCGACGCTGTCGTCGACCTCGAGCTCGAAATGCTTGCCCTGCCGGACGTCGGTGACCCCGTCGATCCCGAGTCGTCCCAGCGCGCCGACGATCGCCTGGCCCTGCGGATCGAGGATCTCGGGCTTGAGCACAACATCGACGATCACGCGGGCCACAGGACCTCCGGGACGGGACGGATCGGGTCTGGCAAAGCTTACGGCGAGCCGGCGTTGTGTCAGCGCCAGCCGAGCTTCTTCATCACACTCAGCGCGATCGTCATCACCTTGGCGAAGGTCTCCTGGCTGACGTTGGCCGGCGGGGCGATGT
>DASRSG010000189.1:0-4028 GCA_035656595.1 Jatrophihabitantaceae bacterium | reverse complement strand
CTGATGAAGGTGTTCATCCCGATCTCGGTGCTGTTCTCCGGGGTGTTCTTCCCCCTCGGCGTGCTGCTCTACTGGTTCACCAGCAACACCTGGACCATGTTCCAACAGCTCTACATCAACAAATACCACCCGCAGACGCCGGCCGATTCACCCGAGGTCGGTGCGTTGGGCAAGTCGCTGGCGCCTAAGCCGGGCCAGCGCCCGGCCCGTGATCCGCGCAGCCGCACGACGTTGATCAAGGACTCTGCCGACATCGTTGAACCGGCCGATGAGGACGCTGCGACGCCGCCACCGCGCAACGCGCCGCGTCCGGGCCAACGCCCGCAGCGCCAAGGCGGCAACAGACCACCGGGCAAACGCCCGAGCCAGGCGAAGAAACGCCGCTGATCCTGCTTGCGGGGCCATTGACTGGCACTTACCTACGCCGTCAATTCCCCGTATATCAGCAGGAAAGCGACTGATCCCGATCCGAGAGGACCTGCACCAGTGAGCGAAACCGTTAGCGAGCACGCCGTCGACAGCGATGAATCCGAGTTCGCCCCGGAGGGCGACGCGGGCAACGATGAAGGCCGCGAGGTCGGTGCCGACGCCGAGGGCGGCGACACCGGGTCGCTGCTGATCCAGGAAGGCGACATCGCCGCGGACTACCTCGAGCGGCTGCTCGACATCGTCGATTACGACGGCGACATCGACCTCGATGTCGAGAACGATCGCGCCGTCGTTGCCATCATCGGCTCCGGGCTGCAGTCGCTGGTCGGCACTCGCGGTGAGACGCTCGACGCGTTGCAGGAGCTCACCCGGCTGGCCGTCGCGCAGAAGACCGGCACGCGCAGCCGGCTGATGCTCGATATCAGCGGACACCGGCAGGCCCGCCGCAACGAGCTGTCCGGACTCGCTGCCGATACCGCGGCCCGAGTGCTCGACTCGGGTGAGCCGGCCCGGCTGACCCCGATGAACCCCTTCGAACGCAAGGTGGTGCACGACGCGATCTCCGCGATCGCTGGCGTGCGCAGCGAATCCGAGGGCGAGGAGCCGAACCGCCGCGTCGTCGTGCTGCCGGGCGACTGATCGTGACCGGCTCCGGGGCTACCCCGGAGCAGGTGCCGCCCAGCGCACTGGCGGTGTTCGGCGCGCGCTTGGCGCTGGCCGAGCGGTACGCCACCATCTTGGTGACCGAGGGCGTGATTCGCGGCGTGATCGGTCCGCGCGAACCCGCGCGGATCTGGAGCCGGCACCTGCTCAACTGCGCGGTCGTGACGGACCTGTTTCCCGAGACGGCGCGCGTTGTGGACGTCGGGTCGGGCGCCGGGCTGCCGGGTGTCGCGATGGCGATCCGTCGTCCCGATGTGCGCGTTGATCTGGTCGAACCGCTGCAGCGCCGCGTCGACTTTCTGGCCGGCGTCATCGACGCGCTCGGCTTGCACGACCAGATCCGCATCGAGCGGGGCCGTGCCGACGACCCGCAGATCGGTGCCAAGTTCGGCTCCGCCGACTCGGTTACCGCGCGAGCGGTAGCGCCGCTGGACCGTTTGGTGAGATGGTGCCTACCGCTGCTCGCCGAGCACGGTCAACTTGCGTTGATCAAGGGCGCGGGCGCGGCCGAGGAGATTGCCCAGCATCGGTTGGCGATCCACCGCGCGGGCGCGGTCGGGGCGTCGGTGACCACATGCGGTGTTGGTCTGATCGACCCGACGACCTCGGTGGTCACGGCTCGACGGGAGCAATGGCGAGCAGCGCGGCAGGCGAAACCGCGGCCGGCAGGGAAAGGGGAGCGATGACAGCGGAGGATGCGGCCGGTGTCGATGTTTCACGTGAAACCGATCCCCGCGCCACGGATGTTTCACGTGAAACCGATCTGCCCGCCACGGATTCCTCATCGGGCGTCGCACCCGATGTTTCACGTAGAACCGAGTTCGACACGCCCATCATGCGCGAGGCCGCCCAAGCGATCCATGTGATGAACGTGCGCCAAGAGCAGTGGCCGCGACCGACCGGCACTCGCGTCCTGACCGTGGCGAACCAAAAAGGCGGGGTCGGCAAGACGACCAGTGCGGTCAATATTGCCGCCGCGCTCGCCCTGCACGGGCTGCGGGTCTGCCTGCTCGACCTCGACCCGCAAGGCAACGCGAGTACCGCGCTGGGGGTAAACCACCCGGTTGGCACGCCGTCTGCCTATGACGTGCTCCTTGCCGGGGCAGCGATCACCGACGTCGCCCAGCCGGTGTCCTTCACCGAGAACCTGCGCTGCGTACCGGCCACGCTCGATCTGGCCGGTGCCGATATCGAGCTCACCTCCCAGGTTGCCCGCGAGTACCGGCTGCAGCGTGCGGTGACCGCGTTCCTGAAGTCCGACGATCCGCCGGACTACGTGTTCATCGATTGCCCGCCGTCGCTGGGCCTGCTCACCCTGAACGCGCTGGTGGCCGGGCGCGAGGTGCTGATCCCGATCCAGTGCGAGTACTACGCCCTCGAAGGGCTCGCCCAGCTGCTCAACACCGTCGAACTGGTGCGCTCGCACCTCAACCCCGACCTGGTCGTCACCACCGTCCTGCTCACGATGTACGACAGCCGGACCCGGCTGGCCGATCAGGTGGCTGCCGAGGTACGCAATCATTTCGCCGAACTCGTGCTGTCACCGGTGATCCCGCGCAACGTTCGGGTCTCTGAGGCACCCGGCTTCGGACAGACCGTGATCACCTACGACGCGGGCTCGCGCGGTGCTATCGGATACGTTCAGGCCGCGCACGAGATCGCCGAGCGCGGCGCGGGTAGCCCGCCGAAGTCTGAGCGCACCGATCGACCGACGGGAGAGGACGGGGGAGCATGAGTAACAAGCATCGCCGCGGCGGCCTTGGCCGCGGACTTGGCGCATTGATTCCGACCGCACCGTCGCCGGACGCCGCCGAGGACACGCTTGCTGACCGGCAGGAGTCCGGCCAGCCCGGCCCGGCCGAAGTCCGCAGCGAGCTGCCCGGCACCGCTGCGCCGAATGGCGTGCTGCCCGAGCCGGGCACCCCGGCCAACGAGACGGCTGAGCAATCGGACGGCGAGGCGGCCGGGCCGAGCTCGACCGATCTCGTGCCGGTCGACGGGGCCTGGTTCGCGCAGTTGCCGGTGGATCAGATTCGCGCCAATGCCAAGCAACCGCGCCAGGTGTTCGATGAGGACGCCCTCGCCGAGCTAGCCCACTCGGTGCGCGAGTTCGGTGTGTTGCAGCCCGTCGTCGTACGTGCCGACGGCGACGGATACGAACTCGTGATGGGCGAGCGGCGGCTGCGCGCTGCGGTAGCCGCCGGACTGAGCACCGTGCCCGCGATCGTCCGCAGCACCGACGATGACGCCATGCTGCGCGACGCGTTGCTGGAAAACATCCACCGGGCCCAGCTGAACCCGTTGGAAGAGGCGGCCGCCTACCAGCAGCTGCTCGCGGAGTTCGGCGTGACCCACGACGAGCTCGCGCATCGCATCGGGCGTAGCAGGCCGCAAGTCAGCAACACCATCCGGCTGCTCAACCTGCCGGTGCCGGTACAGCGCCGGGTCGCCGCCGGCGTGCTTTCGGCCGGCCACGCGCGCGCGTTACTCGGGCTCGACGACACCGATGTGGTCGAGGAGCTGGCCGCGCGCATCGTGGCCGAGGGGCTGTCGGTGCGGGCGACCGAGGAACTCGTCTCGCTGCACCAGCACGGCCACGCCGGCAAGAAGTCGCCTCGGCGCGCCAGCACGCCGCGCTTCACCGCGCCGGCGATCAGCGAGCTGGCCGACAAGCTCTCGGACACCTTCGACACCCGCGTACGCGTCGAACTCGGCCGGCGCAAGGGCAAGATCACCGTCGAGTTCGCCTCGGTGGACGATCTCGAGCGCATCGTCGCGGTCATGGCGCCTGGCCTGGGCACCCGGCGAGATCACGATCCGGTGCCGAACGAGCCGTAGCTGACGACGTCCTCGTGCGGTCGCCGGCCGCGCTTGAGCGAGGGTGAGCGGGCGTCGGGGGCGGGGTAGCCCAGGCTGATCACGCCGATGGGCGTGAG